>NZ_FRCS01000008.1:0-300000 GCF_900143005.1 Cryptosporangium aurantiacum
GTGGGTCCAGGCGGGTGGGCGGTCGCAGCCGTGGAAGCGGCATCCGCCGTCGCGGGCGACCAGGACGCGGCGCATGGCGGGTGGGGGGACGCGGTTGAGGCGTCCGGCGTTGATCGGCACGTCAGCGGGGTCGAGAACCACGCGGTTGATGCCGGCGTCGCAGGCGAGGCGGCGGACGGCTTCAGGGGAGAGCAGGCCGCCGTACTCGGTGATCCCTCCCGTGCCTTCGGTGGGCAGACCGCTGCGGCGTCCGGTCACCCCGGCGATCGCCTCGGCCAACCCGAGATCCCGCGCCGCGCCCCACTCCGGCAGCCCCGCACCGGGCACGCCCGCGCCCGCCAGATCCGCGTCCGCCAGGCCCGCGTCCGCCAGGCCCGCGTCCGCCAGGCCCGCGTCCGCCAGGCCCGCGTCCGCCAGGCCCGCGTCCGCCAGGCCCGCGTCCGCGAGGCTGACGTCGGCCAGGCCCGCGTCCGCGACGCTCCCGCCCGCCAGATCCGCGTCCGCGTCCGCGTCCGCGAGGCTGACGTCGGCCAGGCCCGCGTCCGCGAGGCTCGCGCCCGCCAAGTCCGCGTTCGCGAGGCTCGTATCCGTTGGAGCCGTGCCGGGCAGGCCCGGGTCCGGCAGCCCGGCGTCGGTGTGGGCTGGGATTCGGGGGTGGGGTGGGGTCAGGTCGAGTTCATCGGCCCAGACCGCCAACGCGGCGTCCCAATCGATGCCGGCGCCCCCGGTGTCGTCGGGGTGTTCGGCCCAGTCGGGTGGGACCGGGGCCGGGTCGTCGTCCAGGTAGGCCCATCCAGCGGTGAGGACGTCCTCGCCGTCGAACCGGACCGGGGCCAGCCGCCGTCGTTTCCGGCCCGCCCGGCCGCTGTGCTGCAGATCCCGGGCGTGCACCAGCACCGCCAGATGCGGCTGCTCACCCCCATGAGTCGGAAGATGCGCGGTGTCCAGCCCGAGGCGGAACAACTCCGCGAGCGCGTCATGACGACGCTGACACGGGCTCCGGTCGTCCTCGGCGTCCCGCCGGCCCGAAGCGGCATTCAAATACGTCTGCGCCAACGCACCGGCCTCCGGAGTCAACGTCCCGGCCAAATCCCACGTTCCGCCGAAGGTCTGCGCGTGGTAGACCGCCCGGTCGGCCTCATCCGGCTCCTCACCGTCCTCATCGGGCGCGTCGGTCTCTGGGCGGAGATACGCCTCGATCCGCTTAGAGACGTGCTTCAACGCGGCCGGGTCCATCGTCAACGCCGGACCCAGCAACGCGTCGGCGGCTTCATCCGCCAGGTCCGGGCCGACCTTCTTCGCTAACCGGGCGGCGACCAGCACATGCGCCCGCGACACCCGACCGGCCCGGAACGTCTCGGCGAAGGCCGGGTCGTCGGGCAGATGCCGGGCGACGTCCACCAGTTCCGAGGACTCCACCGGCGACACATGCAACCGGGCCCGCAGCCACGATTTGGTGGAGACCGCTCCGTCGTACTCCACCGCGCCCCGCTGATGCACCACACCCACCGCCGCCACCAGCGCGGCGTCGACCTGCGACCGAATCCGATACAACTCCCGCACCCGCTCACACAAGGCCCCGTCGGAGCCGCCGGTGAAGTCCTCACCAGCAACGACAGCCGCCGCCGCGGCTAACCGTCCGAGCCCTGTGTCCATACCCGCAACCCTATTCATCGCACACCCGTACGGGAATCGGGTGAACGGCATACCCGCACCTATGCCGATCGGTGTAACCGACCAGCCCCAACATCAGATGCGGCGGGGGGCCCGCGAATACGAGCCCTCAGTCGCATTGTTCGCGCGTCGGCTGGCGGATGCTCTGAACTTCGAGCCGATATTCTCCCGAGAACCTCACCGAGATCGCTGTCTCCGGGGCGAGGAGAAGACCGGGATGAACGAACCCTCGGCCGGAAGACCGACACCGGCTCAGGTGGGCACAGAGGAGGAGCTCCGGAACTATCTCCGGACGCTGATGGAGGCGCGGACGAACGTCCGTGCGGTGGCGGCCGAGACCGGCCTGTCGAAGACGACCGTGAACGAACTGCGGATGGGTCGCCGCCGGGTCAGCCTGGACGCGCTGACCAAGGTTGTCTCCGCGTACGCGCCGGCCGAGGTCGCCGCGGCACGGCAGGCATGGCACCGCGTCCAGCCACCCCGCCGCCCCCGCCGGCCGACACCCCCAGACGCGCTCGAAGCGGCCGACCCAGGCAGCGCGGCCGACCCAGGGAGCACGACCGGTCCAGGGAGCACGACCGGTCCAGACAGTACGACCGGCCCAGACAGTACGACCGGCCCAGACAGTACGACCGGCCCAGACCGAGCGACCGGCCCAGACCGAGCGACCCGCCCAGACCGAGCGACCCGCCCAGACCAAGCGGCACCGTCGGCCGAACCGGCGGCGGCCGCGACCCCGGCGGGGCCGAGCACGGCGGGGCCGAGCACGACAGCCCCGAGCACGACAGCCCCGAGCGCGACGGCGGCTTCGGGCGGTGGCGCGCTGCCGGGCGTCCCCCAAAAGACGGAGACCGATGCGGGGCGGGGCGGTAGGAACCGGTGGTTGCCGGTCGGGGCCTGGCCCCGGACCCTCTACGCGGCCTTAGCCGCGCTCGCGGTCGTCACGCTGGTCAACGGCGTCCGGACGGGCGTCGACCGGTGGCCGTCCGACTCGGAGAAGCCCGCAGCCGCGGGCGGACCGTGCCTCTCCCCGGCGCAGGACAGCGTCCCGCAGCTGACGCGGCTCCCGGCCGAACGCAGCGCACCCACCAGGCTCGAGGCGCTCGCGTTCCACCTGCAACGCTCCGACCCGCCGCGGATGGAGATCGCCGCGAAGCTGTCCGAGCCCCCGCCGGACGGCACGATCGTCCAGATGCTGGAGCGGGCCGATCCGAACACGGTCGACTCGACGCCCGGCCACAATCCCGGCAACGGCCGGTACTACCCGCGGCCGTCGATCCGCACGGTCGGATCATGCGTTTACGTTCCAGAGAACCAGATCGGCTACGCCGGGTTCGCCGGGATGCGCCTGCGATACGTCGTGGTATTGCTGCCCGAGCGGTTCGCGAGCAGCATCGTCACCGACTCGCAGGCCGCCGACGGGCTGTCCGGCCAGGACCTGTCGCGCTACTCGTTGACCCAGCTCGCATATTTCGAGTTCCGGGTGTGAACCGATCCGCATTGAGAAACCGTGAGAAAACTACAGAACTGACGCTGGTGGGAAACCTGCACCGGCCACAGTGGCCTTAGGATCGTCGTCCCACCCCCTGCACCGGGAGCATGCGCGTGGAACGTCCGGATTGGGTTTCGGACACGGTTGATCCTGATCAGCCGTCGGCCGCTCGAATGTACGACTACTACCTCGGCGGCTCGCACAACTTCGCCTCCGACCGGGAGATGGCGCGCCGAGCGCTGGCGCTGTTCCCGGACGGTCAGCTCGCCGCCCAAGCCAACCGCGCGTTCCTGCACCGGGGCGTCCGGTACCTGCGCGACCAGGGCATCCGCCAGTTCCTCGACCTCGGCTCCGGCATCCCGACGATGGGCAACGTGCACGAGATCGCCGACGACGCGACCGTCGTCTACGTCGACCTCGACCCGGTTGCGGTCGCGCACAGTGAGGCGATCCTCGCCGACGTCGACCGGGCCGGGATCGTGCACGCCGACATCCGGCGTCCGCAGGACGTGCTGGAGTCGCCGGTCACCCGGCAACTGCTCGACTTCACCCAGCCGGTCGGGCTGCTGATGGTCGCGGTCCTGCACTTCATCGGCTCGGACGACGAGGCGGCCGGCATCGTCGGGACGTTCCGGGACGCGCTGCCCACCGGCAGCGGCCTGGTCCTCGCGCACGCCACGCTGGACAGCCGTCCGGACGAGATGAAGCGGATCGAGGAGGTCTACAAGGCCAGCGCGAACCCGGCGACCACCCGCAGTTACGGGCAGATCGAACGGTTCCTGAACGGGTGGGACGTGATCGACCCCGGCCTCATCTGGGCCGTGCAGTGGAAGCCGGACTGGCCGGACGCGGGCGACCGCGACCCGTCCTGGTGCGGCAACTACGGCGCGGTCGGGTGGAAGCGGTGACCACAGCGCCCGAGGGGCCGGTGATCCCCGTCGGGCAGGTCGACGGCCGTGCGGTCACGATCGCGGTGTTCTCGTGGGAGTGGGCACGGAACTTGAGCGGCACCAGCTGGGTGCCGGACGACCGGACCGTGATCGCCGAGCGGCTACGGCGGCTCGCCGAGGAAGCGGCGGACGCGCTGCTCGGGCACGCGGAACCGTCGTCGACCGGGCGGGCGATCGGCGAGGGGGTGGTCGCGATCGGGTTCGCCGCGCCGGACGCGCTCGGCCGGACGCTGCACCTGCTGGCCGAGCGGCTCCCCGCCGATCTCGGGATCGAGCCGGTGGACGGGAGCGCACCGGCGCTGCTGGCCGCGGTGGGCGTCGGTTTCGCGCGCGCCGCCCACGACCGGACGCTCGCGCAGCAGGACGCGATCCGCAGCTCCGACCTGGTGGCCCGCCAGCGCGCCGAGCGGGCGCTGCAGGCCCAGCTCGCCGGGGCGAGCGGGTTGCCGGTGGGGCGGACCGGCCGTCCGATCGACACCCGCTTCCGCGAGGAGCTGCCCACAGCGCTGGACCGTGGCGAGGTCGTCCCGTACTACCAGCCGATCGTCGCGCTGGATGACGAGCGGGTGCTGGGCTTCGAGGCGCTTGCCCGGTGGGAGCACCCGACGCGCGGGACGCTGCCGCCGTCGGTCTTCCTGCCGACCGCGGCGGACGCCGACCTGTTCCGGACGCTCGGCCGCCGCCTCCGCGAGGACGCGTGCCGCGCGGCGGTGCGCTGGCAGTCCGAAGCCGGGCGTCCGGTGTTCGTCGGCGTGAACCTCTCCCCCGCCGAGCTCAGCGATCCCCGCCTGACCGACGACGTCCGCGGGCTGCTCGAGCGCACCGGGCTGGACCCGGCGTTGCTCCACCTGGAGATCACCGAGGACGTCGTCCTGGGCGACGCCGACCTGCCGCTGCTGCGCGGACTGGCCGCAACCGGCGTGACGCTCGTGCTGGACGACTTCGGCACCGGGCTGTCCCGGTTGTCGATGCTGCCGACCCTGCCCGTGCACGGGTTGAAGCTGGCCGGTGCGCTGCTCGACCCGGTGCGGCAGCTGCCGTTCTCGGCGGCGCAGGCCGGCATCGAGGTGCTCGGTGCGGTGACCGCGCTGGCCGGGCAGCTCGGGCTCACCACCACGGTCGAGGGCGTCGAGAACGCCGCCGAAGCCGGCCTGGCCCGCCGCCTAGGAATCCCCCGCGCCCAAGGCTGGCACTACGGCCATCCGCTACCCGCCGCCGACGTTCGCTGACCCTGCGGCGCCCGCGTTCACCGCGTGCATGAGGCGATGTTCGGTGAGTTGCTCACCCGCGAGTTCGTCGCGGACTCGGCCGCGGTGCAGGACGACGACGCGGTCGCACACCTCGGCGAGTTCCGCGAGGTCCGTCGAGCACATCAGCACGACCTTCCCGTCCGCCGCGAGCCGCCGCACGATCTGCTGCATCTCGGCTTTCACGCCCACGTCGACGCCGCGGGTCGGATCGTCGAGCAGCACGACGTCCGGCTCGGCCTCCAGCCACTTCGCGAACGCCACCTTTTGCTGGTTGCCGCCGGACAACTGACTGACCAGGTCGTCCGGCTCCGCTTTGATCCGCAGCTCGGCGATATGCCGTCGCGCCGCCGCCCTGGCCTTGCCCGGCCGCAGGACGAACCCGCCGCGCCGCCGCGCCAGCCACGACACGCACGTGATGTTCTCGGTGACGGTCTGGTCGAGCGTCAACCCGAGCCCTTTCCGGTCGCTCGGCACGAACGCCACCCGACGACGCACGGCCTCCGCCGTCGTGCGGGGCCGCGGCCGTCCGTCGGGCAGACGGACGTCACCCGAGGTCGGCGCCGCCCGGCCCCACAGCACCTCGAACACCGTGAGGTGCCCGGCGCCCTGCAGCCCGGCCAGGCCCACGACCTCCCCGGCCCGCGCGGTCAGCGAGACGTCGTCCAGCCGGTGCGGGACCGTGACCCGGTCGAGCGTCACCGCACGGTCCCCCAGCTCGCCGGCCGCCGACGCCCCGATCGCTTCCCGGGCCGCGAGCGGTGCCTCGCCGAGCATCGCGGTCACCATCGCCGGCACCGACAGCTCCGCGATGGGGGCCTCGCTGACCACGTTCCGTCCGTCCCGGAGGATCGTGACCCGGTCGGCGAGCGCGGCGACCTCCTCCAGGAAGTGCGAGACGTAGAGGACCGCCTTCCCCCGTGCGGTGATGCGTCTGATCACGGTGTGCAGCCGGGCCACCGCCGCAGCCGGTAGCGCGGACGTCGGCTCGTCGAGGATCACGACGCCCGGATCCGCGAGCAGCGCGCGGCAGATCTCCAGCAACTGGCGTCGGGCCAGGTCCAGCTCCCCGACCGGCGTCCGCAGCGGGACGTCGTCCAGCCCGAGTTCGTCGAGGATCGGCGCGGCCCGACGCGTCATCTCCGCCCGGTCCAGCAGGCCGCCGCGCACCGGCTGGTCGATCACGAACAGGTTGCCGAGCACGTCCAGGTCTCCGAAGAGCGAGAGCTCCTGGGACACCACCGCGATGCCGTGCCGCCGCGCGTCGGCGGGGCCGGTCAGCCGCACGTCGGCGCCGTCGATCGTCAGCCGGCCGGTGTCCGGCGCCACCACCCCGGCCAGGATCTTGGCCAGCGTCGTCTTGCCCGCGCCGTTCTCGCCGAGCAGTGCGTGCACCTCGCCGGGCGCCAGCCGGAGACCGGCGCCGGCGAGGGCGGTGACCCCGCCGTACCGCTTGGTGAGGTCGGTGGCGAGCAGCATCAGCGCGCGTCCTTCAGCGGCCGAAGGTAGGCGTCGGTGTCGGCGAACAGCTTCTTCGCCTCGTCGGCGATCCCGTCCCGGCGTGCTTGGTCGGACGCTTGGCGCGCGATGATCGCGTCGATGTTGCTGGAGTCGACGATCAGGCCGGGTGTGTAGAACCAGCCCTTCGGCAGCTCCTTGCCGTCCTTCACGGCCTCGGCGAGCAACCGCATCGCGACGTACCCCTTGAGGTAGTGCTCGGGTGAGATCGTCACGAAGTTCGTGCCGTCCTTGACCGCTTCCAGCGTCTTGGCGTCCAGGTCGAAGCCGCCGGAGAGCCACTTGCCGCCGGTCTCCTTCTTCAGCCGGGCGAGCGAGTAGCTGTCGGCGTCGCCGACGCCGAGGAACGCCAGCGCGTTGCGGTTCGCGCGGACCTGCGACGACCAGGCGTTGTAGCTCTGTCCGGGGTCGCTGAACGTCTGGAACGGGCCCTTGACCGTGACGCCGGGCAGCTTCTTCGCGAACGTGTCCCGGATGCCGTTGGCCCGCATGTCCAGCACCGGAACGCCCGGGTTCGGAACTCCGAGCACGATCGTGCCCTTGGCGTCCTTCGGGAGCCGCTTGATCGCCTCGTCGGCGAGCTGGGTGCCGAGTTCGTAGTTGTCGTTGCCGACGTAGAGCTCGACCTTGCTGCCGTCCAGCGGCACGGTGTCGAGCGCGACGATCGGGATGCCCTTGTCCACGGCCTGCGCGTACGGACGGGTGAACAGGTCCGGGGCGAGGTTCTCGACGACCGCGCCGTCGCGGTTGGTCGTGATCGTGTTCTGGAACATCTGTACTTCCTGCGGCCCGTCGGTGGTGGCCGGGCCGACGACCTTGAGGTCGATGCCGCCGGCCTCCTCCGCGGCGAACTTGCCGCCGTTCGCCATCTCCAGGGCGAAGTTCAGGCTGATGTTCGCGACGACGAACGACATCTTCTTGGTGCCGCCGGAGCCACCGCCGGAGTCGCTGCAGGCGGCCGCCGCGGCCAGCGACGCCGCGGTGAGCAGAGCGACGCCACAGCGTGCGACGCGTGAGTAGCGAGCCATCGGGGGTTTCCTTCCGGGGGGCCGGCGGAGGGAGTCAGGAGGAGGTGGAGCGGCGGCGGGCCGCGCGGGCACGGCGGAGCAAACTGTCGAGGGCGACGGCGAGCAGGATCACGGCGCCGGTCGCGAACGTCGTCCAATTGATCGGGACGCTGAAGAACACGAGGCTGGCCGCGACCACGCTGAGGATCAGCGAACCGAGGACCGCACCGGGCACCGAGCCGGTACCACCGCGCAGCGGGGTGCCGCCGATGATCGCGGCAGCGATCGCCATCAGCTCGTAGCCGGTGCCGACCGTCGGGTCACCGGCGACGAAGAACGAGAGCGCGAGGACACCGGAGACCCCGGCGAACAGCCCGGTCACCGTGAGGGCCTTGATCCGGACCCGGTTCACCGGGATGCCGGTGAACGCCGCGGCGTCCGGGTTGGACCCGACCGCGCGGATCTGCGCGCCGAACCGGGTCCGGGTGAACACGACCGTCATCAGCGCCGCGGACAGCACCAGCGCCCAGACCGCACCGGGCAACCCGAGGATCGTGCCGCCGATGACCTGGAAGAACGGGTGGTCCTGGTCCAGGCCACCGACTTGCTGACCGTTCGAGAGCGCGAGCGCGAGGCCCTTGTAGAGCGAGAGCGTGCCGAGCGTCGCGATGAACGACGGCACCTGGACGTAGGTGGTGAACAGGCCGTTCAGGAAGCCGAGGAAACCGCCGATCGCGATGGCCACCACCGCGGCGATCCACGGGCTGAGCCCGTCCCGGATCAGCAGCGCCCCGACCACGATCGTCAGCGCGTACGTGCCGCCGACCGAGAGGTCGACCTCCCGCATCGCCAGCGCGAACACCATGCCGATCGCGAGGATCCCGATGTACGACGACTGGCGGGCGATCTCGGTGAGATTGTCGGCGAGCCAGAAGTCCGGCTGGAACGCGCCGACGACCACGACCAGCGCGACCAGCACGACGAGGACGCCTGCCTCCTCCCGCAACCAGGTCACCGAACGCCGCCGCGGAGGCGGCGCGGCCGATTCCACGGCCGGTGGCGGCTCCGTTCCGGTCGCCGAGCGGTCGGTCATCGGGGGTGCCTCCTCGCGGCCTGCGGTCACCCTGGTCAGGAGCCGGGGCCGCGGTGTGCAGCAGGGTGGTCCGGTCCCTGGCCGGTCACAAGGACGTCGTTTCAGTCACCGAAACCGCTCGGCTACGGAATCGCGTCAGCGAGGACCGATTTCACTCACCGAAATGCGTCCCTTGTCCTTTGCGCCGCCGACGGACCACGCTGCGCAGCGCGGTCCGGTGGGGCCCTCTCACTCCGCCATCCCCGCCGGCCGCTTTTCCAGAAGGAGCCTCTATGTCCCCCCGTGTTGCGGTAATCACCGGTGCAGCCCGCGGGCTGGGGCAGGAGTTCGCGGTCGCCCTGGCCGGCCGCGGGTGCCCGGTAGCCGGGTTTGACATCGCCGACCAGTCCGTCACGCAGAAGCGAATCGAGGACGCGGGCGGCAGCTTCCTGCCGGTTCCGGTCGACGTCACCGACGAGACCTCGGTGCGGGCCGCGGTGACGACCGTCGCCGACTACTTCGGTGGCCTCCACATCGTCGTGAACAACGCGGGCATCTTCCCGCCGATCCTGTTCGAGGACACCACGCTCGACGACTGGCACCGGATCCTGCGGCTCAACCTCGACGGCCCGTTCCTGGTCACCCGCGCGGCGCTCCCCCACCTGCGGGCGGCCAGCTGGGGGCGGGTCGTGAACATCGTCTCGGCGGTGGTGTTCCTCGGTCCGCCGGACCTGGTCGCGTACACGACGTCGAAGGCCGGGCTGGTCGGCTTCACCCGCGCGCTGGCCACCGCGGTCGGCGCCGACGGCATCACGGTGAACGCGATCGCGCCCGGCCTCACAGCCACCGAGACCGCGATCGCCACGACCGGCGCCGACGGCGGCTTCGACCGCGTCCGCGCGCTGCAGGCGGTGCCGCGGACCGAACGCCCGGAGGATCTGATCTCGACCCTGCTCTACGTGTGTGACGAGGGCAGCGGCTTCCTCACCGGCCAGACGATCAACGTCGACGGCGGCTCGGCCCGGCACTAGGAGGCCGTGATGCCCTTCGGGCCTGGTCAGGAAGCCGTCCTCGCCGAGCTGTGCGATCTGATCGTCCCCGGGTCGGTCGCCGCGGGTGCGCTCGCGTACGTGGAACGGGCCGTCGCGGGGCTGACCGCCGCGGAGGAGGACCAGCTGCACGCCGCGATCGGTCTGCTCGGCGGTGGTCAGGCCGGTGCCGAGAGCCTGGCCCGGCTCACCGGCACCGCGGCGTTCGCGCTGCTCCGGCGGCTGGCCATCGAGGCGTACTACGGCGACTTCACTCCGCCGGGGCACACCGGGCCCACCCCCCACGAGACGATCGGGTTCACCCCACCGGCGGCGACGCGGCTACGCAAGGACTGGTCGTTCCTCGACGGCACCACCGCACCGGGGGGCGACCCCTACGACACCACCGGCCCGGTCCCGCGCACGGCCGACGTCGTCGTGGTCGGCTCCGGCGCGGGCGGTGGCCTGATCGCCGCCGAACTCGGCCGGCGCGGCCACGACGTCCTGGTCCTGGAGGCCGGTGGTTACCACCCGGCCGAGTCCTACACCCGGTTCGAGCTCGAGGCCCGGCACCGGCTCTGGTGGCCGATCCGCTTCGCCCAGACCGGCGACGCCGGTGGACCGGTGGCGCTGCTCGCCGGCCGGTGCGTCGGCGGTTCGACGGTGATCAACACGAAGGTCGCGATGCGGGCGTCCGAAGCCGACCTCGCACGCTTCACCACCGCAACCGGTCTCGACGTCGACCTGGAGCCCTGGTACGGCTACGTCGAGGCGATCCTCGGCGTCCGGACCCGCGCCGACTGGACGCCGAGCGTCCACCGCCTCGCCGCCGGGTTCGGCGCGCTGGACGCCACGCTGGAGCCGGTCCGCTCCTACACCGACCACAACTGCACACGTTGCGGCGCCTGCCTGACCGGCTGCCCGAGCAACGCGGGCAAGTCCGCGCTCAACGCGTTCCTCGCGCCGGCCCTGGCCCGCGGCGAGGTGCGCGTCCGGACCCACCGGACCGTCGAGGAGGTGCTGCTCGCCGACGGTGGCACCCGCGCGGTCGGCGTCGCGTACCGCGGCCAGGACGGACGGCGCGCGGAGGTCCACGCCCCGGTCGTGGTCCTCGCCGCGGGCGCGTTGCAGACACCGCTGATCCTGCTCCGGAGCAAGCTGCCGGACACCCCCAGCAGCCGCCAGATCGGACGGACGCTCGGCCTGCACCCGGCCCGCCTGGTCTACGGCCGGTTCGACGAGCCGCAGGACTGCCACCAGGTGTATCCGATCACCGCGCACTGCGTGGATCACCAGGACGACGCGGACGGCGGCTTCGTGATCGAGGGCACGACGATCCAGGACCCGGTCGCGTTCGCGGGGAGCCTGATCGACACCGCGAACCACCCGCTCTGGGGACGGCGGCTCGTCGAGGTCGTCGGCCGGTACCGCTACTGGGCGGGCATCCTCGCGATGGCGAACGACGAGAACACCGGCGTGGTCGAGCGCGGCGCCGACGACGACGCGGTCGTGACGAAGCGTTTCTCGGAGGCGGAACGGGTACGCCTGGCGGATGCGCTGGCCTTCAGCGTCGCGGCGCTCCGGGCGGCCGGCGCGCGCGAGGTGGTGTGGAGCGGGTTGTCGACGTCGCACGTCCAAGGCACCGCTCGGATGGGCGACGACCCGGCCCGGTCGGTCGTCGGCCCGACCGGACGGAGCCACGACGTCGCCGGGCTCTACGTCGGGGACGCGTCGCTGGTGCCCGCCTCCCTGTCGGTCAACCCGTCGGTCACGGTGATGGCGCTCGCGGCCCTGGTCGCCGATTCCCTGCAGAAGGAGCTCTCGTGAAACCGGTCGACGCGCTGCTGGAGATCCTGCGCAGCGAGGGCGTCCAGCACGTGTTCGGCAATCCGGGAACCACCGAGTTACCGCTGCTGGACGCCCTGGTCGACGCGCCCGACCTGCGATACGTCCTGGGGTTGCAGGAGGCGTCGGTCGTCGCGATGGCCGACGGGTACGCGCGCGCCACCGGACGCACCGCGTTCGTCAACCTCCACGTCGCCGCGGGGCTGGCCAACGGGCTGATCGGGATGCTCAACGCGAGCCGCTCCCGCACGCCGATGGTCGTGCTGGCCGGGCAGCAGGACCGTCGGCACCTGCAGGCCGATCCGATGCTCTCCGGCGACCTGGTCGGGCTGGCCGCGCCGGTCGCGAAGTCCGCCGTCGAGGTGCACCAGGCCTACGACCTTCCGGTGCTGCTCCGGCGCGCGTTCGCGCTGGCCCGGCGCCCACCGGCTGGGCCGGTCTTCGTGTCGGTCCCGATGGATGTGCTGGAGGAGGAGTCCTCGATCGTGGTCCCGCCTCCGTCGCGGGTGGCGGGCCCCGGTGCCGTCAACGACCATGCGGACGCTGTGCGTTTGCTGACCGGCGCGGCGTCACCGGTGATCGTGGCCGGCGACGGCGTCGGGCGCGAGGGGGCGGTCGACGCGTTGGTCGCGGTGGCCGAGCGGCTCGGGGCGCCGGTCTGGTCACAGCCGATGCACGACGGCGTCAACTTTCCCGGCACCCATCCGTTGCACCTGGGGATGCTGCCGCCGCGGCACTCCGCGATCCGCTCGGCGCTGGAGCCGCACGACGTCGTGCTGATCGTCGGCTGCCACGCGTTCATGCCGCACCACTACACGCCGGGTCCGGCGATCCCGGAGGGCACCGCGGTCGTGCAGCTCGACTCCGACCCGGACGAGCCCGGCCGGAACTTCCCGGTGGCCGCCGGTCTGATCGGCCCGCTCGGCCCGACGCTGCGCACCCTGGACGCCGCCCTAGCCGAGGCCCTCGCGTCGCCGCCGTCCGCGGGCGCACCCGGGGCCGCGGGGCCGGTCGGGGCCGCGGGGCCGGTCGGGGCCGCGGGGCCGGTCGGGACCGATGCGGCGGCGCGGATTCGGGAGCGGGCGGCGACGGTGGGGGCTCGGACGCGCGCGGACCGGGCCGCGATCGACCAGGACGCGCGGGAGCGATACGGCCCGGCGCCGCTCGACCCGCTGGCCGCGATGCACGCGCTCGCCGACGGGCTGCCGCCCGACGCCGTCGTGGTCGAGGAGGCGATCACCGCGGGCCTCGCGCTGCGCTCGGTCCTGCGGCCGGAGCGTCCGCGCTCCTATGTGCACACGGTCGGCGGCGGGCTGGGCTGGGGCATCGGCGCCGCGGTCGGCACCCGGATCGGCGACCCGAGCCGTCCCGTCGTCGCGGTACTCGGCGACGGCTCGGCGATGTTCGGACTGCAGGGCCTGTGGAGCGCCGCGCGGTACGGCGTCCCCGTGACGTTCGTCGTCGTGAACAACGGCGAGTACCGCACGCTGAAGGACACGCTCGACGGCTCGAAGAGCCGGTCGACCGAGCGCGGCGAGTACCTCGGCCTGGACCTCCCCGGCCTGGACTGGTGCGCCGCCGCGAGCACGTTCGGGCTGGCGTCGACCCGGGTGAAGAACGCCGCCGAGCTGCACGCGGTGGTGGCCGGCGCGGGCGACCGGCAGACGCCGTTGCTGGTCGAGGTTCCGGTCACCACGCACGCGCACAGTCCGCTCACCGCAGCCAGCGGTGCCTCCAGCGCGGAGGCGACGTGAGCGTTGTTGCCGCCGGGGGCGCAGAAGGCCACGATCAGCGAATGGACCAGCCGGATAGTGCGGACGGCAGCGACGCCGTGCCGAAGTCGGTGCTGGCGCGCGGGCTGCGGCTGCTCGACGCGTTCACCGCGACCGACGTCGACCTGACCCTCTCCGCGTTGGCCGAGCGCACCGGCCTCCCGAAACCGACCGCGTACCGGCTGCTCAACGAACTGGTCGCCTGGGGCGGCGTCGAGCGCACCACCCGCGGCTACCGGCTGGGGATGAGCCTGTTCGTCCTCGGTCAGCGGGTGCCCCGGCACCGGGAACTGCGCGAGGCGGCGCTGCCGTACCTGGAGGATCTGTACGAGGCGACGCACGAGAACATCCACCTGGCGGTGCCGGTCGGCAACGACACGCTGTTCCTCGAGAAGGTGAGTGGACACCGCTCGACGCCGATCGTCTCCCGGGTCGGCGGGCGGTTACCGGCGTACTGCACGGCCACCGGCAAGGTGTTTCTCGCGTACGGGTCGCCCGACCGGCTGCGGCAGGTGGTGGAGGCCGGGCTGACCCGGCTCACGCCCCGGACGATCGTGATGCCCGGCCTGCTGCGGCAGGAGCTGGCGCGGGCGCTGGAGCGTGGGTACGGCGTCAACCGCGAGGAGGCCGAGGTCGGGGTGTCGGCGGTGGCCGCGCCGGTGTTCGACCATCGGCGGTGCGTCATCGCGGCGATCTCGATCACCGGCTGGGCGCAGCACCTCGACCTGGAACGCCTGGCTCCCGCCGTCCGAACCGCGGCCCTCGCCTTGTCGCGCGAGCTGGCCCGCGACACCGCCAACGGCACCCTCCGCTGGACCGCGCGCTAACACTCAGCGGGCCGCACTCAGATCTGCCGTGGTGTGGTGGGCGACGAGCGGGGCGAGCGTGGCGTCGAAACGGGCCAGTACCTGGCGGACGCGGGCCTCGGCCAGCGGACCCAGCGCGTCGTAGAGCTCGCCGAACACCGCCCGGGCACGCCGCCGCGGCCAGTCGGCGGGCAGCACCTCCTCGGGCAGGTCCGGGTCGAGCGCGGGGAACGTCCGCCACACGTCCATCAGCCGGGTGCGCGCGATCAACGCCTCCGCCGAGCCCACGTCGCCGCCGTCCAGCCGCTCCCGCAGCGGGCTGGTGTCGGCGAGGAACGCGTCGTACGCGTGCCGGATCTCCCCCAGGTCCCACGCCGAGATCAGCGGTGTGCCCACCGCCTGCTCGGCGCGGAGCACCGCGGCGCTGCTGATCTCCAGCTCGTCCAGGAACTCGCGGACCTCGTCGGTCGAGGCCCGCGGCGAGACCCAGACGCCGTCGAACAGCGGCGCGAACCCGAGCCAGCGCAGCCGGCTGCGCAGCAGGTGACGCAGGTCCCGCTGCTCCTCGGGCAGCGAGAACGTGGCCAGCGTCCAGACGCCGTCCCAGGACTGCTCGCCCGCACCGAGCTGGACGATCCGGCTCGAGCTCTGCACGATCGTCCGGGTCGCCGACGCCGAGAGACCGTAGTACGTGTTGCGTCCGACCTTGCTGGACTCCAGCACCCCGCGGCGGGCCAGGCGCCGCAGCGCGGCCCGCGCGCTGACCTCGCCGACGTCGAACTCCTCGACCAGCGCCACCAGCGCCGCCGACGGAAGGTGCTCCCGGCGTCCGTTCCAGTAGTCGCCGAGCAGCGTCACCAGCAGGTGCTGCGGTGAGGTGCCTGCCTGCCTGCGCGGGAGCGGGATGTCGGTGCTGTCCGCCTCGAGCCCGGCGGTGACACCGCCGTTCACGGGCACGGCAAAGCCCGCAGCGACCTCTGCGCTCGTCGAGGGGGGCATCTCCGGATCATACGAACCCCGGCCGCGGGGCGACCGGCGCGACCCTCGCCGCCGCGGCACCCCACCGCTCGCGGCCCGGCCGGCACCACCGCCAGCAACCCGGCCGGTTCCACCGCTCGCGGCCCGGCCGGCACCGCTCGTTCCGGCCCGATCGTCCGGCCGGGGTGGGCCGCCGGACGTCGAGCCGGACCCGGTCACCGGCCCGTGACGGTCGCGGGCTCCGGCCAGTCGGGAGCCTGCGAGGGCGCGGACCCGCCGTCGCCGCGGGAGCGCCGCAGACGGTCCCACCGGCCCCGCAGCCACGGCACCACCCCGGCCGGCATGAACAGCAGGACGCCGATCAGCAGCACGGCGTACGCGGCGTACCCGAGCACGGTCGGCGCGTAGCTCGGAGCGCCCGGCCGCGTGCTCAGGTCGTTGAGGACCTGGACGACCAGCGTGACCGCGACCGTTCCGACGACCGGGCCCCAGCGGGTGCCGAGCCCGCCGAACACGGCCATCACCACCCACTCGACCGACATCGCGATCGTGAACGAGCCCGGCGCGATGTAACCGAGGAAGAACGCGTAGATCCCGCCGGCCAGCCCGGCGAACGCCGCCGACAGCGCGAACACCGTCACCTTGTAACGGGTCACCGGAATGCCGCTGGCCGCGGCGGCCTGTTCGCTGCGGGCCAACGCGCGCAATGCCCGGCCCGGGCGGCTGGCGACGATGTTCGCGGTCAGCAGCAGCACGACCGCGACCGCTGCCCAGGTGAGCAACGCGTACTCCTGGGCGTCGTCGAGCGTCACCGAGCCGACGCCGAACTGCGGGATGCCCTGCAGTCCGATCGCACCACCGAAGAACTCGATCTCGGCCGCGACCGACAGGATGATCAGCTGCAGCGCCAGCGTCGCGAACGCCAGGTAGTGCCCGCGCAGCCGCAGCAGCACCGCGCCGAGCAGCGCCGCCGCCGCTGCGGCCACCAGCGGCGCGGCCACCAGCCCGACCAGCGGTGGCCAGCCGTGCACGGCCGGGATCGCCGCGGTGTAGGCGCCGACCGCGTAGAACGCCGCTTGCCCGAGCGAGACCTGCCCGGCGTACCCCATCAGCAGCGAGATGCCGGTGACCGCGAGCACGGCCAGACCCATCAGGACGTAGATCGACAGCCGCGTGTCGTCCAGCACGAACGGCAGCGTCAGCGTGACGACGACGAAGCCCGCACCGACCAGCCACGCCCGCTTCATACCGCCATCGCCTCTCGCTGCCTGGTGGCGCGGACGACCATCACCAGCACCATGAAGCCGAGCGCGACCTCGGTCTGGAACGAGCCGTCGACGTACCCGGCGAACAGCGTCTGGCCGATGCCCAGCAGCAGCCCACCAGCCAGCGCGGCACCCGGCCGGTCGAGGCCGCCGAGCACGGCCGCCGCGAAGCCGTTCACCGCGAGCGCCACGTCACGGTCGAACGCGATCGACTGCAGCGGCGTCAGCAGCACCCCGGCGACGCCGCCGAGCAGCCCGGCCAGCGCGAACGCGTAGAGCCCCATCCGGCGCACGTCGATGCCGGCCAA
Organism: Cryptosporangium aurantiacum; assembly: GCF_900143005.1. NCBI lineage: Bacteria > Bacillati > Actinomycetota > Actinomycetes > Cryptosporangiales > Cryptosporangiaceae > Cryptosporangium > Cryptosporangium aurantiacum. The sequence continues at coordinate 16,963 of NZ_FRCS01000008.1, forward strand.
CCGCGCGGCGTACGGGTTCGACGCGCACGCGGTCAGCCCCTTGCCCAGATAGGTGCGGCCGAAGAACGCGCCGAGCGCGGCGAACGTCGCCGCCGCCACGGCCATCACCAGCAACCACTGGTGCTGGATCCGCACGCCGCCGATCGTCAGCACACCGGAGAGGCCGTCGAATCCGCGCGGCTGGTCACCCCAGATGACGATCTCCACGGCGTAACCGAGGAAGCCGAGTCCGAACGTGATCACCAGCGACGCCAGCGGCGGCGTGCCGGGCTTGCCGATCGCGATCAGCCCGACCAGCAGTCCGACAGCACCCGCCAGCAGCACACCGCCGATCTCGGCAACACCGTGCGGCCAGCTCGCGGAGAGCAGCGAACCGGCGGCCAGGCCCGCGACGACCGGGAACATGCCTTGCGCGAAGTTGACCACGCCGGTGACCCGGTGCACGACGACAAAGCCGCTGGCGAGCAACGCGATCGTGCAGCCGAGCGCGGCGCCGGCGATCAGGTAGCCGAGGAAGTCGCTCATCCGAGGCCGCCGAGGTACGCCGCGGCGACGGTCGGGCTCGCCCGCAGCTCTTCCGACGGCCCGGCCGCGACCACCCGCCCGGCTTCCAGGACGTAAGCGCGGGCGCACAGGTCGAAAGCCAACGTCGTCTCCTGTTCGATCAGCAGCAGGGCGAGCCCGCGATCGCGGTTGAGCTCGGCGAGGTGGGCGGCCAGGTCGCGGACGACGAGCGGCGCCAGCCCCAGCGACAGCTCGTCGACGGCGAGCAGGTCTGGGTCGGCCATCAGCGCCCGGCCGACCGCGACCATCTGCTGCTGGCCGCCGGAGAGCGAACCGGCCTGTTGGGTGCGGAGCCGGACGAGGTCGGGGAAGAGGTCGTAGATGCGTGCGGGGTCGCGGCGGGACCGCTGGTTGCGCCAGGCGCCGAGCCGGAGGTTGTCGTCGACGGTGAGCGAGGCGAACAGCTGGCGGCCCTCCGGGACCTGGGCGAGCCTGCCGTCGAGCCGGACCCGGCCCGCCGCCGGGCGCACGACCCCGGACAGCGTGTTGACCAGCGTCGACTTCCCGGCGCCGTTCGCGCCCACCAGCGCCACCATCTCACCGGCCGCCACGTCCAGGTCGACGCCGTCCAGCGCGGTGGCGGTCCCGTACCGGACGACCAGCTCACGCACTTCCAGCATCCCGGTCCCCCTCCCTCGCTGAGTCAGCCCCTGCGCCATCGGCCGCCGCGGCCCCAGCCGCCTGGGCCGCGCGACCGCCCGCGGCAGCCCCGGGCGCAGCGGGTCCGCCCGCGGCGGAGCCCGGCGCGGCGGAGCCCGGCGCGGCGGAGCCTGCCGCGGGGTCGGCGGGGGCGCCGAGGTAGGCCGCCACCACGGCGGGGTCGCGCCGGACCTCGTCCGGGGTGCCCTCCGCGATCACCGCGCCGAGGTCGAGCACCGTCACCCGGTCGGCCAGCCGGGAGACGAACCCGACGTCGTGCTCGACGAGCATCATCGTCAGCCCTTCGCCGCGCAGACCGTCGATGACGCCGGCCAGCGCGGCACGCTCGGCGCCGCGCAGCCCGGCGGCCGGCTCGTCCAGCAGCAGCAGACGCGGGCGGGCACACAGCGCCCGCGCCAGCTGCGCCCGGCGCTGCTGGCCGAGCGGGAGCGACTCGGCCGGGACGTCCGCCCACTCGGCGAGGCCGACTCGCTCCAGGGCCGCAAGCGCGGCCTCGCGGATCTCGCGTTCCTCGCGGCGGCACCGGCGCGAGCGGATCGCCGCCCCGAGGAACCCGTGGCGCGCGCTGGTGTGTGCGCCGACCATCACGTTCTCCACCGCGGTCAGCCCGGGGAACACCCGCGCGCCCTGGAACACGATCGCGACGCCCTGGGCTGCCCGCCGGTGGGCGGGCAGCCGGGTGACCTCGTCGCCCTCCAGCGCGACCCGCCCGGCGTCCGGCCGGAGCAGACCCGCGACCAGGTTGAACAGCGTCGACTTGCCAGCGCCGTTCGGGCCGATCAGGCCACGGGTTTCACCGGACGGGACGGCCAGGCTGACGTCCCGGACGGCGAACACCCCGCCGAACGACCGCGACAGGTTGTCGAGACGCAGCACCGGCGTCACTTCGGCAGGTTCGTGCTCAGCTGCTGGGTCATCCACGGCGTCGGGGCGAACTTGCCGCCGGTCACCGTGGCGATCGCGACGTTGTCGGTGCTCAGGCCCGAGTGGTCGTCGGCGGTGTAGCGGTACCGCCCGTTCGGGGTGAGCAGCGACAGCTCCTCCAGCGCGGCCTGCACCTTCTTGCCGTCGGTGCTCCCGGCCTTCCGGATCGCCTCGGCCAGCACGATCACGCCGCAATACCCGTCGACCGCGAACTGCGGCGGGGGCGTGCCGTACTTCTTCTGGTAGTCGGTCGCCAGCTCGTCCACGGCCTTCTTCAGGTCGGAGTCGGGCAGGTCCGGCCCGATGACGCCGATCGCGCTGGACAGGATCACCTTCTCGGCGGCGGCGCCGGCCGGCTTGGTGAACAGCGGCGTGGCCTGCGCGCCGGTGAGCACCAGCGGGATCGTCAGCCCGGAGGCCGCGAACTGCTTCGTCGCGATGACCGCGGGCGGCCCGGTGGCCCAGAGGAACACCGCCTGCGCGTCGGAGCTTCGCACCGGGGAGAACACCGCGCTGAAGTCCTGGGTGCCGGTGTCGAACGCCCGGTCGACCACGACCGTGACGCCGTAGTCCTTCGCCTTCTCCTTGACCGCCTCGTACCCGGCCACCGCGTAAGAGCTCTTGGTGTCGTGCGCGAGCGCGATCTTCGTGATCTTGCTGGCCTGCAGGTACTTCAGCGTCTGCTCGGCGTAGGTGGACGACCGCGCCGGGATCTGGAACGCGAACTTCCGGACCGGGTCGACCTGCTGATCGGCCGCCGCGAGCGAGATGTACGGCATCGAGTTGCGCTCGGCGAGCGGGATCGCGGCCAGCGCGGAGTTGGAGAACGAGGAGCCGATGACCGCGACCGCACCCTCGTTCTTGTGCGCGTTGAACGCCAGCACCGACTGGTCGGGCTGGGTCTTGTCGTCCTTGACGACGAGTTCGATGCGCCTGCCGTCGATGCCACCGTCGGCGTTGATCTGCTCGACGGCGATCTGGGCGCCCTGCTGGTCGCCGGTGCCGAGGGCCTGATAGTTGCCGGTGAGGGGCACGGTCAGGCCGATCCTGATCGGACCGGATTCGGAATCCTCGCTGCCGGAATCACATCCGGCGAGCGTGGCCGCTACGAGCACGGCCGCGAGGAAGGGAGCCATCCGGATCCGCACGGTGAACCTCCTGGCGTCGATGCCATGTGGTGAAGCACACATTCGGGCCGCTCGTGATTCGGCAATCTAGTGTCGTGACGATCGCCGGTCAATATGTAGTGGAAATGCCATTTCCACTGTGGAAAACCGAATGTGACGCGAATACCCAGACGGTCTGTTTCATCGCAGACGAACAGTTTCCAACCTGCGGTTGATCAGCTGAATCGAAGACGACCAGGCAACCTTAAAGAAACCCGATCCGCGACCTATCGCAGTCCCCACCGGCCGTCCCATCAGCGAATGGCACGGCAGGCTGATCCTCACACATTTCCTGGCGACGGTGGCTCGACGCGTTCGCTCCCGCGGTCGCTCCGTCCAGGACGGCCCGACCGTTGGAGAGCCGCATGCCGGACCCCGACCAGCCTCCCCCGCTGACCCACCGCGCCCGGGTGCGGCGCCTCACCGACGCCGTCGACCGGGACGCGGTCGCCATCGCGGTGATCCGCGCGCTGCGCGCCAGCCGCGGCATCGACAGCACCGGCCGCGGCATCGACGGCACCGACCAGAGCGCAAGCCACAGCACCGGCCAGAGCACCGGCCGTCCCGCCGACGCCGAGGGCACAGCGTCCGAACGGGAGGGAAACCCGCGCTGGGCCGCGGTCACCCCGGTGGTCCGCGACCACGTCCGGATGTTCACCCGGATGCTGCTTTCGGGCACCCAGCCGACCCGCTCCGAGCTGCGCGCGCTCGCGCTGCGGGCCGCCGCCGCGTCCCAATCGCCGGTCGAGGAGCTGCTGCACTCGTACCGGATCGGGTCCGAGGCCGCGTGCCGCGCGGTGCGGTCGGCCGCCGGGCCGGACGACCTCGCGGCCGTCCTCACGGTCACCGAGGAGATGATGGCGTACGTCAACCTGATGACGGCCGCGGTCGTCCAGGCCAGCCTCGACGACCGCGACCTGCGGCGGTCGGAGCGTGAGCGGCGGTTCCGGCGCCTGTTCGACGCGATCGACGGCGCCGCGGCGCTCACCCCCGACCTGGTCGAGCTGGCCGAGGACATCGGCCTCTCCACGACCGGCCCCTACCTCCCGTTCGCGGCCGCGCGGCGGGGCGCCGGTGCCGCCGAGCACGCCCGCCTGGCCGCGGAGCTGACCGCCGCCGGCGGGATGCTCGCGTTCAGCGAGGGCGAGCGCATCGACGGGATCTGCGGTGCGCCCTCGCAACTGGACTGGCTCACCGAGGCCGACGGCGTCGCGGTGGCGGTGGGCACCGGAGCGTCCCGCGGTCGGCTCGCGGCCGCCTGCCGTGACCTGCACGTCGTGATCGACGTCGCGGTACGGCGCGGCCGCACCGGGCCGATCGGGCTCGCGGACTTCGCCCCGGAGGTGCTGGTCGAACTGTGCCCGGAGGTCAGCGACGCGCTGACCGCGCGGATCTACGACCCGCTCCCGGCCGAGCTGCAGGCGACGCTGCACGCGCTGGTCGCGTTCGGCTTCGATCGGACGACGACCGCTGCCACGCTCCACATCCACCGCAACACGCTGCTCTACCGGCTGGGCCGGATCGAGGAGCGGCTCGGCCTCGACCTGAGCCGCGCCGCCGACCAGGTCTCGATCTACCTCGCCACGCTCCGCCGCGACCGGATACGGGGCGCGCAGCCCACGGCGATCGCGGCGCGCCGCGCGGGAACACACCCCAGGGAGCGCGTCCGCCTCGCCGTCGCCGGTTCGAGCGGCCGACCCGAATCCTGGCGGAACGAGCGCGCCGACCCCTGATACTTCGGACGTGCGGGTGCTGATCGTCACGGTCGGGTCGCGAGGTGACGTCGCGCCCTATACAGGGCTGGCCGCCCGGCTGCGGGCGGCCGGCCACGCGGTGACGATCGCCACCCACCGTCCTTTCGAGACGCTGGTCACCGGCACCGGATGCGCGTTCCACGCCCTGCCCGGCGATCCGCAGACGCTCCTGAACGCCGCCGCGCTCTCGGTCCGCGCCGTGCCGGAGATCGTCCGGTACCTCGACCGGCTCGCCGCGGCGCTGGCGGACGCCGCCCGGCCCGGCGTCGACGTGCTGGTGGCCGGCAGCGCCACCGCGCCGCTGGTCGGCCGCCTCGGCGCCCGGCTCGGCGTCCCCGTGCTCGGCGCGTACCTGCAGCCGGCGCACCCGACGCGCGCGTTCCCCCCACCGATCACGGCCGCCCGGACGTTCGGCGGGCTCGGCAACCGTGTCGCCGCGCACGTCGTCCGAACGGTTCTCGACGGGTTCTCGGCTCCGGCCGCCCGCGCCCACCTGGGCGGCTCGCACCGCCCGCCCGACGCGGTGTACTACGGGTTCAGCCCGGCGGTGCTGCCACCGCCTCCGGACTGGCACCCGGACCTCCGCGTCGTCGGCTACTGGTGGCCGGAGCCGCCGGTCGACTGGCGTCCGCCCGCGTCGCTGGTCGAGTTCCTGGCCGCGGGAGACCCACCCGTCTATGTCGGGCTGGGCAGCCTCGGGGACGGTCCGCGCGCACGGCGGTTCGCCGCACTGGCCGTCCAGGAGTTACGCCGCCACGGCTTCCGCGTCGTGGCACAGGGACCCGCGCCGGCCGACGAGGGCGTCCTGCCGCTCGGCGACGTCCCGCATGCGCGCCTGTTCCCGCACGTGGCCGCGGTCGTGCACCACGGCGGGGCCGGAACCACCGCTGCGGCGCTCCGGGCCGGTGTGCCGGTGGTCCCGGTGCCGATCCAGGCCGACCAGCACCTGTGGGCCCGCAGGTCCGTGCAACTGGGGGTCGCGCCCGGGGCGCTCCGCCTGCGCTCAGCAACTGCAAACCGCCTGGTGGACGCCGTCCGTGCGGCCATCGGCGACCCGCAGTACCGGGCCAACACCGCTCGTCTCGCGGCCGTGCTGGCCGCGGAGGACGGGGCCGGCGCCGTCCTGGAAGGGATCGATCGCCTCGCGCGTTGACCTGTTACGGTCGTATTCGAACACCTCGTGAGGGAGACGAACGTGGCAGGTGACGACGACATCTCCGGGTGAGCCCGGAATGTGAGTCGGCTACGCGCACGCTGCGCCGTGGCCGCTGTCGTCGTTCCCCCGTTCCACCGCTGGGCTGCCCCCGGCATGCCCACGTTTCCACTCCGAGGGCTCACATGTCTTTTGTCACCTGTTCCGACCTGTCGTTCTCCTGGCCGGACGGCACCCTCGTGTTCAGCGGCCTGTCGTTCACCGTCGGCGAGGGCCGCACCGGCCTGGTCGCGCCGAACGGCGCCGGGAAGAGCACGCTGCTCAAGCTCATCGCGGGCGAGTACCGGCCGACCGGCGGCAGCATCTCGGCGGAGGGCCGGGTCGGTTACCTCCCGCAGACGCTGCCGCTGGCCGGTGACCTGTCGGTGGCCGACGTGCTCGGCATCGCACCGGTCATCCGGGCGCTGGACGCGCTGGAGGCCGGCGACGCCAGCGACGCGGTGCTGGCCACGATCGGCGACGACTGGGACGTCGAGGAGCGCACGCGCGCCCAGCTCGACCGGCTGGGGCTCGGCGGGCTCGCGTTCGACCGGCGCCTGGACACGCTCAGCGGCGGCGAGGTGATCTCGCTCGGCGTCGCGGCCCGGCTGCTGGAGCAGCCGGACGTCCTGCTGCTCGACGAACCCACGAACAACCTCGACCTGGACGCCCGGCAGGCGCTCTACCGGGTTCTCGACGACTGGCGGGGCTGCACGCTGGTGGTCAGCCACGACCGGGCCCTGCTCGACCGGATGGACCGGATCGCCGAGCTCGAGCGTGGGCAGATGCGCTTCTACGGTGGCAACTTCACCGCGTACGAGGACGCCGTCCGGGCCGAGCAGGAGGTCGCGGAGAAGAACGTCCGCAGCGCCGAGCAGGAGGTCAAACGCGAGAAGCGGGAGGCCCAGCTCGCCAAGGAACGGGCGGCACGCCGGTCGAGCAACGCGGCGCGCAACCTGAAGAACGCCGGGTTGCCGAAGATCGTCGCCGGGAAGTTCAAGCGCGACGCGCAGGAGTCGGCGGCGAAGGCGAACGAGACGCACTCCGCCCGGCTCGGCGACGCCAAGACGCGCCTGGACGAGGCCGAGCGGGCCCTGCGGGACGAGGCGACGATCGTGCTCGACCTGCCGGACACCCGGGTTCCCGCCGGGCGAACGGTGTTCAGCGGAGAACACATGCAGGTACGGCTCGGCGACCGCACGCTGTTCGCCGGCGACGGCGTCGACCTGACCGTGCGTGGACCGGAACGGGTCGCGCTGACCGGTCCGAACGGCGTCGGCAAGTCCACGCTGCTGCGGCTGATCGCCGGGGACGCCACACCGGTCAGCGGGGTGCTCCGGCACGCGGCGGGCCGCGTCGCCTACCTGTCCCAGCGTCTCGACCTGCTGGACCTCGACCGGACCGTGGCGGAGAACTTCGCCGCGTTCGCACCGGCGCGACCGGAGGCCGAGCGGTTGACGTTGCTGGCCCGGTTCCTGTTCCGGGGCGCGCGGGCGCACCTGCCGGTGGGCGTGCTCTCCGGCGGTGAGCGGCTCCGGGCCACGCTGGCGTGCGTGCTCTACGCCGAACCGGCGCCGCAGTTGTTGCTCCTGGACGAGCCGACGAACAACCTCGACCTGGTGAGCGTCGGGCAGCTGGAGAACGCCCTGGAAGCGTACGAGGGCGCGTTCATCGTGGTCAGCCACGACGAGACGTTCCTCCGTGCGCTCGGGATCAACCGCTGGTTGCGGCTGGCCGACGGCACGCTCGCCGAAGCGGCGCCGCCACTCCCGGTCTGACGCGTGCGCGACACCGGCGCGCTACGGCCCATCGCTCACATACCGGGCGTACCAAATGTGCAATTGTGGGAGATATGGAGGAATCGACCAGAGGAGCGTCGGCACCCGCCGACGCGGGCCGGCCCCTGGTGCGGACCCGCTTGGACGGCGCGGTCGCCGTCGTCATGCTGGACTCCCCGGCCAACCGCAACGCGCTCTCGCTGCCGGTGGTCACCGGCCTGATCGACGCGATGACCACCGCCGCCGAGGACAACGAGGTCCGGGTCGTCGTGCTCGTATCGGAGGGTGAGGTTTTCTGCGCCGGCGCGGACTTCACCGAGCTGACCGAGCCCGGCGACCACGACCCGGCCGTGTGCGCCGAGGCTCTGCTGACGCTGCTGCGCACGATGGTGGAGCTGCCGAAGCCGATCGTCACCCGGGTGCACGGCGAGGCGGTGGCGGCCGGGCTCGCGCTGATCGGCGCCAGCGACCTGGTGATCTCCGAGCGGAGCGCGACCTACGGCTTCACCGAGACCCGCATCGGCCTGGCGCCCGCGCTCGCCTCGCTGACCACGCTGCCGCGGATCGCGCCCCGGGCGGCGGCGCGGGCGTACCTCACCGGGGTGACGATCGACGCCGGGATCGCCGAGGAGATCGGCCTGGTCAGCCAGGTCGTCGACGACGAGATGCTGGACGCGGCCGTGGACTTCGCGGTCGCGAGCCTGCTGGCCGGGTCGCCGGGGGCGCTGGCGGCCACCAAGGAGATGCTCACCCGGCCGATCCGCGCGCAGCTGATCGAACACGGACCGGAGATGGTGAAGTCGTGGGCGCGGCTCAGCCTGTCCGCCGAGGCCAACGAGGGTATCGCGGCCCTGCTGGAGAACCGCCTCCCGCACTGGGCAGTGCCTGAGTGAGCGGCCCGCCGAGAACGACGCCCTCGCCGGCTCCAAGTCCGTAATTCAGGGATAAAGACCGCGCGTGCGCCCGTTCAAGCGGGCGAGGCCATGGAGGGCGTCGGTGTGGGGCGTCGCGACACCTACGGCGGCGGCGATCTCGCGGACGGCGCCGACCAGCGCGTCCAGTTCGATCGGGCGCCCCGACCGGGCGTCCTGCAGCATCGACGTGGTCATCGCACCGAGCTTGCGCGTGACGACCATCCGATCGGCGGGCGTCTCGTCGATGTGACAGCCGATCCGGTCACCGACCTCCGCGGCCTCCCGCATCACCGCGACGCAGAACTCGTGCACGAGCGGGTCGTCGAGGATCAGATCGCTGGTCGCTCCGGTCAGCACCGAGACGGGGTTCATCGTCATGTTGCCCCAGAGCTTGTACCAGACGTCGGCCTGGATCCGGTCGGACAGCGTCGTGGCGAATCCGGCCGCGGTGAGCAGCGCGGTCACCTCGGTGGCCCGGTCCGAGCGGCTGCCGTCCGGCTCGCCGATGATCAGCTCACGCCCGGCGTTGCGAGCCGCGAATCCCGGTTCGACGACCGACGCGCTGTAGTGGACGACGCCGCCGAGCACCCGGTCGGCAGGCACGGCCGCCGCCACCGACCCGTCCGGATCCACCGCCCGCAGCCGTAGCCCCCGCAGCTCCGCCGGAACACCGGCGCCCGCCGCGAAGAACCACCAGGGCACACCGTTCATCGCGGTGAGCACCGTGGTGTGCGGCCCGAGCAGCGGAGGCAGCGCGCGGACGGCGTCCACAAGGGCAGTGGCTTTGACGGAGAGCACCACCAGGTCCTGCACACCGAGCTCGGCCGGGTCGTCGCTCACGACGGCCGGCGCAGTCACGATCTCGCCGGCCGCGCCCTCGCGGAGGCGCCAGCCGTGCGTACGCAGCGCGTCCAGAGTGGCGCCGCGGGCCAGCGCGGCGGTCCGCACGCCGGACGCCGCCAGCCGGGCGCCCAGGACGCCGCCGACCGCGCCTGCGCCGACGATGCAGACGTTACGCAACTACGAGGGGCCTTCGGAGCGGTCGACCGGGCCCTCGCCGACCGGTTCCTCCTGGGTTTTCAGGTAGAAGCTGGTGAGCCGACCGCCGTTGTCCTCGGTCCACTCCGCGAAGACCGGGCTCTCGGTCTGCAGGATTCGGTGATAGGTGTCGAAGTCCTCGACCGGGAGGTAGGCCGTCAGCCGGTTGGGGGTGCCCAGGTTGCCCAGGCTGTTGCTGGGGGTGAACAGCACCACCGCGTCGGCCACCGGCGGACGTCCGTCCGGGTCGAAGACGAGGATGATCGAGTGCCAGGGGAACGGCCGCTCACCAGCGGTCTTGACCGCGCCGTAGGAGAGCACGTAGCGCGTCACGCGGAACGTCGGCACAGGAGTCCATTCAGTCGAGGAACGAAACCGGCTGCTAGGTACAACGGTATCGGTACGGCGTCCTGATCCGCGCGGTTATCGCGGCCGGGCAGCGGCTCGCAGCGCGCGGTAGAGCAGCTTGGGGTCACCGAGGCGACGACGGAGTGCGCGCTCCAGCCCGGCGATCGGGAACAGGTTCTGGGGTGCCCGGGAGTCCTTGAACTCCACCGACGCGTACCGGCAGAGCGTCTCCTGGCTCAGGTTCGCGAGCGCGACCGCGTCGGCCGCGGTCATCTCGGCCGCGCACTCCACCCGGACGACGCCCGCCCACGGAGCGCCGGCCGCGCCCGGTAGCCGCAGGTACCAGGCGTACCGGTGCCAGGAGGTGCCCATCCGGAACACCGGTGACCGGTGCGCCGCCTCCAGCCGCGCCACCACGCCGTTGAGCTGGGCCGGCAGGTATTCCGCGCGGTGGGTCTTGATGAAACCGATCGCCCGGGGCAGGTGCTGCCGCCCCCGCAACGGTCCGTCGACCACCAGCAGGTCGGCGCCGGTCGCGGCCTCGCTGAGCCCGTCGCGCGCCCGGCGGGCGGCTTCCACCTCGACGTCCGCGAGCTGGTTCTGGACGCCGAGGCTCAACGCGTCCGCGTCGTCCCGCCGCACCTTGTGCAGCGCGTAAACACCCGCAGCGGTGGTGACCTCCGTTGCCTCGTCGGCCGCCGTGAACACTCCGCGGCGTACTTGGACGGTCGGCACCGTCGCGCCGGAAGCGGTGCAGCAGACGACACCGGCGGCGTAGGAGGCACAAATCGCCAGCGAGGCCGTCGGCCCGTTGTGCACCCAGAGCTGGGCATCGATGCGCCGGACGCCGTCGACGAACAGCACCGCGGAGGGCGCTTCCACCGGGCTCGGCTCGATCGGCTTCCAGTCGGCAGGGTCCCGCTCGACGTCGAGGTCGACCCGGGCGCTCGACTTGGTCCGAGACGCGTCGTCCTCGGTGCTGGTGCCGTAACCGGGGTCCCAGGCGTCGACGGAGAACCTCATTGCATCACCTTCGTCACCACGGACGTGCGCTGATCGCGGCTGACCTCGAACCGTACCGGCACCCGCTCGGCGAGCGCGGCGACGTGCGTGACCAGCCCCACCATCCGGTCGCCACCGGCCGCCAAGTTCTCCAGCGTCGCGGCGACCACCTCCAGCGTCGCCTCGTCGAGCGTGCCGAAGCCCTCGTCGAGGAAGATCGCGTCGAGCCGGGCGGCTCCGGACGCCGCCATTGTCGAGAGGTGGGCCGAGAGCGCGAGCGCCAGCGCCAGGCTCGCCTGGAAGGTCTCGCCACCGGAGAGCGTCTTGACCGGCCGCCTGCTGTCGGCGTCGGCGTGGTCGACGATGACGAACTCACCGGCCTCGTGGGTGAGCGCGAACTGACCGCCGGACAGCTCGTTCAGCGTCGCGGACGCCTCGGCCACCAGCAGGTCGAGCGCGGACGCCACCAGCCAGCGCGGGAACGCGTCGGACCGGAGCAGCTGGCCGAGCTGCCGGGCCACGTGTTGAGCCTCGTCCGCCGCTTTCCGCCGCTCGGCCAGCTCGGCAGCTTCCCGGCGCCGTTCGGCGAGGCGCCGCTCGGCGGCGCGGGCCTCGGCGAGGGTCGTGGCGAGCGCGGGCGCGGCGGTCTCGGCCAGCGGTCTGTCGGGCGGAACCGGCACCGCGAGCGCGTCGAGCGACTCGGCGAGGTCGTGTTCCCGGCCGGCGAGAAGCCGGTCGGCGGCGTGGACCGCCTCGTCGGCGGCGGCGAGCTGCTCGGTGCGGGTGGCCGCCGCCGCGACTGCCCACTCGGCGAACGCCCGCCAGCCACCCACCGGGTCGTCGGAGGGGATCGCCGGAGCGCCGAGCGACACGAGCGGCTCGCGGACCGCGGTCAGCCCGCGGACCGTCGTCGCGACCTCCTCGTACGCGGCCTTCTCGGCGCGCTGCGCGGCGGTCAGCGCGTTCCGAGCGGCCCGCAGCTGCTGGTCGGCGTCGCGGGCGGCCCGCTCGAGCGCGTCGAGCTCGGCCAGCGTCGCGGCGAGCGCGGCGGCGTCCGGCGCGTCGCCCAGCTGGGCGGTGAGCGTCTGCGCGGTGCGGTCGGCGGCGGCCAGCTCGGCGGCGGCACGCTGTTCGGCGCGGGCGGCCTCGGTGTGCGCGCGGCGGGCGGCGGTGAGCCGCTCCCCGGCGACCGTCAGCGCGTGTTCGGCCTCGGCCTGACGCTCGTCGGCTGCCTCGGCGCTCTTTTCCGCGTCGGTGAGCTGGCTTCTGCGCTCCTCCGCCGCGGACGCCGCCCAGCCGGCCAGCGCCGCCCAGCCGGCCGCGACGTCCTCGACCAGGCCGGCCGGTGCGCCGAGCGGAGCCAGCGCGTCACGAGCCTCGCGGAGTGCGGAGCGAACGCCGCTCGCCTCGGCGTCGACCTTGGCGGCGTCGCGGTCGGCGTCCGCGCGGGCGGCCCTGGCGGCCATGAGCGCGGCGTCGGCGGCGCGGGCGGCGGCGTCGAGCGCGTCCCGGGCCGTGAGCCACCGGTCGATCTCCTCGAGCCCCAGAAGGTCGCCGCTGTTGCCCGCGGCCGCGGCGGCCGGCGCTCGGTCGCCGCCGTCGCGGGCCTCCGCGAGGTCGCCGTCGGCGGCGGGGGCCGCCGCGCGGCTGCGGCGGGTCGGCGGGCGCTTGCCGCGTGACGCCGCGGGGCCGCGGCGGACGGTCTCGTGGAGGGCCGGGTCGGCGAGCACCGTCTGGAGACGGTCGATCGCCTCGTCCGCAGTGGCCAGCGCGGCCTCGGCGGACCGAAGCACGTCCGTGGACGCGCTCCGGCCGGCCACCGCCGCGTCGGCGGCGCGCTGGGCTTCGGTGACGCGCCGGTCGGCGTCGGCCGCGCCGTGCTGGTCGTCGAGCGGCGGCGGCAGCGTCGCCACCGACTGCGCACAGACCGGGCAAGGCTCCCCCGCCACCAGGTGCGGACGCAGCACCGCCGCGGTGCGGGTGCGCGCCTCGGCGTCGCGCTCCGACCGGGCCTGCTCCAGCGCGTCCTGCGCCCGGCGGACGTCCCGCTCGGCGTCGTCCAGCGCTGCCGCCGCGGCCGTCCGGCGTTCGACCAGCGCCGGGCGGCCGCCCGCTACCGCGTCCAGCTCGACCCGCGCGCGCCGCGCCGACTCCACCGGTCCCCGCGGCGGAGCAGCCGCCACCGCCGCGCGAGCCGCCGAGTCCGCGGCCTCCGCCTCGGCCAGCACCGACCCGGCACGCGCCGCCGCCTCCCGCGCCGACCGCAGCCGCGAGTCCAGCTCCCCCACCGCCGCCGGTACCGTCACCGACTCCAACCGGGCCCGCTCCGCCCGCAGACGCACCACCGCACTCCCGGCAGCGTCGGCCGCGGACACCGCCTCGAGCTGCGCGGTGCGCGCCTGCTCCACGACCTGCTCGGCGGCGACCACCCTGGCCTCGGCGTTGCTCAGCGCCTCGGCCGCCTCCGCCTGGCGCTCCACCAGCGCGGGCCGCCCCTCCACCAGCGCGTCCAGCTCCGCCCGGGCGCGCCGCGCGTGCTCCAGCGGGCCGCGCTCCGGGGCCGCCGCCACCGCTGCCCGCGCCGCCGAATCCGCGGTCTCCGCGTCCGCCAGCGCTTCACCGACCTTCGCCGCCACCCCGCGCGCCGACCGGAGCGCGGCGTCGAGCTCACCCAGGCTCGCCGGGACCTCCACCGCGGCCAGCCGCTCCCGTTCGGCGGACAGGCGGGCCACGGTCTCCCGGGCGGTGCGGGCCTGCTGAGCGGCCGCGGCCAGCTCCGGGAGTGCGGTGGCCACCTGCGCTTCGGCGTCGACCAGCGCGGCGACCCGCGCCTCGGCCGCGGCCAGTGCGTCATCGGTGGCGTCGTCGTACCGGCCGAGCTGTTCGGCGAGCAGTTCGGCGTTCTGCCGCTCGCGGGCGGCCTCGGTGTTCGCGGCCCTCGCGATCTGGTCGTAGACCTCCAGCCCGAGAAGCTTGACCAGGATCTTCTGCCGGTCACCCGCCCGGGCGTGCAGGAACTCGGCGAAGTCGCCCTGCGGCAGCACGACACACGTGCAGAAGTGCTCGAACGTCAGGCCGAGGAGACGCTCGACGGCCGGGGTGACTTCCTTGTCGGCGGCGACCAGGTCGGTGTCGTCCTCCAGGTCGCCGAGCGCGGCCGGGTCGGCCAGCCGCTCCAGCCGGACGTTCTTCACGGTGACCGAGCCGGACGCCGCCCGCCGCAACTCCCGGACGACGACGTACCGCTCCGGCCCGACGTCGAACAGCAGCCGGACCGTGCCGCGCGTCGCGGTCGGCGCCAGCGCCAGCGCGACCTTCCGCTTGTCGTCCCAGCGCGGGACGCTGCCGAACAGCGCGAACGTGATCGCGTCGATGACCGTGGACTTGCCCGCGCCGGTGGGACCGACCAGCGCGAAGTAGTCGGCCTCGGCGAAGTCGACGGTGGTCGGCTCGCGGAACGAACCGAACCCGGCCATGTCCAGGAGTACCGGTCGCATGTCGTCCCCCTTAGTGCGCCGGCGCGTCGGTGGTCGTCGTCACGTCGTCGTGCAACCGGCCGAACAGCGCCTGGACCCGGTCGTCGACGACCGCGCGCTCGGCGCAGAACTCGGCGAACAGCTCCGCCGGTCCGTTCTTTCCCTGGGTCCGATCCGGCCGGGCTATCTGCAGCGGGGCCGCGAACTCCGGGTCGATCCGCACCTCCAGCGCGCCGGGAAGCACCGCCTGGACCTCCTCCCGCAGACCGGCGCGAGCCGGTTCGCGGATGATCACCCGCAGGTAGGCGTCCGCGTACTCGGCAGCGTGTTCGCCCAGCTCGGCGACCGTGCCGGAGATCGTGCGAAGCCTGCGCGCGCTGGTCAGCGGCAGGTCGGTGACCCGGGCCGGAGTGGACGGTGTGGCCTCGACCAGGCAGACCGTCGGCGTGTTGTCCTGCTCACCGAAGTCGACCGCCAGCGGAGCGCCGGAGTAGACCACCGGGCAGGCCGCGGGCAGCGTCTGCCGCCGGTGCAGGTGGCCGAGCGCGACGTAGTGGGCGTCGGCGGGAAACGCACCGGCGGGCACGTGGTACTCGAAGATCGACTGGGCGGCCCGTTCACCGCCGCCCAGCGCGCCGCCGGTGACCGTGAGGTGTGCGGTGACGAGGTTGACCGCGTCGTCCGCGAACCCTGCGGTGAGCGTCGTGAGCAGGTCACGGATCAGCTGGTCGTAACCCGCGCTGTTCTCGGCGGGTGTGTTCGCGACGAGTTCCGCGGCGCGGATCGCGTGCCGCTGGGACAGGAACGGCAGCACCGCGACCCGGACCGGCTCCCCGGTGTGCGGCGCGGTGAACGTGACGACACCCCCGCTCTCGGCGGTGCGGACGCTGCCCACCATCGTGATGCCCGCGACGTTCATCAGCGGCCGGTAGGCGTCGAACGTCCGCGGGTGGTCGTGGTTGCCTGCGATCGCGACGACCTCGGCGCCGGTGTCGCGCAGCGCCATCAACGCCCGGACGACGAGTTCCTGCGCCTCGGCCGAGGGAGCCGCCGAGTCGTAGAGGTCACCGGCGACCAACACCGCGTCGACCTGGTGTGTTCGCGCGAGAGTGACGATCTCGCGGAGCACCGCACGCTGCTCGTCGAGGCGGTTACGGCCCTTGAGGACCTTGCCCACATGCCAGTCGGAGGTGTGCAGGAACTTCACGGCACAGAACGCTAGCTCACTCCTGCGACAGAACGTGCCCACCGCGTCCGGGGCGGACCCCTTCCGGCGCGTCATAGCTAGCCCGAACGGGTCCACTCCAACGGCCCGAGCGGACAGCCAGGCCCGCACGCGGTTGGTGCGCCGGTCCAGCCACGAGCGCGGAGGATGGCTGCGACCTCGGCGGCTATCGCGCACGGACGCCACCGGACGTCCTGCCAGCCGTATCGAAGGGTCGTTTCTCCGCGACGCGCGGCGGCGTTGTCCCGGATCATGTCCCGCCATGCCGCGGGAACACGCTGATGCACGACCCGCCCGTCGAGCTCGATCGTCGTCCGGTACTCATCGAGGTGGACATCCTGCCGCGTACCACCCACGGGACGCTGCCGTGTGCCGGACGGAAGGCCGTGGGCCCGTTCGACGTCAACGAGGTAGTGCCACTCCAACGCCGAATGGGCGCCCCCGCTGACGTCGTCCAGCACCGCGAGGAACTCCGCGCGGCGAGGCATCGTCGGATAGCCGAGAGCCAGTTCCCGCACCTCCTCCAGAACCGAGTGGTACTGCTGAGCCACCCGGCCGAGCACGGCCGCCACGCCCGCCGGATCCGTAGCCTCCACACAGACATCGATGGCCGTCCGCGCGACCCCGGTACACGGCGGCGAACCGACCGGCACCACCTGGATCCGGGTGCGATGGACGACCAGGCCACGCCTCGATCGCACGTTCCGGGGCCGGGGGATCGTCAGGTGGATCACCGGCTCGCCCCGGTCGGGCAGCAGACGCCAGATCGCCCCGGCAGTCGTATGGCTCAGCACGGCACCAGTACCCGCGTGCAGAAGCGCGACCCAGTACCTGGTCAGCACCGGCAACGGCCCGGTGAAAGTGACATAGATACCAGGGATCGGGCACCGCCACCGCCCGGCGGCGAGATGCGCGGCGATGTCACCGCGGCTGAAGCCACGCCCGATCAGCTGACCACGCGACACCGCGCCCTGCTGGCGCCGGAGCAGCTCCTCCCAGGCCATCGGCTCGTCCACCCGACCACCGTGCCCGCACCCGCCCGCCGCACGGGGGCCCGCGAGTGATCTGTGGATCACCGCCGGAAGCGGACCCGTTCGGGCTAGCTATGACGCGCGCAAACGGGTCCGCTCCCCCGTCAGAACGGCGCGTCGTCGGCGGGGGCGGCGGGCAGCCGCTTGAAGGGGTCGCGACCAGTGATCTCGCCGGTCACCGGGTTCACCGTGGTCGGCGGCGTCCCCGCCGGGGTATCCCCGGCCTCGCTGCGCCTCGTGGCCCACGCCGGGAACGGGAACTCGACCGCGAGCGGCACCGGGATCTCCGGCTGCGCGACGAACATCGTGCCGGGCTTCGCCAGCGTGACCCGCTGCCGCTGGCCCGGCGGCAGGAACCCGTACTCGGGCCGCCCCGCCTCCGCCGGATCGAGCCGCCCCACGACCTTGATCGAGCTGTTCGAGATGATCCGCCGCTCGACCTCGCTGGCGGTCTGCTGCGCCCCGATCAGGATGATGCCCAGCGAGCGGCCCCGCTCGGCGATGTCGAGCAGCACCTCCTTGATGGGGCTGGACCCCTCCCGCGGCGCGTACTTGTTCAACTCGTCGAGCATCGTGAACAGCAGCCCGCCGGCCCCGGCCTCCTCCTTGCGGGCGGTCTCCGCGGCCAGCACGACACCGACCACGAACCGCTGCGCCCGCTCCGGCAGATTGTGCAGGTCAACCACGGTCAGCTGCTGGTTCTCCGTCGACACTCGGCGGGTCGGCGTCTCCGGCAGGTCACCGCGGATGAGCGGCCGCAACGCCCGCAACGAGGACCGCAGCCGGCGCAGGAACGCGTTCACGGTGCCGGCACCGGTCACCGGACCGGCCCAGGCCGAGCGGGTGTCGTCGTCGGCGAGTTTGTCGGCGATCAGATCGACGAGCTGGTCGTAGGTGCGCACCGGGCGGCCGTCGATCGTGACCGCACCGTCGGTGCCCGCCGGGACGGCGTCCATCCGCAGACGGGCGGCGACCTGGTGGATCACCATCGTGTACTGGTTGCGCTCGTCCTCCGCGTCCGCGAAGACGAACGGCAGCAGCTCGCTGCGGCAGAACTCGGCGATCGTCCACCAGAACGCGTGGACGCCGGTCGCCCGCTCCCGGACGTCGGGCCGCCCGGTCGTGTCGCCGGGCAGCGGCGGCGCGTAGAACCCGGTGGAGGCGAACGGCTCGGCGGGCAGCCCCATGATCGCGTACTGCGCCCGGAGTGATTCGTCCAGCTTGGTGTTCGTATGGTCGAGGAACAACAGGTCCTCGCCCTTGACGCTGAAGATCAGCGCCTTGGTGTTCACCGTCCGGCGCCCCAGCACACCCGACCGGAACAGGCCGTAGAGCAGGAACAACGCGAAGCTCGTTTTGGTCGCGACGCCGGAGACGCCGGAGATCGACACGTGCGCGCCCCGGGTGCCGTCGAGAAAGTCGAGGTTGACGTAGATCGGCGTCCCGTCGCGGCCGAGGCCGACCGGCACCTTCCGGTCCATCCGGTCGAAGTAGAGCGCGATCGCCCGCTCCTCGCCGGTGGCGCGACGCACCGGCTCGCCGGGGCGCGGCGGCACGTACACCTCGGGCTCGACCCGGGTGGTGGCGATCTCCGCCACCTCCTGCACCTGCGCCGGGAGGACGCCGTCGGCGATCAGGAACACGTCCGAGCTGAACTGCGCGCCCTCGTGCCGCGCGGTGACCTGGGTGACGACGCCCGCGGTGAGCACCGGGCCCAGCCCCGGCACGTCGCGGACGGTGACCACCACGTCGTCGAGCTGCAGATACGCGTCGTCCCGGAGCGCCACATGGAACTGCAGCGGGGTGGCGTCTTCGGTGCCCAGCACCCGGCCTACCCACGGGAGGACGGCAGGCTCCACGGCGCCCCCTTCGGCGAGCCAGCTCGGCGCGGCCGTCATCGTTGCGTCCCGGTCAGAATCAGGTGCCCCATGACCACCGGACGCTACCCCACCCGTCGGACAATCCCGTCTACGCGGAGAGCGCCGGCTGCGGAGCCGCGGTACCCGCCGCGGCACCCGCCGCGGACAGCGCCTGCGGAGCCGCCGGGGCGAGCGCGGCGAGCAACAGATCGGCCAGCTCCGCGGCGGGTAGCGGCCGCGCGAACAAGTAGCCCTGTCCCTTCCGGTAGCCCAGCTCGTGCAGGCGCGCCGCCTGCGCGGCGTCCTCCACGCCCTCCGCGACCGTGTCCAGCTCCAGGCCGCGCGCGACCTGGCAGAGGAACTCGACGATCACCGCGCGGTCGCCGGGCTCGGTGACGCCGTCCACGAACGACTTGTCCACCTTCAGGATGTCGACCGGGCAGGTCAGCAGCAGCCCCAGCGACGAGTGGCCGGTGCCGAAGTCGTCCAGCGCGACCCGGACGCCGAGCGCCCGCAGCGCGTGCAGCGCCTCGACCGCCCGCCCGCCGCCGAACACCGCGGTCTCGGTCACCTCGACGACCAGGTACTCCGCGGGCAGCCCCGAGTCGGCGAGCGCCGCGGCCACGTCGTCGACGAAGTCCGGCTCGTCCAGCTGACGGGGCGACACGTTGACGCAGACCCGCGACGGCGCGGCGCCGCCGTACACGGCCGACCACGCAGCAGCCTGCCCGCAGGCCTCGCGCAACACCCAGCGGCCGAGCGGGACGATCAGCCCGCTGCGCTCGGCGACCGGGATGAAGCGGTCCGGCGGGATCAGCCCCCGCTCCGGGTCGTGCCAGCGGACGAGCGCCTCCACCCCGGCGATCCGCTGCTCGGGCAGCGTGACGATCGGCTGGTAGACGACCCGGAAGTCGCCGCGGCCCAGACCGTCGCGCAGGCCGGCGGCCAGGCGGGCCGCCTCGACCGCGGACGCGTCCATCGCCGGGACGAAACGCGCCCAGCCACCGGCGCCGGTCTTCGCCGCGTACATCGCGACGTCGGCCCGACGGATCAGCTCGTTGGAGTCGGCGGCCACCCATCCGTCGGCCAGCCCGACGCTGGCCCGGATCCGCAGCTCGTGACCGTCGATCCGGAGCGGCTCCGCGAGCGCGGCGAGGATCTGCCCGACCCGGGCCGCCGGCCGCTCCGGGTCGGTACGCACACCACGGAACAGCACCGCGAACTCGTCCCCGCCGAGCCGGGCAACGGTGTCACCCTCCCCGACGGCCTCCCGGATCCGCGCCGCCGCAGCGACCAGCAACTGATCGCCGACGATGTGCCCGAGCCGGTCGTTGACCGACTTGAAGTCGTCCAGGTCGATCAGCGCCATCGCCACGTCGTCGGCAGCGGCCGGGGACGTCAACGCGGCATCGATCCGCTCGGCCAGCAGAACGCGGTTGGCCAGCCCGGTCAGCCCGTCGTGGCTCGCCTGGAACGTCAACCGATTCTCCGACGTCCGCAGTTCCGCGACGGTCTGGTCGAGCTGGTCGACCAGCCGGCCGTTCTCCCGGAAGCTCACCAGCTGCCGGGCCGCCACCAGCGCGGTCACCAGCACCGCACCGAGGATGACCGGCTGCTCGTCGCGGTGGCCCTGGACGGTGTGCAGCAGCAGGACGTCGGTGAGCGCGATCGCGACGTATGGCAGCAGGTACAGCCATCGGAACCGCCCCGGACGCGGTTCGGCCGCCACCGGCGACGCGTCCAGCGCGGCCAGCGCCGCCCGCCGCTGCCGCTCCACCGCCGCGGTGAGGAAGAGATAGGCCAGCGGGAACGACAGCAGCGACGAGTTGACGTACGGCCGGACCGCGAAAAGCGGCGTGAGCCCCGCCGTGCTCGCCGAGGTGAGCGCGGCGAGCGCGAGGAGTTGCAGCGCACCGGCGTCGACCTGCCGGACGCCGGCGAACGAGATCTTCAGCAACGCCAGGACGCCGAGGAAACCCGCCGCGACGGTCCCCACCAGCGGGAGCGTCGAGCCGGTCGCCGCCACGAAGCCGCCGGCCGACCGCAGCGCGAAGTACCAGGTGAACAGCGCGCTCCCGGCCAGCACCGTGCCCGCGTCCAGCGCGAACGTCACCCACGCGGTCCGCGTCATCCGGTTGACCGGCACCATCAGCAGCGCGACCAGGATCAAGCCCAACCCGGCCAGGAAGCACGACGTCGTCCGCAGGGTCATCACCTGGCTGGGACCGCCCGGATGCCCGACCGCGTCGACGAGCTGGCTCACCGCACCGACCGCGATCAGGCCGACCGCGGCGGCGATCATCCGCCAGAACCGGCGGGACGCGTCCGGGAGCGGCGTCGCGACCACCAGCCGGCCGGTTGCCACCACCCCGATCAGCACGACGGCGAGCGGCGGGATCCAGCCGACGATCGGCGGCGCGATCGGACCGTTCCAGGCGAGCACCAGGTAACCGAAGCTGAGCAACGCGCACAGCAACGCCGCCCGGGTCAGCCGCCCCGGCTGCTCGGTGAGACGTACACGCATGGTCACGGCGTTCCATCGGCGCCGCCGTGCCGACTCGCGAGCCTTCCCCCACGAATCAACCGTTCTGCACCGACGGCCGCCCCTAACCGTCGCCGATTCGCCGCGTGCGGGAGATGTTGCGCAGGCGACGCGGTCATCCAACCGAAGGGAAACAGCGAATTTTTAGCGTCGGGCAACGCCGGACGAGAGGGAACCCGATGGCAGTGCCCACAGCACCCACCGAGACCACCACCACACCCACGACCACGGCGGCCGCGCCGGTACGCCGCTCAGGCCGCTGGATCGACGACTGGCGCCCCGAGGACCCCGAGTTCTGGGCAGCGGGCGGCAAAAAAGTCGCCCGCCGCAATCTGATCTTCTCGATCCTCTCCGAGCACATCGGGTTCTCGATCTGGACCATGTGGTCCGTTCTCGTCCTGTTCCTGCCCGCCGCCGAGTACGGGCTGACCCCGGACGACAAGTTCCTGCTCACCGCGGTTCCCGCGTTCGTCGGCTCGTTCCTCCGCCTGCCCTACACGTTCGCGGTGGCGAAGTTCGGCGGCCGGAACTGGACGATCGTCTCGGCGAGCCTCCTGCTCATCCCGGCGATCGCCACCGCGATCGTGCTGGAGCCGGGCGTCTCGTTCAGCACGCTGCTGATCGTGGCCGCGTTCGCCGGGGTCGGCGGCGGCAACTTCTCCAGCTCGATGGCGAACATCAACGCGTTCTACCCGAACCGCCTCAAGGGCATGGCGCTCGGCCTGAACGCGGCCGGTGGCAACCTGGGCGTCGCGCTCGTGCAGATCGTCGGCCTGATCGTGCTGGCCGCCGCGGGCGGGGTGGCCGCCAGCGTCGAACCGCGTCTGGTGCCCGCCCTGTACATCCCGGCGATCGTGCTGGTCACCGTGCTCTCCGCGGTGAAGATGGACAACCTCAGCCACGCAAGCAACGACAAGCGCGCGATGCGGGACGTGATCAAGGACCGCCACAGCTGGATCATGTCGCTGCTGTACATCGGCACGTTCGGCTCGTTCATCGGCTTCAGCTTCGCGTTCGGCCAGGTCCTGACCCAGTTCCTGGTGCCGGACAACCTGCCGGCCGGAGTCACCGTCGCGACCGCCGATCCGGCCGTGCTCAAGGCCGCCCAGGCCGCGGCCTCGCTGGACGCGCTGAAGGTGATCTTCCTCGGCCCGCTGCTCGGCTCGATCGCCCGCCCCGCCGGTGGCTGGCTGGCCGACCGCTTCGGCGGCGCCCGGATCACGCTCGTCACGTTCGTCGGCATGGGCCTCTTCGCCGGCCTGGTGCTGCTGGCCTCGCAGGAGAAGTCGCTGGCGCTGTTCTACGTCGGCTTCATCTCGCTGTTCATCCTGAGCGGCGTCGGCAACGGCTCGACCTACAAGATGATCCCGGCGATCTTCCGCGCCAAGGCTCAGCGCCACGCGTCCGAGGGCGCTGACGCCGACTGGGAAGCGAACGAGGCCCGCCGCCTGTCCAGCGCGCTGGTCGGCGTCGCGGGCGCGATCGGCGCGTTCGGTGGAGCGCTCGTGCAGATCATGTTCCGCCAGTCGTTCCTGACCTACAAGAACGCCGACGCGGCCTACCTCGGGTTCATCGGCCTCTACGTCGTCTGCTTCGCAGTCACCTGGTTCGTGTACCTGCGCAAGTCCCCGTCCAAGCTCGCGGGCGTCTAGGGCGATATCTACGCCTGCATGGCTGAGGGCCGGTCGCTTCCGCGACCGGCCCTCACCGCGTCCACCGAGTCGTCCCGCCCGCCCGTGCGTGGTTGCTCACCCACCCTCGCGCGCTGGGGGTGTGCAGGGTTAAGCGAGCTGCCAGTCTTCGTATTCGAAGCCGGGGGCGACGATGCAACTCACGAGTACGGGGGCATCGCCCGCGGGGCGGGCGGCCTGCCACTGGCCTCCGGGCACCAACCCCTGAAACTGGTGCCCGGCGGTCAAATCCGGTCCGAGTACCAGCTCGCGCGCATCGTCCGCATCCGGGCCGGACGCGATCGTGAGCACCAGCGGGCCGCCGCTCTGCCAGAGCCACAGCTCGTCCGAGCGCACCACGTGCCACCGGGACACCTCGCCGGGCGCGAGCAGGAAGTAGATGCCGGTGGCCGCCGCCCGCGGACCGGGATATCCGTCCGGCCGGAACTCCACCGGCGACCGCCAGGTCTGCCGGAACCACCCGCCCTCCGGGTGCGGTTCGAGGTCGAGTGCCTGCGCCAACGCCGGTTTTGTCACCCGCCCAGCTTAGGAATGCGTCAGGTCGCCGACCACCCGGGCTTCATCGTCCAGCCGCTCGAGCAGCGCGTCGATCTGGTCGACGTCCATCGCGCCGGCGAAGTGGAAGCCCTGCGCGTACTGGTATCCCAGCTCGTACAGCCGTTCGGCCTGCGCCGCGCTCTCCACCCCCTCGGCCACCGCCCGCAGCCCGAGCCCCTTCGCGATCTCGATCAGCGACGTCGCGATCGCCGCCTGCTCGGTCGTCCCGGTGATCCCTTCGACGAACGACCTGTCCACCTTCAGGACGTCGACCGGGCAGGTCCGCAGCAGCCCGAGCGACGAGTGCCCGGTGCCGAAGTCGTCCAGCGCGATCCGCACGCCCAGATCGTCCAGCGCACGCAGTTCGTCGAGTGCCCGGCCGCCGTCGAACACCGCGGTCTCGGTCACCTCGACGGTCAGGCACTCCGGCGCCAAGCCGACATCCGCCAGGATCGTCCGCACCCGCTCCGCGAAGCCGGGCTCCCGCAGCTGCCGGGCAGAGACGTTGACGTTGACGCTAGTCAGCGGCGATCCGCCGGGCCGGTCACGCCAGCGGACGGCCTGCGTACACGCGGTCCGCAGCGCCCATTCGCCCAGCCCCACGATCAGCCCGTTGCGCTCGGCCACCGGCACGAACCGAGCCGGCGAGATCGACTGCCCGTCCGGGGTCCGCCACCGCACCAGCGCTTCCACGCCGGTCAGGGCGCCGTCGGGCAGCGTCACGATCGGCTGGTACACCATCCGCAACTCGCCGTTGTCGAGTGCCTGCCGCAGCTGCGCGCCCATCCGCGCCGACTCGATGCTCCGCCGGTCCATGTCGGCGTCGTAGTGCGCGTACCGGCCCTTCCCGGCCTCCTTCGCCGCGTACATCGCGACGTCGGCCCGGCGCAGCAGCTCCGTGTTGTCGTCGCCGAGCCGCGCGTCGGCCAGCCCGATGCTGGCCTGGACCAGCAGGTCGTGACCACCGGCGGGCACCGGAGCGCAGAACGCGTCGATCAGCGCTTCGGCGAGCGCGGTCGCCTGCTCAGGCTCTGACCCGACCAGCAGCACCGCGAACTCGTCCCCGCCGAGGCGGGCGACGACCTGCCCGGGTGGAACCGCGTGGCGCAGCCGGTCGGCGAGCGCGACCAGCAGTTCGTCGCCCGCGCCGTGGCCGAGCCGGTCGTTGATCGTCTTGAAGTCGTCGAGGTCGATCAGCGCGACGGTGACCGGCGCGTCAGGGAACTCGGCCAGCTCAGCCAGCGCGGTCTGCGTCCGCTCCAGGAACAGCGTCCGGTTCGGCAGCCGCGTGAGCCCGTCGTGGGTCGCCTGGTGGCTGAGCTGATCCTGGTACCGGCGCCGCTCGGTGACGTCCCTGGCGTTGCTCACCAGACCGCGGACGTCCGGGTCGTCGTAGAGGTTCGTGCTGACGATCTCCAGCATCCGCCACGAGCCGTCGACGTGCCGGACCCGGGCGTGGTAGGTCACGACGCCCCGCGGTTCGTCGGCGATCGAGTCGATCGCCGCCCGGACCGGCTCGGCGTCGTCGGGGTGGATCAGCGTCATCGGGTTGAGGGCCGGCAGCTCGTCCGGCGCGAACCCGAGCACCCGGAACGTGCTCGGGGTGGCGAACCGCGTCTGGTCGTCCCGGTCGGTGATCAGCACGATGTCGGTGGAGTTCTGGACCAGCGCCCGGAACCGCCGCTCCTGGCTGCGGATCTCGGCGAGCGTCCCGTCGAGGCTCCGCAGCAACCGGCCGTTCTCGTGCAGGGCCGCGACCTGTCGTCCGACGACCAGGCCGGTGAGCACCACCGCGGCGACCGCGACCACCCAGGCCGCGTCGAACGGCCCGACCTCGGTGCCGACCGCGACCAGCAGCAGGACGTCGGTGGCGCCGATCGCGACGTACGGGATCACGCTCCAGGCTCGCTGGCGCTGCGGCTGCCCGGACCGGCGCGTGCCACGGCCGGCCGCCCGGACCTGCCGGTCGGCCGCGCAGACGATCAGGAAACACGCGGCGGGCGTGGCCAGCTGGCCGCTGTCCAGCCGGTCGTCGACACCGAGCAGCGGCAACGCGATCGCGACGCTGATCCCGGCCAGGACGCCGAGCGCCAGCAGGATGAGCGCGGCGCGGTCCACCAGCTGCGGGCCCGCGACCGTCACCTTGACGATGACGACGACCGCGATGAACTCCAGCACGCCGGCGACGAACAGCGCGGGCAGCCAGTCGGCGCGGTCGGCGTAGAGCAGCTGGTTCATCCAGAAGTAGATCGGGTAGAGCGCGGCGGCGATGACGACGGCGCCGATGTCCAGCCCGAGCGTGAGCAGCTGCCTGCGGGGCCGGTTACCGGTGGGGACCCGCAGCAGCGTCCAGACGAGGTGCAGCGCACCGACCGCGTAGCAGGCCATCGAGAACCAGCCGGGTTCGCGGTTGCCGTTGTGGTCGGCCCAGACCTCGGCGGCGTTCGCGGTCATCCCGGCGGCGAAGAGCAGCAGCGTCACCGGCAGCCGGCTCCACAGCGCCCGGCCGGGCGCGGGCAACCGGGGCGAGCGGCCGGCCCGGCGGCAGGCCTCGGCGGTCAGCAGCATCGCGAACGGGACGATCAGCCAGGCGACGACCGAGGTGACGTGCCGTTCGACGTCGGTGGAGACGGCGAACGCGGCCCAGCCGAACGCGACGACCAGCGAGAGCAGCGAGCCGGCCAGCAGCGGGGTCGGGCGGAACCGGGGGATCGTCGGACGCGCGGGGACCTCGGTGCCCCGGTGCACGTTCGCCACCCCGTCGGTCACCGGCAGCCCACCCGTCGTCTGATTACCCGCTGTCCGCGGGAGTGTGCCATGCGTCCACATCGCGGAGCGCCTCGGCGTCGAACGTCGCGGAGATACCGGCACACGCCGCAGTCAGACCATCGGATCCGGGATGCCCGGAATGAGGGGATCGCCGGATCAGGCCGGTGACGCCGGTCGCTCCCCAGGCGCCGCCTCGTCAACCGCGGGCGCAGGGGGCGCAGGGGGCGCAGGGGGCGCAGCCGCGTCGGCCACCGGCGCGGGAGCCGCGGGGGGCGGGCCGGCGGGACACGGGGGCGGCTCTGGCGCGACGGCGAGCGGTGTCGCTTCGACCGGCGTACCGCCCGGACCCATCACGACCGACGCGCCCGCGGTCGCCAGTAACCGCCGATGGCGGATCAGCAGCCCGGTGCCGCAGCACAGCGCGAGAACGAACGCACCGATCGCGGCCCAGATGCTCAGGATCGCCAGGTCGGCTAAGACCAGGAGCGACCAGAATCCCCCGGACACGACCCAATGCGGTCGCCGGTGGTGGAACGACGCGCGGGGGTTCATGCGAACACTGTTTCCCCGCGCGCCGCCGCGTGACACCTCCGAGGTGCGGCCCGGCTAGCGGCCGTCGTCCTCGCCGCGCTCGAGCTGGGCGAGAAACCGCTCCAGTTCGGCGCCGAGCTCCTCACCGCTGGGCACGTTCTCGTCCAGCTCCCCGCCGAGCTCACCCTGCTGCCGGTTGGCCACGAACGAGTCGTACTGCTCCTCCAGCGCCTTCACGACGCCGACCGCCTGCGGATCGTCCGCGAGCTGAGCGTCGATCTCGCGCAGCCGGGTCACCCCGGCCTGGTGCAGCGACCCGACCGGCAGGAGCAGCCCGGTCTCTTCCGCGACCGCGTCGAGCAACGCGGCGGACGCCTGCGGGAACTCCACCGACGCGAGGTAGTGCGGCACGTGCGCGACGAACCCGATCGCGTCCTTGCCCCGCTCACCGAGCCGCAGCTCGAGCAGGGCCGACGCGCTGCCGGGGATCCGCAGGTTCCCCCGCCACACGTTCGGTCGCCGCACCAGGTCCGGACGCGTGCCGTGGGTGGTGAGCGTGGTGGGCCGGGTGTGCGGCACGGTCATCGGGACGCCGCCCATGCCGATCACCAGCCGGACGCCGAACCGGTCGGCGAGCTGGCCCACCGCGGTCGTGAAGCGCTCCCACATGACGTCCGGCTCCGGGCCGGTGAGCAGCAGGAACGGCACGCCGGTGGAGTCCTTCAGCGCGTGCAGCTCCAGCTGTGGCGCGGTGTAGGACTCGTAGTGGTCCTCGACGAAGACCATCGGAGGACGGCGCGCGCGATAGTCGTGCAGCAGATCGATGTCGAAGCGGGCGACGACCGTGCCGTCGAGCGTCTCCACCAGGTGGTTGGCGGCGAGCTGCGCGGCGGAACCGGCGTCGAGGAACCCGTCCAGGGCGTGCATCAGCACGAGCCCACCGTCGGCGTCCGTGCCGGCCGGGGGCTCCCAGTCGCCGACGATCTCGTACAGCTCCGCGGGGTCCGGCATGACGGCGACCTCTCCAGACAGCGGGCTCTTCGCCAGACGGTGCTGCCTGGCGAGGGGGTCACCACGGTGGGGGTACCGCGGCGGCTCATCCGGTGAAAGTCGGCTGAGCGCGTCGGCATTCCGGGGCGTGGGGGCCACCCCCTCCTACCGTACCGGCGCAGGGCTCCCGGACAGCAGTGCGCGCCGGGCGGCAACAGCCGACCCGGCGCGCTGAATAGCCTTTAGTTCGCCAAGGGTCCCGCCCTCTAACTCGAAAGCGGATCTTCGCCGCGGCTGATCGCTTCGGCGAACGGGCGTGCGAAGTCCTCGTTCAGCTCGACGCCGCGAGCCTGCTCCTCGTCGAGCACGGTTTCCAGCGCCGTTTCGACCGGGGCGCCTGCGGCCTGCTCGTAAGCGGCGGCGATGCCCTCTTCCACGACCTCGGCGAGCTCGACGACGTCCACAGCGTCGGACTGGCCGACGGCGTCGGACACGACCTCGGGGTGCTCAGTCACAGACGACACGGGAGCCTCCTCCACAACTCGGGTACGCACCCTCGGTACCCAGCCTCGCGCCGTCGTACGCACGCATGCCGGCAGGCCGCGTTCCACCACGGCGGCGGAACGCGGCCGGAAGCCCGCCCTGTCAGCCCTTCTCGCCGTCGCTGCCGATCAGGCGACTCAGCGCCTGGACCGCATCCTCGCTGGAAGACGCCGCTTCCTGGTTCGCGGCGCGCAGCTCGAGGAAGACCTCTTCCCGATGCACCGGCACACTGCGGGGGGCCCGTATTCCGAGCCGAACCACATCCCCTCGGACCTCGAGCACGGTGATCACGACGTCATCACCGACCATCACGCTCTCACCGGGCCGACGGGTCAGCACGAGCACGGGCAGTATCCCCCCTCGAGGACGAGTACCCGCAGCGTAGCCGAGTGACGACCTAGCCGAGGGGAGCGCGGACCGGCAGGTTGCTCCCGGTCAGGACGCATTGCGCGGCCCGCATCGTCATCGGGTCGACGACGATCGGTGCCATCAGGTTGGCCGTCGAGTCCCGCGGGGAGTCACCGGCAGTGACGATCAACAGGACGAGCAGCTGGCTCGGGTCGGTAGTCCCGAGCGCGGCGATCGTCTCGTCGTCGATCTCCGGTGCGTACTCCGGAAAGAACTGGTGCGGCGCGATCGTGAACAGGCGCAGATCCGGGTCATCCACCGACCGAAGCGAGTTGAGCAGTCCGACCTGGTCGAGCCGGACCAGCATGAAACTCGTCCGGCCCGGGAAGCCGGGCATCGGCGACACGAACTCGATCGTCGGCAGCGTCTCACCAGCAGCCGCTGCCGCCGCCTCCGCGGACTTGGCAGACCGCTCGAGGGACATGTCGGTTGCCATGTCAGAGGATGACTTTGCGGACTTGGTTTTCGTGGACATGTACTCCTCCTGGGTTATTCGACAGCTTTTTGGCGGTGAGGGTCATGGGCTCCCTCTGGACTGATCGGTCGGGTTTCTCATCGGCATCACGCCGTTCCTGGGTCCGCATGTCAGCGGAGAAAATCCATCAGTGAGGGCTGGATGACCTTGGCCGTGGCACCCAGGGCCGCCTGGTAGGCGGTCTGCTGCAAGGTCATGTCCGTGATGGTCTTGGGCAGGTCGATGTCCTCGACCTCGGTCAGTTGGCTCTGTAGCTCGAGCTGCCTGTCGTTGGCGGTCTGCTGCATGGTCTCGATCCGGTTCGAACGAGCACCGACGCTGGCCTGTGCGGTACGGATGGAGCTCATCGCGGTGTCCAGCCGTTTGAGGTCGGCGGAGAGCTGGTCCGGGTTCTCCTTCAGGTTCTTCGAGATGTCGTAGAGAACCTTGAAGATCTGGTCGTCGCCGGTGCCGAACACGGTCGGGCCGTCGGCGTCCACGCGGAGCTTTGTGCCCTCGGCGACCGTCCGGGTGACCGCGCCGGTATCGCCGAGGAACGTGACCACGCCGGGGTTGTCGGGGTCCTCGCCGCCGTAGGCGGACGGGCTCTCCGTGGTGCCCCCGAACACCGGCCGGTCGATGTAGCGGGTGTTGGCCAGCCCGATCATCGCGTCCCGGATCTGGTCGACCTCGGCGGCGATCGCGGCGCGTGCGGTGTCGGAGCCGCCGGTGCCTGCGGAGACGCCCTGCAACGTGAGGTCGCGGACGCGCTGGGCGCCGTCGTGGATGCCCCCGAGCGTGGAGTCGATCGTGTTGAGCCAGTTCACGCCGTCCGCAGCGTTGCGCGCGTACTGGGTCTGCGTCCGCATGTCGCTGCGGAGCAGCATCGCGGTCATCGTGCCGGTCGGCGAGTCGGAGGGCTTGGAGATCAGCTTGCCGCTGGTCAGCTGCTCCTCGGTGCGGCTCAACCGATACTGGTTGGCCTGCAGACCGCGCATGGCGTTCTGCGAGAGCGAGCGTTCGGTGACGCGGATGACCACGGGAGGAGTCCTTACCGACCGGTGTTGTTGATCAGGGTGTTGAGCGTCGAGTCGATCGTGTTCATCAACTTCGCCGCTGCCTCGTAGGCCCGTTGGTACTGGAGGAGGTTCGACATCTCCTCATCGAGGCTCACGCCGGACGTGGACTCGTGCGAGCTGTCGAGGTCGGCGGTGATCGTCGACTGGGTCTCCGCTTTCAGCGTCGCGCTCTTCGCGGCGACGCCCAGGTCAGCGACCAACTGCCGATAGGTGACGTCCGGTCCGGTGCCGGACGTCGCGAGGTCACCCAGGGCGTCCGCGTTCCCGCCGTCGAGCCGCAGGTTAGCCGCGGTCGACGCCGCCACCTCGTCGGGTTCGGTGATCGCCATACTGACCGTGCCCGCGTCGGTGCCCGAGAAGAACGGACCCCCCTCGGCGCCGGTCTTGTCGAAGCCGGCCGTGTGGATCGTGTTCACGTTCGAGATGAGCGCGGTCGCGACCTCGTTCAGCGCGGTCGCGTACTTCGGCACCACCGTGTTCATCGACTCGAGCGAGGAGCCGAGTTCGCCGCGCGTCACGACCGCGGGCTGGCCGTTGTCGGCGAACGTCACCCCGACCTTGTTGCCTGCCAGCCGTTCGGCCAGCGTGTTGGCGCCGCCGGGTGGCGCGAGGTCGCGGGACGCGGTGCCGCTCACCAGCGTCGAGCCGAACAGCGACACGTCGACCGCGCCGCTCTCGCGGAGCGTCGCGGTGGCACCGGCCAGGTCGGCCAGCTTGAGCACCAGCGCGTCTCGCCGGTCGGCCAGCTCGTTGGCGGGCAGCCCGCCGACCTTCGCCTGCATGATGCCCTTGTTGAGGCTGGCGATCTCGGCCGTCGCGGTGTTGATGTCCGCGATCTGCGACGTGGCCGCCGTCCGGGCCGACTTCCAGATCGTGTTCAGCTGGGTGTTGGCGTCGTTGATCGCGCCGGCGACCGCGCCGCCCTGCTGGATCACCTTGGTCCGAACAGCGTCGTCACCGGGGTTGTTCGAAAGGTCTTGCCAGTCCGACCAGAACGAGGACATCCGTGCCTGCAGACCGGTGTCGCTGGGCTCCTTGAAGACGGTCTGGATGTTCTCGAACACGTCGTGCTGGCCGGACAGGAACGCATTGTGGGAATGCTCCGTGCGGACCCGGGCCTCGAGCAATTCGTCGCGGATCCGGGTGATGTCCCCGACGTTCACGCCGGTTCCGACCGGGTCCTGTTTCGCCCAGATCGTCGGGACGTTCGAGACGCCCTCGACCGCGGTCATCTCGGTGCGCTGCCTGCTGTAACCCTCGGTGTTGACGTTCGCGATGTTCTGACCGGCGACGTCGAGCCCTTGACGCTGGGCCCGCAGTGAACTCAGCGCCGTGGAAATGCCGGAAAAGGTACTGGCCATAGCTACATCGCCTCATCGACGAGTCGCGGACGGACGCCCGCGGTGACGGTGCTCCCGCGGGGGCCGTAGGTTTCGACGGCGCCGCCGACCGTCAGCAAGGTTTCCCGGACCGCGCGGTGACCGGAGGTGAGCAGGTCGCGGTTGGCGTCGGCAAGGGCGGTGATCTCGGCGGTCAGCGTCAGAAAGGCTTTCCGGTGTTCGGCGAACAGTTTTCCCCAGGGGTCCGGCGCGGCCTCGGCCAGCGCGGACAGGCTCGGGTTGGGGGGTAGGCCGAGCAGGGCCGCGACGAC
This sequence comes from Cryptosporangium aurantiacum, assembly GCF_900143005.1. Classification (NCBI taxonomy): domain Bacteria; kingdom Bacillati; phylum Actinomycetota; class Actinomycetes; order Cryptosporangiales; family Cryptosporangiaceae; genus Cryptosporangium; species Cryptosporangium aurantiacum. The sequence goes on from NZ_FRCS01000008.1 coordinate 49,089, forward strand.
CTCGACCTCCGCCGCGCGCAGCACCTCGACCTGGCGGATCTGCTCCAGCACGAGCTCGACCTCACGCGTGGCGTGAGCGAGCCAGCGGGTGCGGGCCGAAGCCAGGACCAGCTGCTCCTCTTCGAGCTTGAAGAGCAGCAGTTCGAGCATCTCCCGTCCGCGCCAGAGGATGTTCGACAGATCCGCAAAAGCCACGGGTCGACCCTTCTCTGCTCCGGCGGAGCACCGGAACGGCACCCCTTGCTGCACTGACCGTCGGCAGCGCCTCGAACAGCCTGAGAGGTTTCCGTGCACCCGGGGCGGATCCGAGCTGCAACTTTTGTTGCAAATGGGATCAATAGTGTTTTTGATGGTCGAAGGGGTTACACCCTGCAACTAGGCGCACCCGTGTGGCTACCGATAACCGCACTCTGCGCCCAGAGGGTCTGCGATTACCCGGCTCGGACGGTCCCGTTTTGCGGGGGGCGGGAGCCGAGGCAAGCAGAGACGTCGATCGACGCGAAAGGGCCGAAACTGTGCGCCTCACCGCTGACACCACTACCGACCGGCACGTCGAAGACCTGGTGCGCGAGCACCTACCGCTGGTCGGTCACCTCGTCCGCGAAATGCTCGGCCGCGTCCCCGCCCACGTCAACCGCGACGACCTCACCAGCGCAGGCCTCGCCGCCCTCGCCGCGGCCGCCAAGTCCTACGACCCCACCCGCGGCACCCCGTTCGGCTCGTTCGCCACCGTCCGCATCCGCGGCGCGCTGCTCGACGAGCTCCGCGGCCTGGACTGGGCCAGCCGCTCGGTCCGCCACCGCGCTCGCAAGATCGAAACGGCCACCGCCGAACTCACCGCCAACCTCGGCCGCACCCCTACCGACACCGAGCTCGCCGAAACCCTCGGTGTGGCGGTGGCCGAACTGCACTCCGCCGCCGACGACGTCCAGCGCGCGGTCGTGCTCTCGCTGCAGGGCTTCGCCGCGGGCACCGCCGAGGACCTCGTCCCCGACCGCGCCCAGGGCCCCGAAGAGCTCCTGCTGCACCGCGAGAAGATCGGCTACCTCCACCAGGCCATCGCCGCGCTGCCCGAACGGCTGCGCAACGTCGTGGAGTCCTACTTCCTCGACGAACGCCCGATGGCCGTCATCGCCGCCGAACTCGGCGTCACCGAATCCCGCGTCTCCCAACTCCGCGCCGAAGCACTCACGCTCCTCCGCGACGGCATCAACAGCCAGCTCGACCCGGACCAGGTGGTAGGGGTCGACCGGCCCGAGGGGTGCGTGGCGCGCCGGCGCGCGGCCTACTACGCCGACGTCGCCGCCCGCGGCGACCTCCGCACCCGCCTCTCCCACACCACCCCCCTAGGTACCCCTACGAGGGCGGCCGGGTGAGACTGGGGCCATGGCCTCGTACCCACCTGATGGGCATGTACATACGCAGTTTTCGTGGGATGCGCCGTTCGGGGACATGGAGCGGACGTGCGCACGAGCCGTCGAGTTGGGGTTACCGTCGATCGCGTTCACCGAGCACGCCGAATTCGGCATCACGACGCTCGTGGACCCCGACCGTGAGCTCCCCGACTGGCTGTCCCAGTACACCGACCCGGACGGCGTGATCACTCCCCCGGCGCTGGACGTCGAGGGTTACCTCGCCTCGGTGGCCCGCTGCCGGGAGAAGTTCCCCGGGCTCCGCATCCTCACCGGCGTCGAGCTCAGCGAACCGCACTGGCACACCCGCCGCACCGCCGAACTCCTCGACCTCGGCGGGTTCGACCGGGTCCTCGGGTCCGTGCACACGATCCGACACACCGAGGAGCCCGGCACCGCCGCGACCGGCGTCCGCGAGTACGACGCCGGCGACGCCTACCACGTGCTCGCGGCCGAGACCGTGGTCCGCGACTACCTCGCGGAGGTGGCGCGGCTGGCCACCGGCTCCGACGTCTTCCACGTGCTGGCCCACATCGACTACCCGATCCGGTACTGGCCCACCGACGCGGGTCCGTGCGACCCGCACGCGTTCGAGGAGGAGTACCGGTACGCGCTCCGGGCGCTGGCGGGCACCGGCCGCGCGCTGGAGGTGAACACCCGGGTACCGCTGCACCCGGTGATCGTCGGCTGGTGGCGGGAGGAGGGCGGCGAGACGCTGACGTTCGGCAGCGACGCGCACTTCCCCGAGAACCTGGGAACCGGCCTGCGCGAGGCGGCGGCGATGGTGGAGGCCGCCGGCTTCCGGCCCGGCGCCCATCCCTACGACCTCTGGCGGACGACCCGGGTCACCGCGGTTCCGGCGCCGCCCCGACCGTGAGGCGCACGGTGGTGCCGACCGCGGGCGTGCTGTCGATCGTGATCGTGCCGCCGTGTGCCTCGACGATCGCTCGCACCACGGTCAGGCCGAGTCCCGCGCCCTGGACGGCGTCCACCTCGGCGGCCGGCGCGCGGTAGAACGGGTCGAACAGCCGGGGCAGGTCCTCGGCCGCGATCCCGGTCCCGGTGTCCCTGACCACCACCGCGGGCACCGGGGACTTCTCGACCCGCACCCGGATCTCCCCCTCGACCGTGTAGCGGATCGCGTTGAGCAGCAGGTGCCGCAGCGCCTGTTCGAGCGGTCGGCGGGCCGCGGGCACCGGCACCCGCTCCGGCGCCTCAAGCACCAGTTGCACCCGCTGATGGTCGGTGAGCGGGCGGTTCTCCTCCACGACCGCGGTCACCAGCGCCGCGAGATCCACCTCGGCCAGGCGCAGGCTGAACGCGCCTGAGCCGAACTCGGCCGCGGTGAGCATGTCGTCGACCAGGTGCAGCAGCCGCTCGGAGTTGCGCTGCATCACGCCCAGGAACTGGCGGGCCAGCGCCGGGTCCACCGGGTCGGCGTCGTCCAGCAGGATCTCGAGGTAACCGCGGATCGACGACAGCGGGGTGCGCAGCTCGTGCCCCACCGTGCTGAGGATCCGCTCCTTGAGTACGTCCAGCTCCTGTGCCCGGCCCGCGTTGTCCGCGGCCTCCCGCGCGTACCGGCGCAGTTCCACCTCCGCGGTGGCATGTCGCGCCAGCGCACGCAGCGCCCGTCGCTGGGCCGGCGACAGCGTGCGCGGCCGGTGGTCGAGCACGCAGACCGTGCCCAGCGCGTACCCGTCTCCGACCCGCAGCGGTGCGCCCGCGTAGAACCGGACGTGCGGCTCCTCGGTGACCAGCGGATTGTCCTTGAACCGGGGATCGGCGCGCGCGTCCTGGATCTCCAGCACGTCCGGGCCGCCGAGGGCCCGCACGCAGAACGACGACGACAGGTCGGTCTCTTCCAGGTCGTACCCGACGCGCGCTTTGAACCACTGACGCTGCTCGTCGACGAGCGTGATCAGCGCGATCGGCGCCTCACAGATCTCGGCGGCGAGCTGCGCGATCGCGTCGAAGTCCGGCTCCGGGCCGGTGTCGAGGATTCCGTAGTCACGCAGACTTCGCAGCCGGATCGCCTCCTGCGCGCTGCGCTGCGGACCCCCCATGCTGCACATAGTGTCAGGTAGCGGTAAACAGCGCTCGGACACGCGCGGAGCATCCTAGAACTAGCGAAACCTCGTGAAGCGATCGGACGCAGCTTCATCGAAACTTTTTTCGCGAAACACTCAAGGCAGCGGCAGGCTGAGCGATGACTTGGGTGTTCGGTCCACGGACGGGCCGGGTGGAAGGACCATTCGTTCAGGAGGAATTCCGTAATGTCCCTTCGAATCAACACCAACGTCTCGGCCGCCAATGCTTACCGGAACCTGTCGGTCAACGACAAGGCGGTCTCCGGCTCGCTCGAGAAGCTGTCTTCCGGTCTCCGGATCAACCGCGCAGCGGACGACGCGGCCGGCCTTTCCATCAGTGAGGGCCTGAAGTCGCAGATCGGTGGCCTGACGGTCGCCGCTCGTAACGCGCAGGACGGCGTCAACGTCGCCCAGATCGCGGACGGCGCGCTCAGCGAGACGTCGTCGATCCTGCAGCGCATGCGTGACCTGGCCGTGCAGGCGGCGAACACCGGTTCTCAGGACGCGGACGCCCAGAAGGCGGCCGACACCGAGTTCGCGGCGCTGGGCAAGGAACTCACCCGCATCGCCGGCAGCACCATGTTCGGCAGCCAGTCGCTGCTCGGCGGAACCTACGAGGGCAAGTTCCAGGTCGACTCGGCCGCCTACGACGCGACCAACAACCCGGGCGCACAGATCGGTCTGGACCTGACCAGCGACACGATCGAGGCAATGACCGAGAGCGCCGCGGGTCTCGCCGACGGCATCACCGGACTGGACGCCGAGTCGCTGGGCCTGGGCGACCCGGACGCCGCCGACCCGACCACCCGGACCAACCTGTTGGACGGTGACGCCGCCACCGCGGCGATCACGCAGCTCGACACCGCGATCAAGGGTGTGTCGGCGGTCCGCTCCTCGATCGGTGCGATCCAGAACCGGTTCGAGCACACGATCAACAACGTCAACGTCGCGATCGAGAACCTGAGCGCGTCGAAGTCGAGCATCACCGACACCGACATGGCGCAGGAGATGGTGAAGTTCTCGAAGAACCAGATCCTGCAGCAGGCCGGCACGTCGATGCTGGCGCAGGCCAACCAGAGCGGCCAGGGCGTCCTCAAGCTCCTCGGCTGATCTGACACCTGAGTGGTGAGCTCCACCCGAGCTCACGGTTGACGAGCAGGGGCGGTCCGCACCGCGGACCGCCCCTGCCCATTTTCGCCGCCGTACCCGCACCACCGACAGGGGGAACCGTAATGGTCACCAGCATCGGCGGCCTCTCCAGCGGCATCGACACCACCTCGCTGATCAACTCGCTGATCCAGGTGGAGTCCCAGCCGCAGACCTCGCTCAAGTCCAGGGTCTCGGACGTCACGACGGCCAACACCGCCTACCAGACCGTCAACACGAAGATGAAGTCGCTGCTGACCGCGGCGCAGGACCTCATCAAGCCCGACACCTGGAAAGCCGCGAAGGCGACGTCCACCTCGACCGACGTCACGGTCACCGCCGCAGCCGGCGCGCAGACCGGCGACATGACGTTCAAGATCGACAAGCTCGCGACCGCACACCGGACGACGTCGCGCTTCGTCGATGCCAGCTCCCCGGTCGCCCCGAGCGGCAGCTTCGACATCACGGTCGGCACCCAAACCGAGCCCATCGTGCTCGACCCGGACAAGAACACACCGCAGGGCGCAGCCGACGCGATCAACAAGGTCGCGTCCAAGACCGGCCTGCCCGTCCGGGCGTCGGTCATCACCACGAGCGACGGCCCGGTACTGCAGATCGCGTCGACGAAGACCGGTGGCGAGAACGCGTTCGCGATCACCGGCCTCTACGAAGAGCCCCAGATCATGAACCAGGGCAGCGACGCGGAACTCATCGTCGGCGACCCGGACTTCGGCGGGTTCAGGGTCACCAACGCCAGCAACACGTTCACCGGCGTGATGCCCGGCGTGACGATCACCGCCACCAAAGCCCCCGCCGACACCACGGTCAGCGTCGTGTCCGACACCGACGCGATGGCCGCGAAGATGCAGGCGCTGGTGGACGCCGCGAACGGTGCGCTCGCCCAGATCAACCTGTCCTCCGCGGCCGGGACCGCATCCGCCAGCGGCGCCGCGTCGTCCGGCGGACCGCTGGCAGGCGACTACACGGTCCGGCAGCTCTCCAGCAAGATCCTCAGCTCGGTCAGCAGCGGCGCGGACAAGGACGTCGTGGGTCTGGAGACCTTCGGCAGCTTCAAGAAGCTCGGCATCGAGCTGACCCGCGAGGGCAAGCTGACGTTCAACAAGGACACGTTCGTCTCGGCCTACAACGGGGACCCGGCGAAGATCCAGACCGCGGTCACCGAGGGGCTCGCGAAGACGATGGAGGACGTGGCGAAGGCCGCCACCGACTCGATCAGCGGAAGCCTGACCACGAAGATCAAGAGCAACGCGACGATGCTCACCCGGCTGAACAAGGAGATCCTGGACTGGGACACCAAGCTCGCCGATCGCCGGACCGCCCTGCAGCGCCAGTTCACCGCGATGGAAACGGCCCTGGCGAAGGTCTCCAGCCAGTCCAGCTGGCTGAGCAGCCAGATGTCGAGCAGCAGTAGCAGCAGCGAGTGAGGTCACCGATGACTAACCCCGCCGCCGCGATGCGGGCCCGCTATCTGGCCGAGAGCATCACCACCGCGTCACCCGCCCGGCTGCTCGTCATGCTGTACGACCGGCTCGTGCTCGACATCACCCAGGGCGAGGAGGCGATCCGGGACGGCAACCGGGCCGTCGCGGCCGAGCGGCTGATGCACGCCCAGGAGATCGTCAGCGAACTGCTCGCCACGCTCGACCTGACCGCCTGGGACGGTGCCGAGAACGTCGCCGCGCTCTACCGGTGGATGCTGCAGGAACTAGTGCAGGCCAACATCAAGCAGGACGCCGGCAAGGCGGCGTCGACCAAGGAACTGGCGAGCGAACTGCGAGACGCCTGGCGCGAGGCCGCGATGGCCATCGGGTCGGCCTGACCATGAGCGATTGGCGGTCGGCCTGGGTCGCGGCCCTCGACGACCTCGAGGCGGACGTCACCCGGATCGAAGAGCTGCTGCGCACCGACCAGTTCAACCGCGACACCCCGGCCACGGACCCCTGGGCGCCACCCGAGGGCATGGGTCCGCTGCCGCTCGACCTCCGGCCTCGCGCCGACCGCATCCTGGCGCGCCAGATCGCGGCCGCCGAGGGCATCGCCCGCGCGATGGCGGGCAACCGGCGGCAGGCCGCCCTCGCCAACCGGATCGAGCTGTTCGACAGCGGCGCCGCCCCACCGGCGTACCTCGACCGCGCGATGTGACGGACACCCGAACTGCTCCCGAAATCGACCGAATCTCTCAGGAACGCGGCGGGGACGCCGTAGAGACCTGTGTTCCACCGACACCCGCGAGGAGAAACGGAGGCGTCGACCCGTGTTCGAATCGGTCACGTCCACCGTGCTGAAGACCGCCATGGATGGTCTGGCGATGCGGCAGCGCGTGACGGCGGACAACGTCGCCAACATCAACACGCCCCAGTTCCTCGCCGGACGAGTCCAGTTCGAGGACGCCCTGCGGCAGGCCGTCGACGCCGGTCAGGGCTTCGAAGGGGAAACCAGGGCGCAGATCAGCAAGGCCGCGCTGGCCGACCAGGCCACCCAGCCGTCGCTGGCCCGCTCTCTGGAGCCGACCCGCACCGACGGCAACAACGTGAACCTCGAACGCGAGGTCATCACCAACGTCGACACCCAGCTGCGTTACTCGCTGATGATCCGCGCGATGGACGACCAGTACTCGTCGATCCGCACGGTCGCGGCGAGCGCGGGCTGACACAGGACACGACATGACGCTCTTTCCCGCCATCGGCATCTCCAGCACCGGCGTGACCGTGCACCGGAAGTGGCTCGACGCCATCTCCGACAACCTCGCGAACATCAACGACGCCCGGCCGACCAGCGGCGAGGCGTATCGGGAGAAGCAGGTCGTCGCGCAGGCCGTCGACTACGGCGACGGCACCGGCGGCGTCCAGGTCGGGGGCATCGTCCAGGGCAATCCGGAGGGCCGTCTCGTCTACGCGCCGGACAACGCGCTGGCCGACGCCGAGGGTTACGTCCGGATGCCTGACATCGACCTCGCCGACCAGATGGGTCAGCTGCTGATGGCCCAGCGCGGATACCAGTCGAACCTCGCCGTCATCGACCGGGCACGCGACTCCTACCAGGCGGCGATCCAACTCGGGAAGGCCTGATGAGCATTCCTCCCATCGGCGCCGTCGGCTCGCTCAACGCGATCGGGCTGTCCGGCAACACGATCGGCGCCGCCGACCCGATCGCTCCGGTTCTGATCCCCGGCATCGGTGTGACGGGCACCGCCGGCACCGGCGGCAGTGCCACCGCGCTCGACGCGGCCGCGAACAACGGCGACGGCACCACCGAGAGCGCACGCGGCTTCGCCGCCCAGCTCGCCGACAGCCTGCAGAGCCTGCAGGCGATGCAGACCCGGAAGGACGAGCTGGCGGTCCGGGCCGCCAGCGGCAACTTGAACGACGTCCACGACTACACGATCGCCGCGACGGAAGCCTCGCTGGCCACCCAGCTGAGCGTCACGGTGCGGGACAAGGCCGTGGCCGCATTCCAAGAAATCATGCGGATGCAGTGAGTAGAGGGCTCAGGTAAACGATGGTCGACCGCCTCAAGCGCGCACTGCGGCGCGGGGTAGAGGGCTTCAAGGCCTTCTCCCCGGGCCAGAAAGCGGTGATCGTCATCGCGGTCCTGGCCCTGGCGGTCGGCGGGTACTTCTTCGCCACGTGGGCGTCCAAACCCACGATGGCCGCGCTGTTCAGCAACCTCTCCCCGACCGACGCGTCGGCGATCGTCGAGGACCTGGGCGCCGCGAACGTCCAGTACGAGCTGGCCGACGGCGGCGCCACGATCATGGTCCCCCGGGACCAGGTCTACGAGCTACGGATCCAGATGGCCGGGCAGGGGCTGCCCGCCGGTGAGGACACCGGGTACTCGCTGCTGGACAAGCAGGGCGTGACGACGTCGGAGTTCATGCAGCACGTCAGCTACCAGCGCGCGCTGGAGGGCGAGCTGGCCAGCACGATCAAGTCGATCGACGGCGTCGAGGCGGCGACCGTCCACCTGGCGTTGCCGCAGAAGGACGTGTTCGCCGACGACGAGCAACGGCCGACCGCGTCGGTGCTGGTGAAGACCGCGGCGGGCAAGGACCTGACGGACAGCCAGGTGCAGGCGATCGTCAACCTGGTCTCGTCCAGCGTCGAGGGCATGGACGCCAAGGACGTCACTCTCGCCGGCGCCGACGGCGCGGTGCTGGCCAAGGGCGGCCAGACGACGACCGCGGCCGGCGGCGACGCCAGCACGAAGCAGACCGTGGCGTTCGAGAACAAGATGCAGGACTCGATCCGGTCGATGCTCGAGCAGGTCGTCGGCAAGGGCAAGGCGGCGGTCACGGTCACCGCCGACCTCGACTACGACAACACCGAGACCAAGACCCAGTCCTACAACTCGGACGCGAACACCGCACCGCTGGCCGAGTCGCAGAAGACCGAGACGTTCTCCGGTAACGGCACCGCGGTCGGTGGCGTCCTCGGCCCGGACAACATCCAGGTCCCGAGCGGCCAGAACGGCACGAACAGCTACGAGAACAGCACGACGACGCGGAACAACGCGGTGAACTCGGTGACCGAGACGCGGCAGTCGGCGCCGGGCACGATCCGCCGGATGGGCATCGCGGTCCTGCTGGACTCCAGCGTCGCCGCCTCCGCCAACACCGCGCAGATCCAGACGCTCGTGCAGTCGGCTGCGGCCCTGGACGCGACCCGCGGCGACAGCCTCGCGGTCACCGCGCTGCCGTTCGACACCACCGCGGCGACCGAGGCGGCGAAGGAGCTGGCCGCGTCCCAGGCCGCGGAGAGGCAGGCCCAGCTGATGTCGACGATCAAGAGCGGCGCGGCGATCGGACTGATCGCGTTGCTGATGCTGATCGCCGCGTTCGTCAGCAGGCGCAACCGCAAGCGGCAGCAGCGCTCCACGCTCACTCCGTCCGAGCGCCTCCAGCTGGAGGAGATGCAGGCCGCACTGGAGCGCGAGCGGACACGCGAGCTGGAGGGGGCCAACGCACCGCAGGCCCTGGAGGCCGGGCCCACCACCCGCCTCGGCCCGGACAAGGAGACCCGTCAGCGGGACATCGCCGCGATGGTCGAGACCCAACCCGAGGAGGTGGCGCAGCTGCTGCGGAGCTGGCTCGGTGATCGGCGCGAATCGGCACGTCGATGAGCGGGTTTCCGCCTCGGGGCGGGGGGCGCGGGGCTGGAGAGCGGGGTGCGTAGATGAGTACCGCAACCGGCGAGATGTCAGGGCTGCGCAAGACCGCGATCCTGCTCGTCCAGATGGGCAAGGAAGCGTCCTCGAAGGTTCTCGCGCAGATGCGCGAGAACGAGATCGAGGAACTGACGGCCGAGATCGCCCGGCTGGGTCAGATCGAGACCGAGGTCGCGGACGACGTCCTGTTCGAGTTCCACGACCTCGCCACCGCGAACAAGTACGCCGGCCAGGGCGGCCTCGACTTCGCCAGGGACCTGCTGGAAGCCTCGGTCGGTGCGGAGCGGGCGGCGGACATCGTCGGCAGGCTCTCGAAGAGCATCGCCGACGTCCCGTTCAACTTCCTGCAGCGCGCCGAGCCCCGGCAACTGCTCTCGTTCCTCCAGGACGAGCACCCGCAGACGATCGCGCTGGTGCTGGCCCACATGACCGCGACGCAGGCGTCCGGGATCCTGTCCGGCCTGTCCCCCGAGTTGCAAGCCAACGTCGCCAACCGGATCGCGGTGATGGACCGCACCTCACCGGACACGATCCGGTCGGTCGAGGAGACGCTCCAGCGCAAGCTCTCCTCGGTACTGCAGCCCACCGAGATGTCGACGGTCGGCGGCCTCCAACCGCTGGTCGAGATCATCAACCGCGCCGACAGAGGCACCGAGAAGATGATCCTGGAGGGCCTGGAGTCACTCAATCCGGAGCTCGCCGAAGAGGTCCGCAGCAAGATGTTCATGTTCGAGGACATCATCGGCCTCGAGGACCGGTCGGTGCAGCTGGTGCTCCGGCAGGTGGAGTCCGCCGACCTGGCGACCGCGCTCAAGGGCGTCAGCGACACCGTGCGCAACAAGATCATGCGCAACCTGTCCGGCCGGGCGGCCGAGAACCTCGCGGACGAGATCGAGATGCTCGGCCCGGTCCGCCTGCGGCAGGTCGAGGAGGCCCAGGCGAAGGTCGTCCAGAACATCCGGGCGCTGGAAGCCTCCGGCCAGATCACGATCCGACGCGGAGAAGACGATGAGTTCGTCGCCTGACCCGACGTCGGCGGGCGTTCTGCGCGGCGCCGCCGCGGACGGCGCGGTCAAAGCGCCGTTCGACACCAACCTGAGCCGGGCCGGCGCGCGGATACCGCGCGCGCCCAGCGTCGACGCCGAGCTCACCGCGGCGAAGGAAGCCGCGAAGGCCGCCGGTTACGCCGCCGGGTGGGCCGAGGGCAAGCGAGCCGCCAAACTCGAGGCGGACGCCGCCCGGAAGGTCGTCGAGGAGGAGACCAGGCGCTTCAACGAGACCAGGCAGGCCGCGCTGCGCCGTGCGCTGCAGACGGTCGCCGCGGCCGCCACCGCCCTGGAGCAGCGGGCAGCGCCGAGCGCGACCGAGCTCGAGGACGAGCTGGTCAGCGCCGCTTTCGTGCTCGCAGAGGCGGTACTCGGCCGGGAGCTCGCGCTCGCCGACTCCCCCGGCCGGGACGCGGTGGCCAGGGCGCTGGAGCTGGTCCCGGTCGGCCGGCCGGTCCTGGTGCGGATCAACCCCGCCGACTACGCGACGCTCGCCGCCGAGGCCGGCCACGAAGGGCCGCTGGTGATCGACGGCCGGACCGTGGCGCTGGAGGCTGACGCGTCGCTGGCCAGCGGCGACGCGATCGCCGAGAGCGACGCCACGGTGGTCGACGCGCGGCTGTCCGCCGCGCTGCTCCGGGTCGGTGAAGCCTTGGGCATGGTGGATTCGGCGGCCCAGCCGTGGTGAGCAGGTTGCTCCACCACCGGCTGGCGCCCGCGCTCCGGGCCGCGCGTCCGGAGGTCACCGGGCGGGTCGACTCCGTGCTCGGCCTGTCGGTGGCGGTGGTCGGCGTCCCCGGGCGGGTCGGTGACCTGGTGCGGATCGGCGGGGTCGGCGGCATCGCGGGCGTCCGGAGCGGCTCGGTCCACGCCGCCACGAACACCGTGGCGGCCGAGGTCGTCGCGCTGGACGGCGCCCGGCTCTCCTGCCTGCCGCTCGGCCCGCTCGGCGGCGTCGGCGCCGGGGACCGGGCGGTGAACACCGGCGCACCGCTCCAGATCCAGGTCGGCGAGTCACTGCGCGGCCGGGTGCTCGACGGGCTCGGCCGTCCGATGGACAACGGTCCGCCGCTGTCCAACACCGAATGGGTCTCGGTCGAGGGCGAACCGCCGTCCGCGATGGAGCGGGGCCTGATCCGCTACCCGCTGCCGCTCGGCGTCCGGGCGCTGGACACGCTGGTGCCGTGCGGCCGCGGCCAGCGCATCGGCATCTTCGCCGGGTCCGGCGTCGGCAAGTCGAGCCTGATGTCGATGATCACCCGGGGCACCGAAGCGGAGATCACGATCGTCGCGCTGATCGGCGAGCGCGGCCGCGAGGTGCGGGAGTTCCTCGAACACGACCTGGGGCCGGAGGGCCTGGCGAGGGCCGTCGTCGTGGTCGCGACCTCGGACACGCCGCCGCTGGTCCGGCTGCGCGCCGGTTTCGTCGCGACCCGGATCGCCGAGTGGTACCGCGACCGCGGCAAGGACGTCCTGCTGCTGATGGACAGCCTCACCCGCACCGCGATGGCCCAGCGGGAGGTCGGCCTCTCGGCCGGCGAGCCGCCGGCGACCCGCGGTTATCCGCCGTCGGTGTTCGCGCTGCTCCCCCGGCTGCTGGAGCGGGCCGGGCCGGGGTCGGCCGGAACCATCACCGGCCTGTACACCGTCCTCGTCGAGGGCGACGATCAGAACGAGCCGATCGCCGACACCGCACGGTCGATCCTCGACGGCCACGTCGTGCTCACCCGGAAGCTCGCCACCTCCGGCCACTACCCGGCCATCGACGTGCTGGAGTCGGTGTCCCGGGTGTCCGGCGCGATCACCTCCCGGGAACAGAAAGCGATGGCGTCGGAGCTGCGTCGGCTGATGGCCGCCTACCGGGACGTCCGGGAGCTCATCGAGATCGGCGCTTACGTCCCGGGTACGAACCCGGACGCCGACCGGGCCCGCGAGCTGTGGCCGGCGATCAACGCGTTCCTGCGGCAGAGCATCGGCGATCCGTACCCCGCCGGCGCCGCCTGGGACGCCCTCGCACAACTGCTGCACGGATAGGTACCCGACATGGCGAAGAAAAAGTTCCGGCTGGCGACCGTGCTACGGGCCCGCCAAGCGAAGGAGGACGCGGTCCGCGGCGAGGTGCTGGCGGCGCGCGCCGCGCTGCGCGAAGCCGAGCTGGCTGCCGAGGAGCGCGGTGAGGTGCTGCGCGGGCGTCACGTGCCGGACGCCGCGATGGCTCGCACATACGTCGCCGCGATCTCGGCCAGGCAGGCGCTCGCGGCGGAGCTGTTCGCGGCCAACCGCGTCGCCGCCGCGGCGCAGGAGGCGGTCGCCGAGAAGCTCCGCGAGCACTCCGAGGCCTCCCGTGCCCGGCGCGCGGTGGAGAAGCTCAAGGAGAAACACGCCGCCGAGCAGGCCGCCGCCGAGCTCGCCGAGGACCAGCTCCTCGTCGACGAATTGGCGACAACCCGAAGGTCGCGGGTCAAACCGCCGATGGAGAGTACGGAGTCCCCTGCCGAGCGCACCGACGCGCCCTGAAGGGGAGCAGTACGGGTGCATGCGGGGGCGATGCACCGGTGCAGTACGGGGGGCAACGTTGACCGGACTGGCCGAGGTCTCTTCGCGGATCCTGGCGATCCAGACCCAGATGCAGCAGATGGCGACGCGGTTCGGTGCCGGTATCGGCCCGACCGGGTTCGCCAGTGCGCTGGACGCCGCCCGCGCCGACGCCGCCGGGTCCGTTGACACCAGCGCCGGAACCGCCGGAGCCTCGAACACCAGCACCGCCGCCCGGGTGGGGAACGCGCTGAACCCGAGCGGTCCGACCGGCGGCGACATCGTGACCGCCGCCCGCAAGTACCTCGGCGTGCCGTACGTGTTCGGCGGCACCGACCCGATGCGGGGCCTGGACTGCTCCGGGCTCGTCCAGCGGGTGTTCAAGGACCTGGGTGTCGACGTCCCCAGGCTGGTCCGGCACCAGCGGCTGGAGGGCACCCCGGTGCCTTCGATGAAGCAGGCGAAACCCGGTGACCTGCTGGTCTTCGACGGGTACGAACACATCGGCATCTACGTCGGCAACGGCAAGATGCTGCACGCCCCCGAGCCCGGCGAACGGGTGAAGATCGGCTCCGTCTACGAGACGCCGACCTCGATCCGCCGCGTGCTACCCGCCGAGGAGCTACAGACCTCAGCGGCCAACGCCGCGGGGAGCCTGCTGCGCACCGCCGCGCTCCGCGAGTCCGCGTCCGCCGCCGGCACCGCCGGGAGCGTGCTCGCCGGCGTGCCGTTCGCGGGCCTGTTCACCAACGCCGGCGCCCGGCGCGGCATCTCACCCGCCCTGCTGGCCGCGGTCGCGAAGATCGAGTCGAACTACGACCCGGACGCGGTGAGCCCGGCCGGCGCTCGCGGCCTCATGCAGATCATGCCCGGCACCGCTCGCGACCTCGGGGTCGATCCGTTCGTCCCGACCCAGGCGGTGGACGGTGCCGCACGTCTTCTCCGGCAGCACCTGACCGAGTTCGGGTCGTTGCCACTGGCCCTCGCCGCCTACAACGCGGGCGGGGGCGCGGTCCGCCGCTACGACGGCATCCCGCCGTACGCGGAGACCCAGGACTACGTCGTCAAGGTGCAGAACGCCCTTCGCGCGCTCGGAAAGGACGCATCATGAGCATCCTCCCCCTTCCCCCGGCGACCACGACCGCCATGTCGCTGGCCGCCGCGACCAACAGCGTGCCGGCCCGCCCGGCCGGTGAGATGGGCACCGACAACGGTGGCCGCCAGCGGCAGGAGCAGGACGAGGAGTTCGTCTCCGCGCTGCAGGCCGCGTCCAGCAGCAAGGGCGCCGAGGACGCGACGGTCTCCGAGCGCGGCCCCTCGGAGGGGCCGCGCCGCAAGGCCGCCGCGCGCAGTGCCGAGGAGGACACCGACCGGCGTGCGGTGCTGACCGGCCAGACCTGGCACACGACGATGACCGGGATGCCCGCGCCCGACGCGGCGGGCGCGCTCGCGCTGCCCGCGGCGCTGCTGGCCCACGGCCAGCTCGCGCTCGGCACGACCGGGTCCGGTGACATCAATGCGGACGCTCCGCCGGTGGCCGTCGTCGGCATCGGCGTCGTCACTGAGCCGGAGGGCGGCGTGCCGGGCGGCCCGGCGCTGAAGCCGGCCGCGCTGGGTAATGCCACCGGGCTGACCGGGTTCCCCGGGCTGACCGGCCTGGCCGACGCCGGAGCGCCCGGACTGACCGTCGTCGACGCCGCCCAGGCACGCCCCGCGGTCGAAGCCGCGATCACTGCCAACGCCGACAGCGCCGCCGCCGCGGCCGCGTTCGCCGGTGAGACAGTCGCGCCGGAGGCGGGCGCGGGTCGTCCGAACCCGGTGCCCGGCGTCGGTGGCGCGACACCGACGGCCGGTGCGTTCCCGCTGGGCCTGCGTCCGGTTGCGCTCGCGCCGGGTGTCGCGGGCGCGGGTACCGAGACCGGTGTCCCGGTTCCGGGCGCCACCGCCGCCGTGCCGGGCACCACCGGACCGGGCATGCCTGGAGCCGGCGTCCCCGGGCCGGGTACCCCCGTAACCGCCGCCGTGCCGGGCACCGCCGTCCCAGGCACCACCGCAGAGCCGGGCACCACCGCCGGGCAGGGCACGGCCGCCGCGACGGGCACCGCCGTACCGGGTGTCGACCTGGGTGCCGCGGTCGGAACGCCTGCCACCGGCACCGTGCCGCCCGCGGGTGGCCCGCCGGACGCCGCAGCGGCCGCGCTCGCGGCCGGACCGCCGACCGTGCCGACGCAGCCTGCCACCGGCTGGCTCGGGCAGCTCAACCCCGCCACCCAGGCCGGAGCCGTACCGGGCATCGGTGCGGACGCAGCGGCGCAGGCCGTCGCAGCCGCACCGATCCCGGCGCCCGGCGGCCCGCTCCCTGCGCCGGCTGCTCCGCCGGGCCTGACGGCCTACACCCCGGCGACCGGCGTCGACGCCGGCCCGGCCGGGGACGACGGCACCGGCGAGGAGTCCGAGCAGCGCGGCGCCGAGGGCACTGCGATGCCGGAGGCCACGTTCGCCCCCACCCCGGCGGCGGCCGGACCCGACCCGAACCTGATCACGCCGAACCTCGCGACACCGGACCTGGGCGCGACCACGTCGGTCGACCTCACCGGTGCCG
The DNA here is from genome assembly GCF_900143005.1 of Cryptosporangium aurantiacum. NCBI lineage: Bacteria > Bacillati > Actinomycetota > Actinomycetes > Cryptosporangiales > Cryptosporangiaceae > Cryptosporangium > Cryptosporangium aurantiacum. Next base: position 65,104 of record NZ_FRCS01000008.1, read on the forward strand.
GGGCGGCCGAGCAGGCGCCGGCGCCTCCCCCGGCCGCGCAGGTGGCCGACCAGATCATCCCGTTGCGGACGCAGGGCGACGGCGTGCACCGGATCGCGATGGAGTTGCGCCCGGACGACCTGGGCACGATCGGCGTCGTCGCGGAGATCCGCAACGGCCAGGTCCACCTGCACTTCACCGGCGCCAACGAGCTGACCAGGGAGACGCTGCGCGCGGCGCTGCCGGAGTTGCGGCAGCAGCTCGAGGACGCCGGGTTCGCCGGTGCCGCGTTCGACTTCACCGAGGGCTCCGGAGCCGGCCAGAACGACCGGCGCGGGTTCGGCGCGGCCGACCAGGGCTTCGGTAACCAGCCCGGCCGGGGCGGTCAGCGGGAGAACCCGGGCGGCGAGAACCCACGACCCACCGGCCAGCGGCCGCCGGGGTACGCCGAGCCGACGACCCCGGGGACCAGCCGCCACGCCCTCGACCTCCAGGTCTGACGATGACGACTCCCATCAACAATTCCGCGAACCGCGGTGCCGCGCTCAACGAGGCACTCGGCGCCCCGCCGACCAAACCGCCGTCCGCGGAACTCGACAAGGACGCGTTCCTCAAGCTGCTGGTCGCCCAGCTGAAGTACCAGGATCCGCTGAACCCGGCGCAGGGCACCGAGTTCGTCTCCCAGACGGCGCAGTTCACCACCGTGGAGAAGCTCACCGACCTGGCCGAGGTGCAGCAGCAGATGCTCACCGCGCAGCTGACGCTCGGCGCCGCGAACCTGGTCGGTAAGGAAGTCACCTACACGGATTCGAACGGCAACCCGGTGACCGGCACGGTGACCGGCGCGACGATCGGCACGAACCCGAGCGTCACGGTGAACGGACTCTCGATCCCGATGTCGAACGTGACCGGGATCGGGAAGGTCGCGCAGACGACCGCGGCGCCGACGACCGGTGCCGCCGAGGGCAGTTTCACGCCGATCGGTGATGCGGTTCCGGGCGCGACCACTCCCCAGGGCGCGACGCCCCCACCCGCGACCACCCCGGCCCCGGGCACCACCCCGGCTCCCGGCACCACGACAGCCCCAGGCACCGCCACGGCTCCGGGCACTACAGCCCCAGGCACCACAGCCCCAGGCACCACAGCCCCAGGCACCACAGCCCCAGGCACCACAGCCCCAGGCACCACAGCCCCAGGCACAACGACTGCTCCGGGCGCGACCGCCCCGGCCGCGCCGGGCGCAACCACCCCGGGAACCGCAACCGCGCCCGGGACGGCGGCGCCCGGGACGGTGGCGCCCGGTGCTACGGCGCCCGGCACGGCGGCCCCCGGGACGGTGGCGCCCGGTGCTACGGCACCAGGCACGGCCGCGCCGGCCGCTACAGCGCCCGGTACCGCTCCGGCGAGCACCACCACGGTCAACACCGGGACCACGACCGGCAGCCCGACGCCCACCACCGCGTCGCCGACCACGCCGCCTGGCCCGACCACACCCGGCACGGCGCCCGGCGCCACCACTGCGGGCGCCTGAGCGCCACGCGTTATCGATCAAAGGAGCCGATCACATGCTGCGCTCGCTCTTCTCCGGTATCAGCGGTCTTCGCGCCCACCAGCAGATGATGGACGTCACCGGCAACAACATCGCGAACGTGAACACGGCCGGCTTCAAATCCAGCCAAGCCGTCTTCCAAGACACCCTGAACCAGATGCTGAAATCCCCGGCCGCACCCCAGGACGAGGTCCAGGGCGGTACCAACCCGGCCCAGGTCGGCCTCGGCGTCCAGCTGGCGGGCATCTCCACGAACTTCACCCAGGGCTCGGCCCAGACCACCGGCCGCAGCACGGACCTGATGATCACCGGCGACGGGTTCTTCACGGTGAAGAACAACGAGGAGACGCTCTACACCCGGTCCGGCTCGTTCTCGTTCGACGCCGACGGGTCGCTCGTCACCGCCGACGGTGCCCGGGTCCAGGGGTGGGTCGCCGACCCGGAGACCGGCGAGATCCCGTCGAACACGACACCGACCAACCTGTCGCTCCCGATCAGCACGCTGCTCGCCCCGTCGCAGACCACCGAGGTCACGTTCGCAGGCAACCTGCCCAGCGACGCCGAGGAGGGCACGGTCGTCACCCCGTCGCTGACCGTCTATGACGGCTCCGGCAACGCGACCGAGCTCACCGTCACGCTCACCAAGACCGCGGCGACGAACGTCTGGAATCTGAACGTCGGCGACGGTACCAACGCGCCCGAGGTCACCGGAACCATCACCTTCGATGACGACGGCACCAACCCCGTCACCGACCCGTCTCCCCTGACGTTCGCGGCCACGGCCGGCGATATCGACGTCGATTTGGCCGGCCTGACGAACTACGCGGGCACCACGACCGTCGCACCCCAGAACCAGGACGGGTACGCGATGGGCTCGCTGCAGGGCTTCTCGATCACCAAGGACGGCCAGCTGGTCGGCTCGTTCACCAACGGGCTGCGGAAGCCGCTCGGCCAGATCGCGCTGGCGTCGTTCAACAACGCGGCCGGCCTGGAGAAGGCCGGTGGCTCGATGTTCCGCGGCACGGTCAACTCCGGTGTCGCCCAGCTCGGCACGCCGGGCGGCGGCAGCCGCGGCTCGATCATGGGCGGCACGCTGGAGATGTCGAACGTCGACCTGGCCAGCGAGTTCACGAACTTGATCATCGCCCAGCGCGGCTTCCAGGCGAACTCGAAGGTGATCAGCACCTCCGACGAGCTCCTCAACGACCTGGTCAACCTCAAGCGCTGATGTGCCGGGGCCGCGCCCGCCGCACGAAGCGGCGGGCGGCGGGACGGGAGGCGGCCGGGCGCCCCGGCCGCTTGCGGTGGCGCGCGGCAGAGCGTCCGGAAGTGCCGTTCGAACAGGCGTTGCAGGGCCCGACGGGTGCACGCGGGTTGCATGGGCCGGAAGGCGCATTTCGCGCACCGGCGCACTCCCCGAGCTGGTCCGTTCGGGCGGTCGAAAGACCGCCCGAACGCCACCCCAACTCAAACCGTACGCACGTACTTTCCGCAACCGGGAACCAACCGGAGTGCGCCCGTACCGCGACCTGCGATTCCTCACGCGTGTGGGCGGTCGGCCGATGACTCAGTTGACAGGACTCAGGGATGAGCCCGCCGAGACGAACTCCAGGGACGGACTGCCGTGATTATCGTGACGCGCCTGAACGGCCAGGAATTCGCCTTGAACCCCGACTTGATCGAGCGTGCCGACAGCACGCCCGACACGGTGATCACGCTCGTCGACGGGACCAAGTACCTCGTCTCCGAGTCCCTGAGCGAGGTGGCACGCCTGATCCGTGAATTTCGGGCTTCGGTCATTGCCGAAGCCCAGCGGGCCGTACCGCCCACCAACACCCCGACCCTGACCGCCGTGGATGACGCTGCGCCGCAGACCGTCGTCCCGCTGCACCGCCGGGAGCGCTGATGGACCCCGCTAGCATTATCGGACTAGTTGTCGCCTTTGCCATCGTCTTCACCACGATCATCCTCGAGGGCGGTAGCGTCGGCTCGATCTTCTTGGTCGCGCCACTGCTGCTCGTATTCGGTGGTGCGATCGCCGCCGCGATGACCGGCAGCACGCTGCAGGACACGATCGCGTTCTTCAAGAACTTCGTCGGTGGCCTGACGGCCAAGAAGGTGGACGCCGGTGCGTCCGTCGACACGATCGTCAAGCTGGCCGAGCGGGCCCGTAAGGAAGGCCTGCTCGCACTCGAGGACGCGATCAAGGACGTCAAGGACCCGTTCCTCAAGGACGGCCTGCAGCTCGCCGTCGACGGTACCGACCCGGAGGAGCTCCGGGAGATCCTCGAGGGGCAGATCGAGGCGAAGAAGAAGCGGGACAAGACCGCCGCGAAGTTCTTCGCCGACCTCGGTGCGTACGCACCCACGATCGGCATCATCGGTACCACCACCGGTCTGATCCACGCGCTGGAGAACCTGGCGGAGCCCGAGAAGCTCGGTCACGTCATCGCGGCCGCGTTCGTCGCGACCCTCTGGGGTCTGCTGTCGGCGAACCTGATGTGGCTGCCGATGGCCTCCCGGCTCAAGCGGTTCAGTGAGCTGGAGGTCGACCAGATGAACCTCTCGATCGAGGGCATCATGGCGATCCAGGCCGGCGCCAACCCGCGTCTGGTCGCGCAGAAGCTGAAGTCGCTGCTTCCGAACCCGGCGCCCGCCAAGGCGGCTGCCTGACATGTCCGGCGGCGGGGGCCACGGCAAACGGAAGAAGCACGAAGAGCACGAGGAGCACGAGAACCACGAAAGGTGGCTCGTCAGCTACTCGGACATGATGACGCTCCTGATGGTGCTGTTCCTCGTGCTCTTCGCCATGAGCAACGTCGACCAGACGAAGGTCATCCTCCTCCAGGAGGGCTTCAACCAGGCGTTCGGCACCAACACCGTCTTGCAAGGCTCGAGCTCGGTGCTGCAGAGCAGTTCCTCTGACAGCGCCGGGCTCGACATGGCGGCGGGCTCCGGCCCGGCCGGCCAGCTGACCGAGGAAGAGAAGGCGCTGGTCAAGAAGGCGGTCGCGGCTGCGGATCTCGCCGCGGCGCAGACCCGGATGCTGGCCGCCGAAGCCGAGGCGGAAAACCTCACCGAGGCGCAGCAGAAGATCACCGCCGCACTGAAGCAGCAGGGCCTGGCCGGCGACGCCTCGTTCACGATCGACGAACGCGGCCTGGTCGTCACGATCATCACCAACGCGGTGATCTTCACCGGTGACAGCGCGGTCCTCCGCCCGGTCGGTCAGAGGATCCTGCACGCGGTCGGCCCGACGCTCAAGGCGCTGCCGAACAGCATCGAGGTGGACGGCCACACCAACCAGTTGCCGGTACCGACGCGCAACTACCCGTCGGCCTGGGAGCTGTCGACCGCGCGGGCCAGCGCCGTCGTCCGGTACCTCACCGGCAACGAGGGCATCGCGGCGAACCGTCTACGCGCGGTCGGCTTCGCCGGCACCAAGCCGCTGATCAGCCCCAGCGACCCGCGTTCGGTGAGGCAGAACCGCCGGGTGGAGATCGTCGTCCTCTCCGACCTGCCCGACGACACCAGCTCGCTCCTCCCGGCCGCGGCGAAGTCCGTCTCGGCGTCCTCGACGGCCACGGCCACACCGACGCCGACCGCGAGCGAAACCGCGGAGCCTGCGGAGACGGAGGAGGGCGCTACCCCATCCGCCACGACCTCCGATCACTCGACGGAAACCGATTCGCACGACTAAAGTGCGAAAAATGATGATCGGTACGTTCGATGGCAGATGAGGACAAGGACAAGGAGAAGAAGAAGGGCGGCAGCAAGAAGCTGCTGATCATCATCGTGGCTGCGGTGGTGGTCCTGATCGGCGGCGGCCTCGGTGCCTACTTCGCGTTCTTCTCCGGCTCGGGCGAAGAAGAGGCCCATCCCGAGCCCACGCCCAGCGCCGTCGTCGTCGCGGAGGCCATCACGGTCAACCTCGCCGACGGGCACTACCTGAAGATTGCGATCGGCCTGCAAACGACCACCGAAGCGCACGAGACGGTAGACACCAGCAAGGCGCTCGACCTGGTCATCTCGCAGTTCAGCAACCTCGAGGTGGCGGAGCTCTCGACCAACAAACAGCGGGAAGCAGAGAAGGCCGAACTGACCGAGAAGGTCGTCGAGGCCTACACCCAGGAGGGGCACGAATACGTGATGGCGGTGTATTTCACCGAGTTCGTCATCCAGTGACGGGCGTTATCGCCGTTCACAATTACATGAAACGCATTCTGCTCAGAATTGCGCTCAGCCCGACGATCGGGCGGACGTGACTTCGTCGTCCGCGCCCGCCGGCGCCCCCCGTAACGCCGGCCGGTTGTCACGGCGTTCGAAGGGCACCGGGCCCCAGCTGTACGACTTCCGTCGGCCGACGAAGCTCTCCCGGGAGCACGCGCGCACCCTGCAGATGACGTACGAGACGTTCGCGCGGCAGTACACCACGTTGCTGACCTCGAGCCTCCGGGCGATCTCCCAGGTGACCCTGCTCTCGATCGAACAGCTGAGCTACGACGAGTACATCGCGCAGATCGGCAACCCGACGCTGCTCACGATGGTGACGCTCGACCCGCTGCCCGGCATCACACTGTTCGAGGTCCCGGTGGAGATGGCGCTCGCGTGCCTCGACCACCTGCTCGGCGGACCCGGCGGCGCGCAGCCGCAGCGCCAGCTGTCGGAGATCGAGACCGTGCTGTTCCGCGGCTTGCTCGAGCGCATCCTCGGCGAGTTCCGGTACTCGTTCGACACGGTCAAGACGATCGACCCGAAAGCGGGCGCGATCGAGTACAACCCGCAGTTCGCCCAGGCCGCGGCGCCGTCGGACCCGATGGTGGTCGTCTCGCTGGAGATGAAGGTCGGCGGCCAGGAATGCGTCGCCACGATGGCGCTGCCGTTCGCCGCGGTGATGCTGGCGCTGCAGAAGGTCGACGAGGCGCTCGCGTTGACGCCGGCCGAGCGGCAGGCCAGGGACGCCGCGCTGCGTAACCTCACCGCCGGCCTGCTCGGCGCGAAGCTGCCGGTCGTCGTCCGCTTCGGCGCCACGCAGATGTACCCCGAACAGATCGTCGCGCTGGAACCGGGAGACGTGGTCACCCTCAACCACCCGGTCAACCGGCCGCTGACGGTCAGCACGGCCGGCATCACTCTGGCTCACGCCGTCCCCGGTAACCACGGCGCGCGGCTGGCCTGCCTGGTCGTCGACTCCCCGAGAGAGGACGCCAGGCGTTGACCGCTCCCACTGAGGCCGCAGCGAGCGTGCTCGCACAGGTCGGCGCCGCAGCCACCGCGGCGCTGCCGCTGCTGCCCGCGGTCGATCCGCTCACCGCCGGCGAGCCCCAGGTCGCGCCCGACACCGGTGGGCTGGTCGGGCAGGGCGTGCTCGCCAGCTTCTCCGGTGCGGCGCAGGGACAGCTGCTGGTCGCGGTCAGCCAGGACCTGGTGGACGCGCTGGCCCAGAGCCCGATGGGCGCGCTGGACCTCACCCAGGCCCTCCAGCCGGTCGCCGAGGCGGCGGCGGCCACGCTCGGCGCGGTCGTCGTCGAGCAGGGCATTCCGGTTCCGGACCTGGAGGCGGGACTCACCGCGCTCGCCGACTCCGGTGACGCCGCATTCGTACTGCTCAACGACGACACCGGCGTCCGTGCGCTGGTCGGCCTGCTGATCACGGCGGTGACCAGCACGGCGGCGCCCGGCGGGCCGGGTGGGTCCGGTGCTCCGCTGCGGCACGGCTTGGACCTGCTGCACGGCGTCGAGATGGACGTCACCGCGGAGCTCGGGCAGACCCGGATGACGGTTCGCGACCTGCTGTCGCTCATCCCCGGGTCGGTGGTGGAGCTCGACCGGCTCGCCGGGAGCCCGGCCGATCTGCTGGTGAACGGACGAATGATCGGCCGCGGCGAGGTGGTCGTGATCGACGAGAACTTCGGCATCCGGGTCACCGAGATCATCACGCCGGACAGCGATCGCCCCCAGGGAGGAGGACCATGATCGAGGTCACGCTACGGGCGATCTTCTCGCTCGCGGTCGTCCTGTTCCTGATGTGGGGGCTGGCTCGCCTGGTGCGGCGCCCGCTCGGTGCCCGCGGTGCGGGCGCGCTCGCGGTGCTGTCCCGGCAGCCGCTGAGCCGCACCGCGTCGGTGGCCGTCGTCAAGGTGGACGATCGAGCGCTGGTCCTCGGCGTCACCGACGGACAGGTGACATACCTGACCGAGGCGCCGCTCGCCGCGTTCGAACGGGTTCCGTTCGCCGATGTCCTGGCCGACGCTCAGGGCGACGACGTGCTGGATTCGTCCGGGCGTTCGTCCGGGGCGGTTTCGGGGGCCGCGCCGGGCGCGAGGTCGGCGCCGGAGGCGCGGTCGGCGTCGCGGGCGCGGCACGCGGCCCACGAGGCCGACCGGGGGCCGCTCGCCGGCTCGATGCTCTCCCCCGCGACCTGGTACCAGGCGGTCGAGTTCCTGCGCGATCGGTCGAGCCGCCCACGATGACGCACCGGGCGGGGATGGTGCTCCTCGGCCTCGCCACCGCCCTAGGACTCTGGGGCGGCCCGTCCCTCCTGTCCGGAGTAGCGGCCGCGGCACCGTTGCCCGCCGCGTACACCGCCGCGCCTTTCGCGCCGTTCGCCGAGCCGGCCGCTCCTGTTGCCGGGCCCGCCGCGCCGCGGGTGGAGCCAGGCGCGCCGCGGGTGGAGCCAGCCGCGCCTACGCCGCCGGTTCCGCCGGGCGGGCAGGTCACGGTCAACGTCAACAACGGGCCGAACGGCAAGCCGAGCACCGCGATCACGCTCCTGATCGCACTGACCGTGCTCTCGATCGCGCCGTCGGTGCTGCTGCTCTGCACGTCGTTCACGAAGGTCTACGTCGTACTGAGCATCGTCCGGAACGCGCTCGGCCTGCAGACCGTCCCACCGAACCAGGTGATCGCCGGGCTGGCGCTCTTCCTCAGCATGTTCATCATGACGCCGGTGTTCAGCCAGGTGAACGAGCAAGGCGTCCAGCCCTACCTGAAGGGCACCAAGACCCAGGCGCAAGCGTTCGACGACGGCGTCAAGCCGATGCGGGAATTCATGCTCAAGCACACCCGCAAGGACGAGATCGCGCTGCTCAACCGCGTCGCCGACAAACCGCGTCCGAAGAACAGGGACGACGTCTCGCTGCCGGTGCTGATCCCCGCGTTCGTCCTGTCCGAACTGCGAGCCGCGTTCATCATCGGCTTTGTCATCTTCCTGCCGTTCATCGTCGTCGACATGGTCGTGTCGGCGTCGCTGATGTCGCTGGGCATGATGATGCTGCCGCCGGTGATGGTGTCGCTGCCGTTCAAACTCCTGCTCTTCGTCATGTCCAACGGCTGGACCCTCGTGGTGACCGCTCTGGTCGCCAGCTATCGCTAGGAGGCGTCATGACGGATGCCCAGATCATCGAGATCGGGCTCTTCACGATGACGATCATCGCGAAGCTCAGCGCGCCGATCCTGCTCACGACGCTCGCGGTCGGCTTCCTGATCTCGCTGTTCCAGTCGGTGACCCAGATCCAGGAGCAGACGCTCTCGTTCGTCCCGAAGGCGATCGCCGCCGGGGGTGCGCTGCTGCTCACCGGGAACTGGATGCTGCACGAGCTGGTCTCGTACACCACTCAGCTCTATGCCCGGATTCCTACGCTGCTGTCCGGATCCTGAGTCCGCGACCGGGGGCGGGCCGGATGACGTGGCAGTTCGACGGGACGGTCCTGGTGACCGTGCTGCTCGCCATGGTCCGCGCCGCCGCCTGGGTGACCGTGTCGCCCCCGTTCGCGTCTCCGCTGGTGTCGCCGCGGATCCGGGCGATCCTCGCGCTGGCGATCGCCCTGTCGGTGGCGCCCGCGCTGCGCGGCCAGGCGCCGCCGATGGACTGGCCAGCGGTGGTGTCGAGCTCCGCGCAGCAGGTCGTCGTCGGGGGTGCGCTGGGGTTCATCACCGCGCTCTACTTCGCAGCGTTCCAGATGGCCGGCGACCTGATCGACATGTTCGGCGGTTTCCAGGTCGCGATGGCTTACGACCCGATGGCAGCCACCCAGACGGCGGTGTTCGGGCGCTTCTACAACCTGCTGGCGACCACGCTGCTGTTCGCGACCGGTGGGCACGCGCTGGTGATCCGGGGGTTCGCCGCCTCGTACGACGCGGTGCCGCTGACCGGCATCCTCTCGTTCGCGGCGCTCGGCGACGCGCTGAGCACCGGTCTGGGCCACATGTTCCTGGCCGCGCTGCAGATCGCCGGACCGCTGATCGCGGTGCTGTTCTGCGCTGACGTCGCGCTCGGCCTGCTGACCCGGGTCGCGCCGGCGCTGAACGCGTTCTCGCTGGGTTTCCCGGCGAAGATCCTGCTCACGGTCCTGCTGGCCGGGATCGCGATCGGCATCCTGCCGAGCATGGTGGAGGAGATCGTCGATCGCGCCGTCGAGGCCGTCATGGCCGTCGTCCGGGCCTAGGCGAGGAGGTGATCCCCGCTGTCCGGTGAGAAGACCGAGAAGCCGACACCACAAAAGAAGAAACAGGGCCGCAAGGAAGGTCAGATCGCCCGCACCCCCGACCTCGGCGCCTGGGTCGGCATGCTGCTCGCGAGCTTCCTGCTGCCGATCGTCATCCGCTGGATGCTGGAGCGCGCGCGGATACTGCTGGACAAGGCCGCCGACATCATCACGGACCCCGACCCGCACCGCATGCTCGGCCTGCTCCCCGACACCCTGCTGGCGGTAGCGATCCCGGTCGCTCCGCTGGCGATCGGCATGCTGATCACCGGCATCGCGTCCACCGCGGCCCAGGGCGGCCTGAACTTCGCGACGAAGCTGCTGATGCCGAAGTTCAGCAAGATCAACCCGCTCAGCGGCCTGAAGCGGGTGGTCGGTCCGCACGCTCTGTGGGAAGCAGTCAAGACCATCGTCAAGAGCGCGGTGCTCGGGGCCGTCCTCTACTGGTCGGTCAAGGACCTGATCCCGGTGCTGATGGGCGGCGGCCAGATCCCGAACGAGGTGATCATCCGCGAGGTCATCGACACCGTCGAGCGGCTGATCCGGGCGGCGGCGGCAGCCGGTCTGGTGATGGCCGCCGCCGACTACGCGGTGGCCAGCCGTCGCATCGGCAAGCAACTGCGGATGAGCAAGCAGGACATCAAGGACGAGTACAAGAAGACCGAGGGTGACCCGCACATCAAGGGCCAGATCCGGGCTCGGCAGATGGCGATGTCACGCAACCGGATGATGGCCGACGTCCCGAAGGCGGACGCCATCGTGGTCAACCCGACCCACTACGCGGTCGCACTGCGCTACGACCCGCTGAAGGGCGCACCGCGTGTCGTCGCGAAGGGCACCGGGACGATCGCGCAGAAGATCCGGGAGCTCGGCACCGAGAACCGGGTGCCGGTGATCCAGGACGTGGGACTCGCGCAGACGCTCTACAAGGCCTGCGACATCGGACAGGAGATCCCGCCCGAGCTGTACACGGCGGTGGCGACCGTGCTCGCGTTCGTGATGTCGCTGAAGGCGAAGGGATCGGCGGCGGGTACGCACCGTCTGCCCCCGAACCGCCGCCCTCCGCTCCCCACGTGAGGGCGTCAGCGCATGGCGGCGGCGGTGGAGACCTGCCAGCCGATCGCTTCCAGGTAACTCTTCGCGAGCTCGGCCATCGACAGGCTGCCCTTGGCCGCCGTCGCCATCGCCATCTCACCGGCCTCGTACGCGCGGACGGCGGTCAGCACCGCTCCGAGCTCACCCTTCTGGTCGATCAGCGCTGCCGCGACCTCGTCGGTGAGCGGGATACGTTCGGCCAGCTCAGCGGCGTCCACACCGAGCAGGTCGGCGACGCCGGACAGCAACCCGACCGTGAACCCGACATCGGCGGGGAGCGCCGCCTGTTTCGCGAGGTTCTGGCACCACCGGCCGCGGACCATCGGGATCGACAGATCGGCCTCGCCGGCCTGGGACAGGTCGCTGACGATCATCACCGCGAGCCACTGCCGCAGCCGCTCCAGCCCCATGATGACGACCGCGTCCTGGATCGACGCGATCCGGCGCTTCAGCCCGACGGACGCCGAGTTCGTGGCCCGCAGGATGCGCAGCGCCAGACCGGGGTCGGCGGTGATCACCGCGCTCAGCGTCGGCAGGTCGACGTCCGGGCTGGTCAGCAGCCCCAGCAGCTCGAGCTGCCGGGCACGCGAGGGCGCCAGCGTCTCCGCGGAGAGCACCTCCGGCCGACCCAGCAGGTAGCCCTGGAACAGGTCGAAGCCGAGGTCACGGGCGCGCTGATAGTCGTCGTCGGTCTCCAGCCTCTCGGCCAGCAGCGTGATTCCACGCCGCCGCTTGCGGGCGATCGCGACCCGTTCGGCGAGGACGTCCGGATCGATGCCGGCGACCTCGAACTTGATGTAGGACGCGTACGGGAGCAGCCGGTCGTGGCTGGTGCCCCAGACGAAGTCGTCCAGGGCGATCTCGTACCCCTGGTTGGCGAGCGAGGCGACGCCGACGAGCACGGCGTCGTTCACCTCGACGGTCTCCAGCACCTCGAGGACGGCCAGCCCGGGCGCGAACGGGAGCGGCAACTCGCCGACGAGGAACTCGGCCGTCAGGTTGACGAAGCCGAGCCGGTCACCGACCAGCCGCTCCAACCCGAACTCCGCGAACGTGTTCACGAGGACTCGGCTGGTCGCCTCGGCGGCGCGCTCGGTGGCGACCGTCGCCCCCGGCGCGTCCCGGAAGAGGAGCTCGTAGGCGACCAGGCGACCGGCACGGTTCACGATCGGTTGCCGGGCGACGTAGGTGGTCCACGTGCCGTCGGCGACCGGCGGAGGCGGCGCGGGGACTGATTGCACGTCGGTGTCATCGGCGTGCCGTTGTCCCGGTGTAGGGAAAGCGCGGGCGGCGCACCCGTCGTGCAACGTTCCGGCACGAAACTCTCAGGCAGGAGAGTCCGGCGCCGATGGGACACAAGCCAGGACGGCAGCGGGGAGCCCGACGGATCGGGCATGCCGTCGTACCTGCGGAGCGCCGTGAATCTGAAGGCGTTGGGGCCGTTCGCCGTCCCGGTCGGGATCGTGGCCATCATCGTGATGATGGTCGTCCCCATGCCGGCCTTCCTGCTTGATTTCCTGCTGGCGTTGAACATCACGCTCTCGCTGGTCATCGTGCTGGTCAGCCTGTACGTGACGCGGCCGCTGGACTTCTCGATCTTCCCCGCGCTCCTGCTCGTCGCGACGCTGTTCCGGCTCGCGCTGAACATCAGCGCCACCCGGCTGGTGCTGATCGACGGCTTCGCCGGCCACGTCATCGAGGCGTTCGGCCACATCGTCATCGGTGGCTCGCTGGTCATCGGCATGGTGATGTTCCTGATCCTGGTCGTCATCCAGTTCCTGGTCATCACGAAGGGCGCCGAGCGCGTCGCCGAGGTCGGTGCCCGCTTCACGCTGGACGCGATGCCCGGTAAGCAGATGGCGATCGACGCCGACCTCAACGCCGGGCTCATCGACGAGGGTGAAGCGCGGCGCCGCCGCGAGGACGTCGCCGCCGAGGCGGACTTCTACGGGTCGATGGACGGTGCGGCGAAGTTCGTCAAGGGCGACGCGATCGCCGCGATCGTGATCACGCTGATCAACCTGATCGGCGGCATGACGGTGGGCATTCTCCAAAAGGGCATGGCCCCGATGGAGGCGGTCAACACCTACAGCCTGCTGAGCATCGGCGACGGCCTGGTCTCGCAGATCCCGGCGCTGCTGCTCTCGGTGTCGACCGGTCTGATCGTGACCCGCTCGGCGACGTCCGGCGACATGGGGTCGTCGGTGATCACCCAGATCGGCGCCCAGAAGCGGGCGCTGCAGATCGGCGGCGCTGCCGCGGTCGCACTGTGCCTGGTGCCCGGCATGCCGAAACTGCCGTTCCTGCTGCTCGGCGCCGGCGTCCTGCTGATCGCACAGAAGATGCCGTCGCCGGCCGAACGCGCCGTCGAGGAGGCCGCGGAGCAGGCAGCCGCCGCGGCGCCGACCGGACCCGCGCCGGACTCGCCGGAGGCGCTGCTGGGCGAGATGCGGGTCGACCCGCTCGAGCTGGCACTCGCCCCGGACCTGGTCGACCTGGTCGACACCGCCGGTGGTGACCTGCTCGACCGGGTGCGGGCGTTGCGTCGCAAGGTCGCGCTGGAACTCGGCATCATCATGCCGCCGGTGCGCACCCACGACGACCTGGATCTCCCGCTGTCCAGCTACGGGATCCGGATCAGCGGGGTCGAGGTGGCTCGCGGCCAGGCGCCGCCGGGCACCGCGCTGGCGATCGGCGACGGGCTGGAGGCGCTGCCCGGCCGGGCCGGACACGAGCCGGTGTTCGGGCTGGAAGGCAAGTGGATCCCCGCCGAGCTGCGGCACCAGGCCGAGATGATGGGTGCCACGGTCGTCGACCGCGCCTCGGTAGTGATCACGCACCTGGCCGAGGTCGTCCGGACGAACGCGAGCAGGCTGCTCGGCCGGGAGGACGTGCGCGCGCTCACCGAGGTGGTCAAGCGGACGCATCCGGTGGTGGTCGAGGAACTCACCCCGACGCTGCTCAGCCTCGGCGACATCCAGCGGGTGCTCCAGGCGCTGCTGGACGAGAACGTTCCGATCCGCGACCTGGTGCGGATCTTCGAGGCGCTGTCGCTGGCGGCAAAGTCCGGGAGCACTCCGGACGGCCTGCTGGAGGCGGCCCGCGCGGCGCTCGGCGGAGCGATCGCGAACCAGTACATCAACGAGGGACGCCTGCCGGTGATGACGCTCGACCCGCAGATCGAGCAGATGCTGCTGGAGTCGCTCCGTCCCGGCGAGGGCGGCATCCAGCTGGGCGTCGACACCGCGCGGGCGGAGTCGCTGGTCACCGAGGCACACCGGCTGTTCGACACGGCGGAGCAGCGCGGGATCACCGCGGTGCTGGTCTGCTCGCCGGTGTTGCGGCTGCCGTTGCAACGGCTGGTCCGGCTCGTGACGCCGCGCCTCCCGGTGCTGTCGTACACCGAGATCTCGGGCGTCTCCGCTCAGATCGAGACCGTGGGGGTGGTGGGCGGTGTCTACCCGGCTGTTGCTTGAGGGCCCGGATCTGGAGCAGTTGCTCGCGAAGATCAAGGAGGAGCACGGCGCCGCGGCGCGGATCGTCTCCGCCGAGCGGGTGCGCAGCGGGGGTTTGGCCGGCTTCTTCGCCAAACAGCGGTTCGAGATCGCGGTCGAGATCCTCGATCCGGACGAGGCGGCGCTCGCCGACTCGTCCGCGGCGACCGCCGACGAGGCGGTGCCGCCGACCGCGGACGGGTTGTCGGCGCTGCTGGCTCGGGCCGAGGCGCAGGAGCGTGAGTTCGGCGAGGTGGAGCGGGCGCCGATGACGGCGGCCCGGTTCGCGCAGGTGCTGGCCGAGAGGGCTGTCTCGGGGGGTGACGGTGCGCGGTCGGGTGACCCGTCGTCCACGCCGACAACGCCGATCCGGACGCCGTCCGCGAGCCCCCCGTCCGGAGGGTCACTATCCGGGGGCTCCCCGTCCGGAGCCTCCCCGTCCGGAGCGGCACCGTCCGCAGCGGCGCGCTCCAACGGAACGCCGTCCGGAAGGGCACCGTCCGCGGGGGCATCGTCCGGGGGAACGCCGTCCGGAGCGGCCCCGTCCGCAGCGGCTCGTTCCGCTGGGTCACCGTCGAGAACGGCGTCGTCCGGGGGAACGCCGTCCGTCGGGTCACCATCCGCCCGGGGGGCGTCCGCTGCGGTGCCGTTCGACCGGCCGCCACGGGCGGCGGTCGCGGCGCGACTGGCCGAGCGGGCCCGGCAGCGCGCGGCCGAGGCCCACGACGCGGAACGCGCCGCCGCCACCGGCCGCGCAGCCGACCCCGACACGGCCGACGGTCGGGCGCGCCCCGGCCGCGCCGCGCACGACCACCACGCGGGCAACGGCCGCGGCCCGGCCGACGCGGTGGGCCGCAAGCGGACGACGGACGATCCCGTGCGGCACGACACCGCCGCGCACGACCGAGCTGCGGCCGGTCGAGTCGCGAACGGGCGGGCTGTGGAGGGCCGCGTGAACGGGCGTGCTGTGGACGGCGCGGACGTCGGGGATCGGGCGGTCCAGGAGCGGCCGGCGGCGGAGCCCGCCGACGGTGCCGCGGTGGACGAGAGCGCGGTGGGTACCGACCCCGCCGACGAGTACCCGGCCGACGACAGCGCGCCGGACATCCGCTCCGCGCCGCGCATCACCGGCCGCGTCGCGGCGCGCTCCGCATCTCCGGCGCCCGCCGTATCCCCCGCGCCTGCGTCGGCCCAGCCCGCCGACGCGGCGCGACCCGCCGACCCGGCGCGACCCGCAGACCCGGCGCGACCCACGGACCCGATGCGGCCCGTGGCCACCGCGGCCGCCGCGGCCATCGCGGACTCGGCGGCCATCGCGGACGCTGACCCCGACGACGAGACCACGCACATTCGCACCGCGCGGGGCACGCACCCCGTCTCGCCCGCTCTCCCGACGTCGAACTCACCGCACGGAGCCCACGCGGACGCGGAGCCGCACCCCCCGACCGCCACCGGAACGGCGAGCGTCCCTGGAGCAACACCGGTGAGCGGACGCGCCACCGTCCCCGGCACGACGAGCACCCCCGAGCCGGACGAACCACCCACCGCCGTGCAGGCACTCCGGCGCACCGGCCCGAAACCGGTCGCCCGCCCAGGTTACGACCACCCGGCCGTCCAACTCGTGCGGAACGGCGTGCCGGTACACATCGCGGCTCGCGCGGTCGGACCCGATCCGTGGACGGCGGTCGCGCGCGCGGTCGCCGGGTTGCCGTACCCGCCCGCGCTGCCCTCCCGCCCGGGCGAGGTGCTGGTGATCGTCGGCGAGACCGACTCGGCGCTGATGGTCGCCGGACAGATCGCCGCGCTGACCGCAGCCATCGACCCGTCGGCGACGCTGGTCGCGGGCTCGATCGCGGGCACCGGCCTACGCCGCTCGCACCGCATCTCCGGCCCGGACGAGGCGATCCGGCGAGCCGCCGAGCTGCATTCGTCCGCCGGTCCGCGGATCGTGGTGGTCGAGGCGACCGCCGGCTCGCCGATCGGCAGGGCCGCAGCGGTGACGTCGTCGGTCGACGCCTCACCACGGGCCACGATCTCGGCGCTGGACCCGACGCAGATCTGGGCCTGCGTGGACGCGACCAAGAAGAACGCGGACACCGCGCGCTTCCTGGACGCGCTGGAGCGGGTCGACGCGCTCGCGGTCCACGGCGCCGACGCGACCGTGGAACCGGGCAGCGTGCTGCACTTCGGGCTCCCGGTCGTCATGCTGGACGGCCGTCCGGCGACCGCACGGCGCTGGACGACGCTGCTCTGCGAGCGGCTGGCCGGTGGACCGCTGCCCGCCGGTGGCGAGGGCCCGATCGCTCCGGTCATGCCGCTGGAGCTGCCGGTCGGACGGCGGGGAGCACACGCGGCGTCCGCAGAGGAACCGATCGAGCGGTCGCGGCGGACCACCCACCGCGCGCCGGAACCCGAGTTCGCGGACTACGCCGCGGTGTTCGCGATGCCCCAACCCCAGCCCGCGGACGCGAGCTCCCGACAGGTCAACGGCGGCGCGCGGCACAACGGCCACGCGGTCCGGACCTGGTGGCCGGACGAGCATCCGGACGGCTACTGATGTTCGCGCGCTACTCGGTCCTGCTGCTCGCCGCACTGCTGGCGGCGCCCGCGCTCTGGCAGGCGTTCGTGGTCGGCAACCTGGACGTCGACACGGCGCTGATCCGCTACTTGATCGCCGTCCTGCTGGCCTCGCTCATGCTGGGCATTCTCCGCGCGCTGTTCCGGGTGTACCACCGGATCCAGCAGGAGCACGAGGTCCAGCGTCAGCTGGAGGAGCTCCGCCAGCAGCAGGCCGAACGCCGCGCCGCCGCTGCCGCCGCCGAGGAGCAGGCGGGCGGCGGCGAAGCCGCCTGACCCACGGCGAAGCCGCCTGACCCCCTCAAGGAGGCACCCCGAACGGACGACGGGGTGACCGCGCCGCGATCACCCCGTGCTTGCCTTTCCGACGTCAACCCGCCAGCGAGATCCAGAGCCGCCCGGCGCCGTACCCCGCGACCGCCACGGCGAGGTCGAGCCGCGCGCCGAGCGCGACCATTCGCGCCTGCGCCTCCTGCGGCGCCGCCTCACCGGGCAGGAAGACGCTCTCCTTCTCCAGCCGGAGGTGCGGCGTGCCCTCTTTGTTGAGCAGAGCCGCCATGATGTTGCACACCTCGCGGACGTTCTCCCCGATCAGCTTGGTGAGCTGCCCCTCGTCGACACAGTCCTCGGCGCCCCCCTTGGGGAGCAGACCGATCGCAGCACCCACCCAGGCCGCCAGCGGCAGGTCCATCCCGCCGACGGCGCCGATCTTGTTCGTGTCGTCGACGTAGATCGCGACCACGGCTTTCTGCAGGTCAGCCGTGGAGGCCGGCGAGCCGTCGCCGACCGTGACGTCCTTGCCGAGCAGCTCCTCGAGCATGTCCCGGACGTCCTTCGGTGACGGCAACTGTGTCGTCGCTTGTGTCATCGTCCACCCCTTGCGTCGCAGCCGGCGGCACCGCGCCGCGGCCCGTGCCCGACCCTGGCCTCACCCTCCGAAGGGCTCACCCCAGGATCGAGTCGAGGTTCTCCTTGAACATCTCGGCCGTGAACGGCTTCGCGATCAGGAACAGCGCGCCGGCCGCGGACGCGGTGTCACGCATCTCCTGCGTGCCCTCCGAGGTGACGAAGCCGAACGGCGTGTTGTTGCCGCTGGCACGAAGCGCCCGGATCGCCTCGATCCCCGTCATGTTGGGCATGTTCCAGTCCGAGAGAACGAGGTCGGGCTTCTCGTCGTTGGCCTTCTGGACGAGTTGGGCTCCGTCCTCCGCCTCGATCAGCTCGTGACCGTCGTACCCCGCCTGCCGGAGTGTGCGGGTGACGATCTGACGCATCACCCGGCTGTCGTCGGCGATCAGGATCTTCATTCGGTCTCCCCCCCTTGCGGCTTTTCCAGCACGCTGACCTCCATAGGCTCACCCATCCAGGTGGCCTCAAACCGACAGATTTCGTCCCCCGCCAGCCACGGGTCGTTGTCGGCGTCGTTGTGCACCTCGGGCAGGCCGAGCGTGCAGGGCTCGGGTAGGAGGCTCTTGACGTTGCCGCCGATAACGTTCGCTAGTTCGCCGAGGGCGTCGTCGACGTCGCCGTCGGTGACCTCGTCCGTTCCCATTCCGAGCAGCGCCGCGGCCGCCTCCTTGGAGGCCGCCGCAGAGCACGCCACCAGAACCAGCCCGTGCCAGGCACCGCTGACCGCCACCCCGGCCACCACGTCCCGGGAGAGCTTGTCCGGCGGTAGCGGGACCAGCGGTTTCTCACCGTCGGTATCGAGGTAGGACGCCCAAACCTGTTCGGCGATCTGCTGGAGATCGTCGCCGGTGGGGGCCATGGTCGCGCTCATGCGTGCGCCCCGTCCGGGATCAACCCGAGCATGACCAGCTTGTCCACGATCGCATCCGGCGTGAACGGCTTGATCACGTACTCGTGGGCGCCGGCCGCGAGCGCGCGGACGATCTGTCCGTGCTCGCTCTCAGTCGTGACCATCATCAGCGTCATCCCGCGGAACTTCTTGTCCGCGCGAACGGCGGTCACGAACTCGAGACCGTTCATCTCGGGCATGTTCCAGTCGATCAGCGCAAGCTCGGGCACCGTATCCAGTTCGGCGAGGCGATCCATCGCCTCGCGCCCGTTACCGGCCTCGACCACGTCGAAGTTCAGACCGGAGACGATGCGTCTGAGGATCAGTCGCATCGCTCGGGAGTCGTCGATCACCATGGCGAGCACTCGCCTCACCCCTTCCCCGTGACGCCGACCGGCGCCGAAGTACCGGTCCGCGGCCGATAGGCCGACGTCCGTCCGGTGACGACGCGCTCAAAGCCGTCGTCGATTCCCATCGTGGTCTCGGCAGCGCCGAGGAAGAGCCACCCATCGGGCTTCAGCAGATTGCGGATGCGCTTGAGCACGCCCCGCTTCGTCTCGACGTCGAAGTAGATGAGCACGTTCCGCAGGAACACCACGTCGAATGCGGGCATCGGCGGGAACGGCGCCGCCAGATTGAGCCGCTTGAAGCTGACCGCCTTTTTGATCGGGGCGGCCACCTCCCACTCCGGACCGACCCGGGTGAAGTGCTTGACCAGCAACGGCGCCGGCAGACCTCGGTTCACCTCGAGCTGGCTGTACCGGCCGGTCTCGGCTCTGGCCAGCATCTCGGTGGAGATGTCGGTTCCGAGGATCTCGTACGTCCAGCCCGGCGGCAGGTTCTCCTTGAGCAGGATCGCCAGCGTGTACGGCTCCTGGCCGCTGGACGACGCGGCCGACCAGACCCGCATGCTGCGCGCCGTCCCCCTGGACTTCACCAGCTGCGGGATGACCAGGTCGGTCATCGCGGTGAACGGCTCCCGATCCCGGAACCAGGACGTCTCGTTCGTCGTCAGCGCATCGACGATGCTGTCCCGGTCGCTACGACCGGCCGGGCCCTGTGCCCGGAGCAGGAACTCGGTGACCGAGGCCAGGCCCGCTTTGCGGGCCAGCGGCAGCAGCCGGGCTTCGACCAGGTATTCCTTCCCCGGTTCCAGCACGATCGACGCCTCCCGGCGTACCAGGCTGCTGACGAATTGGAACTCGTGCGCCGAGAGGGTCATCTGACCACCGCCAACCGGTTAGCTCGGCCGTGGCCGACGCGAGCGAGCAGAGTGTCGGAAATCGAGCCGAGCGGCACTATGGCGTCTGCGAGCCCGGCCGCGGCGACGGCGCCGGGCATTCCCCAGACCACGGATGTCTCCTCGTCCTGGACCACTATTTCGCTACCGACCCTTGCGAGAACTTCACAACCCTTTTTACCGTCTTGTCCCATTCCGGTCAGCACGACGGTCAGGGCATGCGCGCCGTAGACCGTCGCCACCGACCGGAACAGCGGGTCGACCGCGGGGCGGCACGAGTTCTCCGGCGGCCCCTCGTGCAGCTTGGTGACGACCGAGGTCCCCCGCCGGATGACCTCGAGGTGCTTGTCGCCCGGCGCGATGTACACCGTGCCGGCCGTCAAGGGAGTGTCCGCCGTCGCTTCGACCACTTTTACTGCACTTGCCCGATCTAGGCGATCGGCGAACATTTTGGTGAAAATCGGCGGCATGTGCTGAACGACGACCACCGGCACCGGCAGATCCTTCGGGAAGCCCTGGACGACCTTGGCCAGCGCGTCCGGGCCGCCGGTGGAGCACCCGACCGCGATGACGTCGATCCGGGTCCCGGGCGTCTTGGGGGCGGCCTTTCCCGGCGGCCGCGCACCGGCCGGCGGCGGAGCCTGCGGCCGCCCGAGCGGTGCACCCGCGCGGGCGGGTGGCCCGCCGGGCGCCGTCGCCGGCGCGCCGGGGCGGCCGGGCAACGCGCCGGGGCGCGGCGGAACCGCGCTCGGCCGCTGCCGCGGCGCGAGCGCGTAGATCCGCGGGATGAGCTGTTCACGGACGCTCTTGATCGACTCCCGCACGCTGCCGACGTTCGCCGGCTTCGTGACGTAGTCGCTGGCGCCGGCCGCGAGCGCTTCCAGCGTGGCGGACGCCCCGGAGGCCGTCAGCGTGCTGAACATGATCACCGGAAGACGCTTGTGCTTGGGGCGCAGCTCTCGCAGGGTGCCCAGGCCGTCGAGCACCGGCATCTCGATGTCCAGCGTCACGACGTCGGGCTTCAGCTCGTCGATCTTGGCGAGAGCGAGCCGTCCGTTGGACGCGGTACCAACGACCTGAATGCCCGGGTCGTCGGTGAGTGCGTCAACGATCAGGCGTCGGACGACGACCGAGTCGTCGACCACCAGAACTGAGATCACACGCGCCGCCTTCCCGTGCCGAGGCCCCGCACGCGCCGGCAACCGCAGCCGCAGCCGGGCGGGATGCACCTCGGGGCCGTCACGGCGTCCCTATCGGTCGCGCGGTGACCAGGCTGAGGAATTGGTGTGACCCGGACCACGACCTGACGGACCCGGGCCCCCCGAAACGCGTCGGCCCGCGCCGAAGCGCGGGCCGACGGGGAAAGCGCGTGCGACTACGAACCCAGGGCGGACGGCCCGAGGGTGGACAGCACCGGCCCGAGCAGGCGGTGGGCGGTCTCTGCGTCCACCAGGTCGCGGGCGGCCAGCGCCTGGACGGCGCCGCTCAGCAGGTTCCACACTCCGGCTGCCCGCTCGGTCACCGGAATCCCGCTGGTCTCCACTGCCTGGACGAGTAAGAACTGCCCGGCTGCCGCCTCGCGGACCCGGTCGGCCAGGTGGACCGCCCAGGACGCGGAGTGGATCGCCGGTGCCCAGCTCGCCGACTCGCGGCGCGCCGCCTCCGCAGCCTTGTAGAGCCGCGCGCCGTCCTGCTGGCTCAGGCTCGCAACCCGGTCGATCAGCGTCCGCATCGCGGACCCGGTCGGGCCGAGGCCCACCTCCCGCTCGGGCAGACGCCGGCTCGCGGCCACCCACGGGGCAGCCAGCCGCCGCCTGCTCTGGTCGTCGAGTTCCTGCCGGAGGTACCCGGCCACGATCGCGTCGCAAATCACCGCGGTCGCCCGGGAGGCGACCTCCGACTGCACCTTCGGCGGCCGGGGAGCCGGCTCGCCGGTGCGCTGCACCGGCGGGAACTGCGGGGCCTGGTCCGGCTCGGCCTCGCCTGCCGCGCTCCACGTCCAGTCCAGGACGTCATAGCGAACGCACTGCAGCAAGCCGTCGACGGTGCCCAGCGGCGCCCGCTGAAGGAGCCCCAGCGCGGCGCTGGCCCGCTTCTCGACCGGCGTCGCGGGGTCGGTTGCGCGGCTCAGCCCGGCGACATCACGGACCGTAGGCTGCACGGTCGTCGCGATCTCCACCGCGGCCCAGAGATCGGCGCGCTGCCCGTCGTCGGCGCGATGCTCGGCGAGCACCTCCAGGTCGTCCGGACCCAGCGACAGAGCGCGGGTCAGGACGTCGGAGACACCGGCCCCACCCTCGATCCGGGTGAGGTCGAAACCGAGGACTGGGGCGCTGACCAGGCTGTACACGCAAGCCAGTCTGACACCCGTTCGCCGGTCCGCCAAGGCTTCGCCCGGGACCACCGGCCGAATTCGACCGTCCACAGTGGCGCGCGACGCACGGATCCGAACGGCGGTGGCTACGCACCGTCGTCGGATGTGAACTGCGGCATACCGTCACCCAGCGTGGTGTGCTCCCGGAGCGGTCACACGCATGGTTACTACCGGAATGCGTTCAGTGAGATCAGGCGGCCTGCCCGCGTCCGCCGAGGTCGGTGATGACCTGCTCGGCGTCCTGCGCGAACCGGGGCGCCACGACCGCGAAGGCCCGCAGCGGATCGCTGCCGGGAACGTCCGGACGCTCCAGCGGGCCGAGCGCACCGATCAGGTCCACGGTCCCGGAGGGCGGCGTCTCGTCGAGCGCACCGACGCCGGCCCTGGCCGAGCCGGTCAGCAACGCGAGCAACTCGGCCTGCTGGCTCACCGCGAGCCGCAGCGCCTGTCCGGGGTCCGCCGGGGTGTCCTGGCCGGCTGCCTGGGGAACCTGAGTGGCCGGGTGGTCCGGCTGCGCTCCGGACGGGCTCTCGACCTCGAGCTTCGACTGCGATCTGGGCACGGCGAACTCCTCCCGAACTCCGGCGGACGTCACTCCGACCGCCAGCGTTCCTATCGCCGGGCGTCCGGCGAATCTGAGAACTCCGGACACGCGAACACGCCGAACCGGCTGCACCGGTTCGGCGTGCTCACAGGACCTATCTGGCCGCGACCTTGGCCGCGTTCGAGGCCGAGTCCACGGCGCGCTTGGCGTCCAGCGCCAGCATCAGCCTGCTGTCGAGCTTGAAGGCGCCGATGATCAGCTCGCGCACCGGGCCGGCCAGCGTGTCCGGCGGCGGCTCGAACGTGTCGTCCTGCAGCTCGACGACGTCGCCGATCTTGTCGACGAGCAGGCTGATCGGCTCGTCGTTCTCCGACACGATCACGTTCATCGACGGCTTGGACATGTCCCGGGGCTCCAGCCCCAGCCGCACCCGGAGGTCGACCGCGGCCATCACCTGGCCACGCAGGTTGATCAGGCCACCGACCGACTTGTCCGCGAGCGGAACGCGGGTGTACTCGCTGAACCGGAGCACTTCGACGACCTTGGCGACGTCGACCCCGAACAGCTGATCGGCGACCTCGAACGTCGTGTATTGACGGCTGGTCATCGGAGGCCTCCGCAGTGAGGATCGGAGCCTCGGAGGCCGTAGGGAAGCACAGTCATACGCCGCTCATCTCCTCGAGGCCACCGCTGTAGTTCTCCGCGTACTCGTCCATCGCGTCGAAGAAGTTGACGTCAGCGGCCAGGATCGCCTGCCGGACGTCGAGCATCTCGGTGACACGCTGCTGGATGACGGCCGAGCCGGTGAGGCCGGAGTCGTCCAGATCGCTGTGAGTGGCCAGCGAGTCCTCGACGATGTCGACGATCTTCTCGACGGCGAGCGCGACACTGCGTCCGCGCTCGCTGTACACGACCACCGGCACCGAGTCGCCATCCTCGGCCGGGTACGCGCCGAGCAAGTGGGCCAGCCGCACCAGCGGCAGGATCCGGCCGCGGTACTGCACGACCTCGCGACTGCCGACCCGCTCGATCTTGTCGACCGGGAACTCCTCCAGCCGGGTGACCATGTCCAGCGGCACCGCGACCCTG
This sequence comes from Cryptosporangium aurantiacum, assembly GCF_900143005.1. Classification (NCBI taxonomy): domain Bacteria; kingdom Bacillati; phylum Actinomycetota; class Actinomycetes; order Cryptosporangiales; family Cryptosporangiaceae; genus Cryptosporangium; species Cryptosporangium aurantiacum. The sequence continues at coordinate 89,329 of NZ_FRCS01000008.1, forward strand.
CGGTCGCCGACACCGGTGATGAGCAGCCGGTTGCCGCTGCCGACCCGGCCCTGCGCCTGCTGGGCCTCGGCACCGATGCCGGACTTCTCGACGGCCTGGGCCGCCAGCAGCGAACGGCGGGCGAGCGACTGGACGTCGAGGATGAGCGCCACCTTTCCGTCGCCGAGGATCGTCGACCCCTGGTACACGCCGATGTCCTTGAGCAGCGCCGCGAGCGGCTTGACCACGATCTCCTCGGTGTTCAGGACGCGGTCGACGACCAGGCCGAACCGCCGTCCCTCCGCCTGGAGGACCGCGATGTAGACGTCCTTGTCGTTCGAGCCGACCGGCAGCCCGAGCGTCTCGTCGAGCCGGACCAGCGGCAGCAGCTTGCCCCGGAGCCGGTAGACCGGCGCACCCGAGACGTGCTCGATATTCTTGTCCGAGGAGCCGTCGACGAAGACCAGTTCGTCGACCGCGATCTGCGGGATTGCGTACTGCTCGGTGCTGCACTCGACGGTCAGCGCCTGGATGATCGCCAGCGTCAGCGGGATCGTCAGCCGCCAGGTCGTCCCCCGGCCGGGGGTCGAGTCGACGTCGACCGTGCCGCCGATCTTCTCGATGTTGGTCTTCACCACATCCATGCCGACGCCGCGGCCGGAGACGTTCGTGACCTTCTTCGCGGTCGAGAAGCCCGGCTGGAACAGCAGCTGGAGGATATCGGAGGTCTCCATCCGGGCCAGCTGGTCGCGGGTGATCACACCGCGGTCGAGCGCGGTGCTCGCCACCCGGTCCGGGTCGATGCCTGCGCCGTCGTCGGCCACCTCGACGACCACGTGGCCGCCCTCGTGGTACGCGCGCAGCGTCAGCGTGCCCTCGGGGTTCTTCCCGGCGGCGCGGCGGACGTCCGGCGGCTCGATGCCGTGGTCGACCGCGTTGCGGACGAGGTGGGTCAGCGGGTCCTTCACCGACTCCAAGAGGCTCCGGTCGAGCTCGGTCTCCCGGCCCTCCATCGCCAGCTTGATCTGCCGCCCGAGCTGGCTCGACAGGTCGCGGACGACTCGGGGCAGCTTCGACCAGATCTGGTCGATCGGCTGCATCCGGGTCTTCATCACGCTTTCCTGCAGCTCGGACGTGATGAGGTTGAGCCGCTGGGTGGTCCGGGTCAGCGCCGGGTCGGACATCTCGCTGACGCCACGCACGAGCTGGTTGCGGGTGAGCACCAGCTCGCCGACCAGCCGCATCAGCGCGTCGAGCAGGTCGACGTCCACTCGGATCGAGCTCTCGGCGACGCTGCGGCGCTGCGGGGCGTTCCCCTCCTCGCCGGGCTCCGGGGCGCCCGGTGGGGGCGTCAGCCCGGCGCGCGGCGCGGGGACCGGTGCCTTGCCGACCGGCTCGGGCTCGGGCTCGGGTTCCAGCTCCGCCTCGACCGTGTCGTCGGCGACCGCCTCTGGCTCGGTCTCTGCGAGCGTCTCCTCGGCGGGCGGCGGTGCCGCCGGAGCGGCGGCCTTGGGCTTGCCGGACCCGTCCTCGATGCACGCGGTCACCGCTTCGATGGCGGGCTGGACGTCGATGTCGCCCTCGGCGCCGGACTCCTCGATCGAGGTGAGCAGAGCGCGCACGCTGTCGACCATGCGGAGCAGCGCGTCGGCGCTCTCGACGTTCATCGACTGAGCGCCGTCCCGCAGCCGGGACAGCAGGGACTCACCGGCGTGCGTCACCGTCTCCAGACGGTGGAACGCCAGGAAGCCGCTGGTGCCTTTGATCGTGTGGATCGTGCGGAAGATGCTCGACAGCAGCTCACGGGAGTCGGGGTGCTGCTCCAGCGCGACCAGGTCCCGGTCGAGCTGATCGAGGTTCTCGTGGCTCTCGACCAGGAACTCTTGAACGATGTCGTCCAACTCGTCCACGTTTGTCTCCCTCTGTCGTCGCGGCTTCCATCGACGCGACAGGCGTTCACCTGAGGGAAAGGCGCGCCCGGGCACCGTCGAGCGAAATCTGCACCCGTTTCGCTATCATTACATCTGAAATGCCCGTTCCCCGTTTCAGGTCCAGGAACGAGGCCCGACCGCGGGGAGCGACGGCTATGAGCACGGTTCTGATCGCCGACGACGATCCGGACATTCTGGCGCTGGTGACGTTCAAGGTGAAACAAGCCGGGTACACGCTCATCACCGCGACCGACGGCGCCGCGGCGCTGGCCGCTGCCCGCGAGACCACGCCCGACCTGGTCGTGCTCGATGTGTCGATGCCGCGGATGTCCGGACTCGAAGTGTGCCGTGAACTGCGCGCGGACGCGGCCACCGCGAAGGTGCCGGTGCTGCTACTGACCGCGCGGGCGCAGGAGGCGGACATCGAGGCCGGCTTCGACGTCGGAGCCGACGACTACGTCGTGAAGCCGTTCAGCCCCCGCGAACTCGTCGCACGAATCGCCGCGATCCTGGGTCCGGCGTAACGCCTCAGGAGAGCAAGGAGCGGGTCAGTGCTCTGGCCTTCGCGGCACGGATCGCGCTGTCGGCGGGGGTGGACTCGTCTTCACCGTCGTCGCTGGGCGCGCCGACGGCTCGGGGCAGTACGAGCGTGAGCATCGTCCCCTCGCCCGCCGCGCTGCGCAGCGTCACCTCACCGCCGTGCCGCTCGACGATCGAACGCGCGATCGCCAGCCCCAGGCCCGTGCCCTGGATCGCGCTCGCCACCGCGTTCGACGCCCGCTGGAACGGCTGGAACAGCCTCTCCTGGTCCGACACCGGGATCCCGATCCCGGTGTCGGTGATCTCCACGATCACCCGATCGGCTCGCTCGGGCCGCGCGACCACGCGTACGGTCCCGCCGGCCGGCGTGAACTTCACCGCGTTGCCGACGAGGTTCAGCAGCACCCGCTCGAGCTGACGGGCGTCGCCGTTCACCGCGAGGTCGGTGGCCGCGTCGCACTCCAGCGTGAGCCCGGACCCGGCCGCCACCGGCCCGAACACCCCACGCACGCTCTCGACCAGCGACGCGATCTCCACCCTGGTCGCGGTCATCTCCAGGCTGCCGGACCCGATCCGGGAGAGCGTGAGCAGGTCACCGACCAGCTCACGCAACCGCTCGGCGTTGCGCTCGACCACCTTCAGGCTGCGCTCCTGCGCCTCGGTCAGCTCACCCTGATCGCCGGAGAGCAGGATCTCCAGGTAACCGAGGATGCTGGTCAGCGGGGTCCGCAACTCGTGCGACACGGTGGAGATGAAGTCGGTCTTCTGCCGGTCCAGGTCCTGGAAACGCTCGGCGAGTTCCCGCTGGTGCCCGTAGACCTGGGCGACGTGCAACCCGCGGCCTGCGTCGGCAGCGACCGCCTCCAGCAGCGCCCGCTCGTCGCCGGTCCAGGTGCGCGCCGCGTCGGCCTGCACGAGGACGATGAGGCCGGACGCCTCCCCGTCCACGGCAAAACCGGTCAGCAGACACGACCGGGCTCCCCCGGCCGCCAGCACCGCCGCCGCCAGCACACGGTCGGGCGCGTCCGGCTGCGCCGGCGCCGATCGGTCAGCCCACACGCTGTTGCGTGGCCACGGCGTCGCGGCGGTGGCCTCGCGGAACGCTTCGACCGAGGGCGGCGTCCGACCCTGGCGGTTCCAGAGCCGGTCGACGGAGCTCGCCGATCCCCCCTCGGCGAGCCGCACGTAGACGTAGTCGACGCCGAGCGCGACACCCAGCCCCGCTACGACCTGGTCGAGGATCGCGTCCCGGTCCAGCGAACCGCTCACGCTCGCCCCGAGGTCGTGGGCCTCCTGGCGAATCCGGGCCCGATCGGCCTCCGACGAGCGCAGCCGTTCGCTCTCGTCCGCCAGCTCGTTGATCTCCCGGACGACCTTCCGTACCTCGGGCGGCCCGGTGACGCGGCCGCGCGCCGATCGGTCGCCGCGGTTGAGGCGCGCGAGCGTGGTCCGGATGTTCTCCAGCGGCGTGACGAACAGCCGGGTGGTCCGGAGCCCGAGTACGAGCGCGACGACCGCGGCCAGGATCGTGAGCAGCGCGGTCACCACGTCGCTGACCAGCGTGATCGTCCGGAACCGGTCGAGCACGGTCGTGCGCTGCGCGTGGAACTCGGCGCTGACCTGAGTGTTCACGGCGCGCAGCTGGTCGAACAGCGCCTTGCCGCGCGCGACCGCAGCGGCGGACCCGGGGTCCCTACCCGCCGGGGAACCGGCCAGCGGAGCCGCGAACGCCAGCCAGGCATCCGCGCGCGCAACCTGCGTCGCCACCAGCGCCCGGAGCGCGTCGGTCCCGGAATCGTCGGCCGCGTCGACCACGACGTCCCGCGCGGCGGGGTACTGCGCGATCCCGCGGCGATACGGCTCGAGGAACGACCGCTCGCCGGTCAGCTGGTAACCACGCAGACCGGTCTCGGCGTCGGTGAGGGCCTGGAGCAGCGCAGCGTTGGCCGCAGTGGCGTTCGCGGCGCGCCCGATCGTCGCGTCGACGTTCGTCGCGAGGTACTGGCCGACCGCCAGCCGGGCACCACCGAGCAGCAGGAGGAGCGCTACGAGCGCACCGAACCCTGCGCGGAGGATGCTCGCCGTCGAGGTCATAGGCCGGTGTTACCACCCCTTCGTTACAGCGAGTCCGTTTCACCCCGATTTATTATGTAACACGCTACTTGCCAGGCAAGGGAGGCGTGCCCGCACACTGATGCGGTGATCTGTTCCGCCTGTCGCGAAGGTCGCCACTCCGAGTGCCGCGGCGGTAACTGGTGCGCATGCCAGCACCGCCCGCCGCGCCCACCACAACGCCCGACCGGTCCCAGCACGGAATAGCGCTAGCCGGCCGCCCGAGCCAGGGCGGTGAGCCGCGAGAGCGCACGCAGGTACTTCTTGCGGTAGCCGCCGGCCAGCATCTCCGGGGTGAAGATCTGGTCGACCGGGCAGCCGGACGCGTGAACCGGCAGGCTGCGGTCGTAGAGCCGGTCGACGAGGACCACGACCCGGAGTGCGGTGTTCTGGTCCGGGACGGGCGTCAACCCGGTCAGCCCCACCGACTCGACGCCGTCGAGCAGCGCGCCGTACCGGGACGGGTGCAGCGTGGCCAGGTGCGCGAGCAGCGTCGGCCAGTCGTCGGCGGTCGCCGTCGGGTCCGCCGCGACCCGGTCCCGCACGACAGCCTCGTCCAGCGGCTCCGGCGCGTCCACCGCGTCCCGGTGCCGGTAGTCCGGACCGTCCACGCGGACGGCGTCGAACTGCTGGGACAGGGCCTGGATCTCGCGCAGGAAGTCCTCGGCCGCGAAGCGGCCCTCGCCGAGCTTGTCCGGCAGCGTGTTCGACGTCGCGGCGAGCGCGACCCCGCGCTCCACCAGCCGGGTCAGCAGCGACGAGACGAGCACGGTGTCGCCCGGGTCGTCCAGCTCGAACTCGTCGACGCAGAGCAGCCGCAGCGACCCGAGCGCGTCCACGGTGCCGCCGAAACCGAGCGCACCGACCAGGTGGGTCAGCTCGACGAACGTCCCGTACCCGGCCGGTTTCGGTGCGGCGTGCCAGAGCGACGTGAGCAGGTGGGTCTTACCGACGCCGAAGCCACCGTCCAGGTAGATTCCCGGACGTCCGGCACGCGCGGGCGCCGCGCGCCGGAACAGGCTCTTGCGGGGCGGCGGAGCAGCCAGCCGCTCGGCAAACCCGCGCATCGCCGCGAGCGCGGCGGCCTGCGACGGCTCGTTCGGATCCGGCCGGTAGGTCTCGAAGCGCGCGTCCGCGAACCGGGGCGGCGGCACCAGTTCGGCCACGAGCCGCGCGGGGGCGACCTGCGGTTGCCGGTCGGAAAGCCGGCGGGAGCGGACGTCGACTGCGGGCTCGGACACGGTACGAGCCTACGGTCGGGCGGCCCCCCGGCCCACCGGGCAGCGCGATGACCTCGCGCACAGCGCCCGGCGGCCGATGGTGGGATGGCACGATGCGTGTTCTCTACTCCGCGTCCGCGCCGCCGTCGGCCGTCGAACTGGACGACGCCGCGCTCGAGCGCCTGTACGCGACCGACCGCGACGTCCCCCGGCTGCGAATGAACTTCGTGGCGAGCGCGGACGGCGCGGTCAGCGTCGACGGGCTCTCCGCCGGTCTGTCCAGCCCGGCCGACAAGCGGGTGTTCAAGGTCCTCCGCGGGTGGTGCGACGGGCTCGTCGTCGCCGCGGGCACGGTCCTGGCCGAGGACTACGGCCCGGTGACGCTGGACGCCGACCGACGCGCCCGCCGGGTCGCGGCCGGGCTCGCGCCCACGCCGACGCTGGTGGTGGTGTCCGGCGCGCTGTCGATCGATCCGACCCATGCGTCGCTGGCCAAGGCACCGGTAAGGCCAATCGTCGTCACCGGCCCGGACTCCCCCGCCGACCGGCGCGCGGCGCTGGCGGAGGTCGCCGACGTCCTGGTGCTGGGCCGGCCGGGCCTGGGCGTCGACCTCGCCGCGGCCAGGGACGCGCTGCACGAGCGTGGGCTGAGCCAGTTGCTCTGCGAGGGCGGTCCGCGGCTGTTCGCCGGGCTGACCGCCGCGGACCGCGTCGACGAGGTCTGTCTGACGGTGAGTCCGCTGCTGGCCGGGGGTGGCCCCGGGCGGATCAGCATCGGCCCGCACACGCCCGACCCCCGAGAACTGGCCCTGGCGCACGTCGTCGAAGACGCGAGCGTGCTTTTGCTGCGCTATTGTCGCCCGGCTCTGCTTCACTGACCGCCATGAGTCCTGGCGCGACGGGTGACGACGAAACCACGGAGACAGCCGAGCAGCCCTGGTCCCTACCGGTACCGCCGCCGGTCGAACCGATGCTCGCGAGCCCGGTGAAGGGCATCCCGGTGGACGAGGGCATGCACTACGAGCCCAAGTTCGACGGGTTCCGCTGCCTGATCTTCCGCGAGGGCGACCGGGTCGTGCTCGGCAGCCGCGGCGGTAAGGAGCTGCAGCGGTACTTCCCGGAGGTCGTCGAGGAATCGCTCACCGCGCTGCCGGAGCGGTGCGTCGTCGACGGCGAGCTGGTCGTGGTCACCGACGAACGGCTCGACTTCGACGCGCTGGCGCAGCGCATCCACCCGGCGGCGTCCCGCATCCGCCTGCTGGCCGAGCAGACCCCGGCGCACTTCATCGCGTTCGACCTGCTCGCGGTCGGCGACGAGGCGCTGACCGAGATCGGCTACGCACGCCGCCGCGCCCGCCTGGCCGAGCTGTTCCCCGCCGACGGTGGCCCGGCCGGCCCGCGGACCCACCTGACGCCGGTGACCACCGACCCGGAGACCGCCCGCGAGTGGTTCGAGCAGTTCGAGGGGGCCGGGCTCGACGGCCTGATCTGCAAGGCCGCCGACGCTCCGTACGAGCCGGGCAAACGCACGATGCGCAAGGTGAAGCACGCGCGCACGGCCGACTGCGTGGTCGCGGGCTTCCGCTGGCACAAGTCGGGTCCGGTCGTCGGCTCGCTGCTGCTCGGCATCTATGACGACGACGGTCACCTGCACCACGTCGGCGTCTCCGCGTCGTTCACCGCGAAACGACGCCAGGAGCTCCTGGACGAGCTGGCTCCCTATCGAATGTCCGATCTCTCCGAACACCCGTGGGCCGCCTGGGCCGCGCAGACTCCCCCGACTCCCGGCGCCGAGCCCGCCCCCGGCGCCGACCCCACCCGGATGCCCGGCGCGCCCAGCCGGTGGACCGGGAAGAAGGACCTGTCGTGGGAGCCGCTGCGGCCAGAACTGGTCGTCGAGGTGGCCTACGACCACATGGAGGGGGACCGATTTCGGCATACCGCCCGCTTCGAGCGTTGGCGGCCCGACCGAGAACCCCGTTCATGCACTTATGCTCAGCTCGACCGTCCTGTCCGTTTTGATCTGGAACGCGTTCTGAAGGGTTCTCCGTGACGCTACGCCGCGCCCCCCGGCTCCCCCTCCTGATCCTGAGTCTTGTTGCCGCACTCGGGTTGTCCGCGTGCGGAGCGTCCAGCGCGGACGGTGAGTGGCGGTCGGTCCCGCGTGCGGAGTCGTCCGCACCGGCGCAGCCGAACCCGTCGGGTACCCCCGGGCAGACCACTGTGGCCTGGAAGGACTGCAAGGCGGAGATCGAGCGGTCGATCGGCACAACGCTGTCGGGCGTCCAGGTCGACTGTGGCGCGGTCAAGGTTCCGCAGAACTGGGCGAACCCCAGCGGCGACACGTTCGCGATCGCGCTGGTCCGCGTCCGCCGGCTGCAGCAGAAGAACCGGATCGGCTCGCTCCTGGTCAACCCCGGCGGCCCCGGGGCGTCCGGTATCGAGCTGGCCGCGCAGACCCCGCTGTTCCTGCCCGGTGAGGTGCTCGAGCGCTTCGACATCGTCGGCTTCGACCCGCGCGGGGTCGGCCTGTCCGACCCGGTCGACTGCCTCTCGCCGGCCAGTAAGGACGCGGTGACCGCGGCCAACCCCGATCCGGAGCCGGCGGCCGAGTTCAACCAGCAGCTCGCGCTGTGGCGTTCCTCGATCAACCCGTGCGTCACCAAGTACGGCGCGAAGCTCGGGTACTACAGCACCGAACAGACCGCCCGCGACATGGACGCGATCCGGGAGGCCGTCGGCGACAGCCGGATGACCTACCTCGGCTACTCCTACGGGACGCTGCTCGGCGCGGTCTACGCGCACCTGTTCCCGACCAAGGTGCGGGCGTTCGTCCTGGACGGTGCGGTCGACCCGAACCTCGACGGCATCACCGCCTCGGAGGGGCAGGCCGCCGGGTTCGAGAAGGCGTTCGACAACTTCGCGGCGGCGTGCCGGGCGAAGGGCAGCGGCTGCCCGATCGGCCCGGACGCCCGGCGGACGCTGCACAACGTCCTGATCACCATCCAGAAGAAGCCGGTTCCCGGGGTGGGCGGCGAGCGGCGGACCGCGACCACCGGGCACGTCCTCTCGGCGGTGACCGCAGCGCTCTACGTCAAGGCGCAGTGGCCGACGATGGAGAAGGCGATCGCGGACATCTCCAAGGGCGACCCGACGACGGTGTTCTCGCTCAGCGACAGCTTCACCGGCCGGAACTCGGACGGCACGTACAACAACATGACCGACGCGTTCACCACGATCGGGTGCACCGACGAACGGAACCCGCCGACCATCGACGTCGTGCGGAAGCTGCAGACCGAGTGGCGGCGGAAGTACCCGCTGTTCGGTGCGCCGCTCGCGATGACGCTGCTGAGCTGCGCGGCGTGGCCCGGTTCGCACGACCCGTACCCGGTCGGCGCGGCGATCGGGGCGCCGCCGATCGTCGTCGTCGGCACCACCGGCGACCCGGCGACGCCGTACGCCAACACCGCGAAGCTCGCGAACGAGATCGGCACCGCCCACATCGTCACGTGGCAGGGCGAGGGGCACACCGCGTACCCGCAGACGAACTGCATCCGCGAGAACATCACCAACTACCTCATCACCACCGCCCCACCCCCGGACGGCCTCACCTGCCCTGCGAACTAGCGCCGCCAGGCGCGAGTGTTCTGACGTGGAGCCCGCTCAGGGCGGCGCTGACATCCGCGCGCGACGACGCCGCGTATACCGTCATACTCAAGTCGTTGCGCGCGGCTGTCAGCGCCGCCCTGAGCGGGCCGTGCACTCAGAGGTGCGTCTGGATCCACGACGTGGTGAGAGCCGCAACTCTGTCGAGGCAGCCGGGTTCTTCGAAGAGGTGGGTTGCGCCGGGGACGATCTCGACACGCGCGAGGCCGCCGAGCGCGTCTGCGGCCTGGCGGTTCAGCTCCAGCACCGGATGGTCGAGCGCCCCTACCACCAGCAGCGTCGGCGCCGCCACGGTCGGGAGCCAACTGCTCGCGAGGTCGGGACGTCCGCCCCGGCTCACCACCGCCCGCACCGTCTCCGGCCGCTGCGCGGCGGCGGCGAGCGCACCCGCCGCGCCGGTGCTGGCACCGAACAGCCCGAGCGGCAACCCCTGCGTCTCCGGGTGGTCCATCACCCAGCCGACGACGTCGTCGACCCGGCGGGCCAGCAGGTCGATGTCGAACCGCACCCGCCCGGTCCGCTGGTCCTCCTGCTCCTCGGCCGCGGTGAACAGGTCGACGAGCACCACGGCATAGCCGGCGCGGTAGAGCGCCTTCGCCACCTGCCGGTTCCGCGGGCTGTTCCGGGAGCTGCCGGACCCGTGCGCGAACAGCACCACACCCCGCGCGGAGTCGGGCCGGCCGAGTACCCCGGCCAGCTCCGCGTCGCTCACGCGCACCACGACCTCGGTGACCCGTTCCTTGACGTCCGCGCGGTCGCTACCACCTGCGGCTGACCGGCCGGATCCACTCTGCGGGTGGCTGTGTGGGGACAGGGTTCGCTGCGGCCTGGTCAGTGGGGTTCGGGCCTGCTCGGGCATGCGCGCCTCCTCGAGGGCGGGTCGCACCGGAGTGCCGGTCGTACTGAGCATGACCCGCGGATGTGCTCCGCGTCACCATCCGGACGCGGAAAACAACCGGAGAGTGAGGCGGTGCTCAGCGCTTCCGAGCGCGGCTGGGCTGCACACGCATCGGCTCGCCCTCCATCTTCGGGTAATTCGGGGGATAGGGAGCGTCGCCGAGGTCGTGGTCGCGGGCGTCCCGCTCCGACCACTCCAGCAGCGGCTCGATCCCGACCGCCACGTCGTCGATACCCGCGTGCAGGTCGCCCAGCTCGGCGAACCGGGGCGGCACCGTGCGGATCGTGAGGTCCTCGCTCTCGACGTCCGGCAGTTCGTCCCAGGTGATCGGCGCCGAGACCAGCGCGCCGGGCCGGCCACGCAAGCTGTAGGCGCTGGCGATCGTCCGGTCGCGGGCGTTCTGGTTGAAGTCCACGAACACCCGCTCGCCCCGCTCCTCCTTCCACCACTTGGTGGTGGCCAGCTCGGGCACCCGCCGTTCCACCTCGCGCGCGAACGCCAGCGCCGCGCGGCGGACCTCGGTGAACGTCCAGTCGGGCCGGATCCGGACGTAGATGTGGATGCCGCGGTTGCCGGACGTCTTCGGCCACCCCGCCCAGCCCAGCTCGGCGAGGATCTCCTGGACGATGCCGCCGACCCGGCGGGCTTCCGCCAGGCCGGTGCCGGGCTGCGGATCGAGGTCGATGCGCAGCTCGTCGGGCTGTTCGGTGTTCGCTCGTCGCGAATGCCACGGGTGGAATTCGACGGTCGACATCTGGACCGCCCACGCCACCGACGCCAGCTCGGTCACGCAGAGTTCGTCGGCCGCGCGGCCGCTCGGGAACCGGACCTGGACGCTCTGCACCCAGTCCGGCGCGCCCTTCGGCAGGCGCTTCTGGTAGATCTTCTCGCCCTCGACGCCGCCCGAGTACACACCGTCCGGGTATCGGTGCAGCATGCAGGGCCGCTCTCGCAGCGCGCGCACGATGCCGTCGCCGACCGACAGGTAGTAGTTGACGATGTCGAGCTTGGTGACGTGCGGCTCGTCGAAGTAGACCCGATCGGGGTTGCTGATCCTCACCGCACGGTCACCAACGGTGACTTCGACCGCCGGTGACGCTGCTCGGGACGCCATAACAGCACCGTACCGCCGCCCCACTTAACTGGTGTCGAACCGGAGGATTCGGTGGTACGACTGTTCCCAACACATTTTCACAGCTGCCCCACATCGCCGCCCGCCGTCCCGGATCCCCGGTGGACCCGCTGGCCCCGCGAAGCCGCCTGGCCAGGGCTGTGGGCGCGATCACGGCGTTTGGTCGGCACCGCTAACCCCCATACAGGCGCATGATCAAGGAAAAGAAGTTGGTTTAGGCAACCTCATAGCTGAGGCTGCCGCAGAGCCCTCGTGACTCCACCGGGTCGCCACGGTGGGTGAACGGAAGGAAGTTGTCGATGAGTTACCTCGTTGCCGACCGCGCCACGGTCGCCGACCGGTTACGCCCTGTGATCACGACGATTTTCGGCACCGAGCCGCCCGTGCGCATCCGCGCCTGGGACGGCAGCACGATCGGTCCGGCCGAGCGGGACGGCGGTCCGACGTTGGTCGTCCGGAACCGCCGAGCCCTGCGGCGGTTGGTGTGGTCCCCGAACGAGGTGGGCATGGCCCGCGCGTTCGTCGCCGGGGACTTAGCCGTCGAAGGCGATTTCATCGCCGCGCTCGACCAGATGCTGCACCTGTTCGACTCGACCAACGGCATGCACCTGACGAGCCAGGACAAGCGGACGATCGTCGCGTCGGCGCTCCGGCTCGGCGCGATCGGCAGCAACCCGCCGCCCCCGCCGGAGGAGATGCGGCCGACCAGCGGCCTGCTGCACAGCGTCCGCCGGGACGCCGCGGCGATCGGCCACCACTACAACGTCGGCAACGAGTTCTACCGGCTGGTGCTCGGCGAGTCGATGACGTACTCGTGCGCCTACTGGCCCGAGCTCGACGACCCGGCCGCCACCACGACGCTCGAGCAGGCCCAGCGGAACAAGGTCGAGCTGATCGCCCGCAAGCTGGGCCTGAAGCCGGGCATGCGGCTGCTCGACGTGGGGTGCGGCTGGGGCACGATGGCGATCCACGCCGCCCGCGAGTACGGCGTCCACGTCGTCGGCGTCACGAACTCGCACGAGCAAGCAGTCGGCGCGGCGAAGCGCGCCGCCGCCGCAGGCGTCGGAGACCTGGTCGAGATCCGCGAGCAGGACTACCGCGACATCGATGACGGTCCGTACGACGCGATCTCCAGCATCGGCATGGCCGAGCACGTCGGCACCGACCAGTGGCACACCTACGCGAGCCTGCTCTACGGCCTGCTCAAGCCCGGCGGCCGGTTGCTCAGCCACCAGATCACGCAGCCGCCGACCGTCACCGAGAAGATCGAGTCGCACCGGAAGGGCAAGACCGAGCGGACGTTCATCACCGCGTACGTCTTCCCGGACGGCGAACTGCAGTCGTCCGGCTGGATCTCCGACCAGTTGGAGAGCGCCGGGTTCGAGGTCCGTGACGTCGAGTCGCTGCGCGAGCACTACGGGAAGACGCTGCGGGCCTGGGTGACCAATCTGGAAGACCACTGGGCCGAGGCGGTCCAGCTGAGCAGCGTCGGCCGGGCCCGGGTGTGGCGCCTCTACATGGCCGGCTCCGCGCTGGCGTTCGAGCGCAACCGGATCTCGATCCACCAGGTGCTCGCCGTCCGTCCGGATCGGAAGGGCCACAGCCTGATGCCCCCGACCCGGGCGTCGTACGCGACGGTGGATTGATCCACCGTTCGGCCGACCCGCGGGTGGGCGGCTCGTACGCCCACCCCCGCCCGGTGGGATCCGCAGGTAGCGTGTGCGCTCGTGGGACGCAATCGGACGCAGGGGAGGCATGTACATCGGGTACGGCATGTGCGCACGACGCGTCCCCAGCGACACGTACGCCGCAGTGAGCTGGCCAAGCTGTTACGGCGGCCGTCGTTCTACCTCCCCTCGGCGGTCCCCGCCCTGCTCGTCGCGATCGCGCTGACCGCGACCGCCACGTCCTCGACGGTCGGCACCTCCGGCCGCCCCCCCGACATCGTGATCAGCCAGGTCTACGGCGGCGGCGGCGAGCCTGGCTCGATCTGGACCGCGGACTTCGTCGAGCTGACCAACCGCGGCGACGAACCGGTCGACGTGACCGGCTGGAGCGTGCAGTTCGCCCCGCCGCGCGAGCGCTCCTGGGGCCTCACCCGGTTGTCCGGCCGGATCCCGGCGGGCGGGCGGTTCCTGATCGCCGAGTCGACGGGCCGCAGCGGCACGACCCGGTTACCGGAGCCCGACGTCACCGGCACCCTCGACCTGGGCTCCACCAGCGGAAAGGTCGCGCTGGTCCACGACTCGTCGCCGCTGCGCTGCGTCGCGAGCTGCACCACGGTCGAGGGCGTCCGCGACTTCGTCGGCTACGGCAGCGTCGACGACTCCGAGGGACGCCCGGCACCGGCGCTCTCCCCCACCACCGCCGTGGTCCGGCGGGACATCAAGGTCCCGAGCGGCGGCCAGAGCGCGTCGAGTATCGAGGACGACCCCGGTGGCCCGGCGGGGGTGGAGGGCGGCCCGGACCCGGCTGACGGCGTCTCCGGGCTGACCACCGAGGGTGGCGTCGACACCGACAACAACGCGGCCGACTTCGCGGTCGCGACGCCGGCTCCTCCCGGCGGGCACGGCGACTCGGCGGGCAAGACCGCTCGGATCGCTGATATCCAGGGCAAATCTCACATGTCGCCGCTCGCCGGCCGGCTGGTGACCGCGGTTCCCGGCGTGGTCACCGGGGTCGGGCGAACCGGCTTCTGGATGCAGGATCCCGTTCCCGACAACAATCCGGCGACCAGCGACGGGCTGTTCGTCTTCACCGGCACCGCGCCGCGCGTCCAGAGTGGTGACACGGTCCGGGTGGCAGGGACCGTCACCGAGTACCGGCCGGGAGGCGCCGTAGGCGGCGACAACCTGACCACCACCGAGCTCATCCGGCCGACGGTCTCGGTCGCCACCGGCGCCGCGCGGCGACCGATCCCGGTGCTGATCGGCCCTGGCGGCCGGGTGCCACCCACCCAGGTCCGCACCGATGCCCCCGGCGACGTCGAGACCGCCAGGATGTTCGCACCGGCCACCAACGCACTGGACTTCTACGAGTCGCTCGAAGGCATGCTGGTTCGCGTCGTCGAACCGGTCGTGGTGGGGCCGACCAGCGTGAACGGCCAGCTGCCGGTGCTGCCCAGCGGTGTCGGGTCACCGCGCACGGCACGCGGCGGGCTACGCCTCACCCCCACCGATCCGAACACCGAACGGGTCCTGCTCGACGACCTGCTCGCGCCGTTGCCGGTGGCGAACGTCGGCGACCGGCTGCGCGGCGCGATCGACGGCGTCCTCGACTACGGCCGCGGTGACTACCGCGTCGAGGTGCTGGCGACACCCGGGATCGTCGGCAGCAAGATCGCTCCGGAGACCGCCCGGCCGGCTGCACCGACCGACCTCACGGTCTCCAGCATCAACGTCACCACGGTCAACCCGACCGGCGAGACGACCCGCGTGCGCCAGCTCGCCGCGACGGTGGTGCGAGGGTTGCGGTCCCCGGACATCGTGTCGGTCGAAGAGATGCCGGACGATGACGGACGCGCCTCCGACTCGCAGGTCGACGCCGAGCAGGGCTGGAAAGCGCTCATCGACACGATCCGGGCAGCGGGCGGCCCGCGCTACGACTACCGGCAGATCGACCCGGTGAGCGGGAAGGACGGCTCCGGACCGGAGAACCGGCGGCTGGGCTTCCTCTTCAACCCCGCGCGAGTGACGTTCGTCGACCGCGGTGCCCCGGACGCGATCACGGCCACTCAGGTGACGTCGCTCGACGGCAAGACCGGGCTGACGCTGTCGCCGGGACGGGTCGACGCCGCCAGCCCGGCGTTCAAGGACGCCAGGAAGTCGCTGGCGGGCGAGTTCCGCTTCCGCGGGCAGACCGTGTTCGTGATCGGGAACCACTTCGTCACCGGGCGTGGTGACGAGCCGCTCTTCGGACGGCACCAACCCCCACAGCGGACGTCCGAACAGCAGCGTGGCAGCCAGGCCTCGGTCGTCCGCTCGTTCGTCGACGCGCTGCTGGCCGCCGATCCGAACGCCGCTGTCGTGGTCGTCGGTGGCATCGCCGACGCGGAGAACACGCCGACGCTGGGGCTGCTGACCGCGGGCGGCGGGCTGCTGGACCCGACCGCGACGCTGAACCCCGCCGACCGGTACAGCATGGTCCTGGAGGGCAACGCGGTGCTGCTCGACCACGTGCTGGTCAGCCGCGCGCTGAAGGGCACGGCGGTCGACGTCGTCCACGCACAGAGCGAGTTCGCGGCGCGCTGGTCGGACCACGATCCGGTGGTGGGTCACGTGCGGCTCCCGGCCGGACCACCGCAGCCGGAGAGCTCATCGTCTCCCGAGTCGGCCACCCCCTGACCGAGGTACGGTTGTAGGCATGACTCAGCACACGCGGCCGACTGTTGTCAAGTCGGACGAGGAGTGGCGCGCCCAGCTCACTCCGCAGGAGTATCAGGTTCTTCGTCAAGCCGGCACCGAGCGGGCCTTCACCGGTGAATACACCGACACCAAGACGGTCGGCGTCTACCACTGTCGCGCTTGCGGGGCAGAATTGTTCCGCTCCGAGACCAAGTTCGAATCGCACTGCGGCTGGCCGAGTTTCTACGCGCCGTCGGACGCGCAGAACGTCGTCCTGATCGAGGACAACACGCTCGGGATGCGGCGGGTCGAGGTCCGCTGCGCGGCCTGCGACTCGCACCTCGGTCACGTCTTCCACGGCGAGGGCTACGGCACCCCCACCGACGACCGGTACTGCATCAACTCGATCTCGCTCACGCTGGAGCCGGCCGAGAGCTGACGCCCGTGGGGCCCCGGCGCGCCGGGGCCCGCACGCGTCACGGCAGCGACGCGACGATCTCGGCGACCGGCTTGCGACGACCGGTGTAGAACGGCGTCTCCTCGCGGACGTGCCGGCGCGCGGTCGAAGCCCGCAGGTCACGCATCAGGTCGACCATCCGGTGCAGCTCGTCGGCCTCGAACGCCAGCATCCACTCGTAGTCGCCCAGCGCGAACGACGCGACGGTGTTCGCCCGGACGTCGGCGTAGCCGCGCGCCATCTTGCCGTGCTCGGCGAGCATCGCGCGGCGCTCCTCGTCCGGGAGCAGGTACCACTCGTACGACCGGACGAACGGGTATACGCACACGTACGCACGCGCCTGCTCGTCGGCCAGGAACGCCGGGATGTGACTCCGGTTGAACTCCGCGGGGCGGTGCAGCGCCAGCTGCGACCAGACCGGCTGGAGATGGGCGCCGAGCTCGGTGCGCCGCAGCCGCCCGTACGCCTCCTGCAGCGCGTCCGAGGACGACGCGTGCCACCAGACCATCAGGTCGGCGTCGGCCCGGAGGCCGGACACGTCGTAGACGCCACGCACGACGACGTCCTTCTGGGCCAGCTGCTCGAACAGCTCCTCGACCTCGGTCGAGATCGACGCACGGTCGGCGGGCAGGCGGTTCTCGGCCCGGAACACCGACCACATCGTGTACCGGATCGAGTCGTTGAGCTCCCGGATCCGCTGGGCGTTCGGGTTGTTCCCGGCAGCCTGCTCAGCCATTGGACTGGCTCTCCCCTCGGTTCATGCCGGCACTCGGGTGGCGAGCGCCGACAGTATCTGGTCGGCAGCGGCCTGGCCGGACCGGATACAGGCCGGAATGCCGACGCCGTCGTAGGCGGCCCCGGCCAGCGCCAGGGTCGGTTCGGTGGCCAGCGCCGCGCGCACGGCGGCCACCCGGTCGAGGTGACCGGGTGCGTACTGCGGCAGCGCGCCGCCCCACCTGTTCACCTTGACGCCGAGCGGCGCCGGCCAGCCGCCGGGTAGCGGCACCAGCGTGCCGAGTTCCTCCAGGACGGTGGCGACCAGCGACTCGTCGTCCCGCTGGAGCGCCGTCTCCTCGCCGTGCCTGCCGACCGAGGCCCGCACGACGGTGACCGGGTCGCCGACGTACCCGTCGAGACCGCGTGCCTCAACTACGTGTCCCCACTTCTGCGAGACGTAGGTGACGGCTTTGACCAGGCGTCCGGAGCTGGCGGGGACCAGTGCGCCGGTGCCCGGCGGCAGCGGCAGCCGGCCCGGCAGGACCAGCGAGACCAACCCGACGCTCGCGTACTCCAGTACGCCGACGGTGCCCGCCGCGGTCGCGTCCACGTCTGCCAGCAATCGGGACGCCGGAGCGGCCGGCACCGCCAACACCACCGCATCGGCGCGGACGGTCGTGCTGCCGCCGAGCCCCGCGGACCCAACCGTGAGCTGCCAGCCGTCCGGGGTGCGCTGCAACGCCCGCACCGGCAACCCGGTCCGGATCGCGGCCTTCGACTCGTGCGCGACGGTGGTGACCAGCCGGGACAGCCCACCGCGCACGGTCGCGAACATCGGCGTCGGGGGCGTCTCCGGGCGCGGGTTGCCCCGGGCGGCGCGGGCGGCCTTCACCAGCGACGGCTGGTCGGCCAGGCCCGCGGCCAGCGCCGGCATCGTCGCTCGCAGCGACAACCGGCTGGCCTGCCCGGCGTACACGCCGCCGAGCAGCGGCTCGACCAGCCGATCCAGGACCTCGGAACCGAGCCGGTCGGCGATCAGAGCGCCGACCGCGACGTCGCTGTCCCCGAGCGGGACGCCGGGCCGGCAGGACTCCGCGCGGACCAGCGCCAGCCCGTCGTCGCTGAGCACACCGGACGCGGCGGTGGCCTCCAGGTCGGCCGGGACGCCGAGCAGCGTGCCCGCCGGTAGCGCGCGGAGCATGCCGTCCACCCAGACCGTCGCTCCGGCGGCCGTGGGGCTGACCAGATCGTGCGCGAGCCCGACCCGCTCGGCCAGCGCGCGGGCCTCCGGGACCCGCAGCAGGAACGACTCGGCGCCGTCCTCGACCGGCACTCCGGCCACCCGGCCGGTTCGGAGCTTCCCGCCGACGCTGCCCGACTGCTCGATCACGGTGACCGCGGTCCCGTCCGGCGCGGTGTCACGAATGCGGAGCGCGGCGGCGAGGCCGGCGATACCACCGCCGACCACGACGACGTGCAGCGGACGGGTGACGCGGTCCTCGAACAGCACGAAACCATCGTGCCGCACCCGAACGGCGTCCGGCCGGTGCGAACACCCGCGAACCTGCCGGACGTGGGCAGCGTCACGCGTCCGGGGCACCGTTCGGTCACGGCCGGACAACGACCGTCGAACGGATGCAACCACCGGGCCCATCGCCACGTCGAACTCGCACAGGCTCGAAGCCCCCACGACGCCGACGAGAGGGACCACCATGGACGCCCGCCTGATCCGCCCCCGACGCCGAGCGTCCGGACCACCGTTGCTGGTCGCGGTCCTGCTGACCGCCGCGCTGGTACTCGCCGGATGCAGCGGTGACGACAGCGGGTCCGACTCCAGTGCGCCGGAAGCGGCGTCGGCCGGCGGCGCCCCGGCGAACCCCGATGTGAACTCCGGCAAGACCACCACCGAGGACCAGGCGGGCCGCCCCGGCACCGTGACGACGCTGGGCACGCGCAACCGGGCGCTGGTGTACATCGGGAGCCTGTCGGTCACCGCGAAGAACGTCCCGGACGCCGCGACGCGCGCCATCGATGCCACCGAGGCCGCTGGCGGTTACGTCTCCGCCGACGAACGACGGGTCACCGGCGAGGACGACGACGTCACGATCACGCTGACGCTGCGGGTGCCGTCCGGGAAGTTCACCGCGACCGTGGACGCGCTGTCCGCGCTCGGCACCGAGCGGTCGCGGCAGCTCGGCACCGAGGACCTGCAGTCCTCGGCGATCGACTTGGAGTCCCGCATCACCGCCCAGCGCGCCAGCGTCGCGCGGGTGCGGTCGCTGCTCTCGCGCGCGAACTCGATCACCGAGCTCGCGTCGATCGAGCGCGAACTGACCTCCCGGGAGAGCGAGCTGGCGGCCCTCGAAGCGAGCCGCCGCACGAACACCGACCGGGTCAACCTCTCGACGATCACGCTGACGCTCACCGAGCCGTCGGCGGAACCGAAGGTCGAGAAGAAGGAGCGTGGCCTGATCGTCGGGCTGCGGAACGGCTGGGACGCGTTCGTCTCGACGATCACCGTGCTGCTGACCGTGCTCGGCTGGCTCGCGCCGTTCCTGGTGACGATCGCGCTGATCGCCATCCCGATCTGGTGGGGCGTCCGCCGGTCCCGGCGGCACCTGACCCCGCCTGCCTCGCCGTCCTCCCCGGCGCCGCCGACGGGCCCGAACGGGCCGTCCACGCCGAACGGCCCCGGCGGCTCGAACGGCCCGGGCGGCTCCGGCGGACCTCACGGACCGAACGGGCCGGGCGGGCCGAACGGGCCGTCCGCGCCTGCGGGGCCGAGCGGGCCGTCGGCGCCCGCCCAGCCGGTCGGTCCACGGGCCTGAGCCCCCGCCGCCCGGCCTGACGGCCGGGCGGCGCCGGTCGGGCCGCGGCGCAGCTGGCAACGCGGCCCGGCAGCGCGGGGCGGCCCGGCAGCGCGGGGCGGCCCGGCAGCGCGGGGCGGCCCGGCAGCGCGGGGCGGCCCGGCAGCGCGGGGCGGCCCGGTCGGGTCGGCGCGGGCGTCAGGCTGGGCGGGCGGAGCGCTCGTGTACGAGCTCGACGACGCGGGTCAGGACGTCCGGGTCGGTCTCCGGCAGCACGCCGTGCCCCAGGTTGAAGATGTGCCCCGGCGCCGACGCGCCGTCGGCGAGCACCCTCTCGACGTGCTCCGCGACCACCGACGGCTCGGACAGCAGGACGGCCGGGTCGAGGTTGCCCTGCACCGCACGGTCGCGGCCAATCCGGGCGGACGCCGCAGCCAGCGGCGTCCGCCAGTCGACGCCGACCACGTCGGCGCCGGCCTCGCCCATCGCACCGAGCAACTCCGCGGTTCCGACCCCGAAGTGGATCTTCGGCACGCCGGTCGGGGCCAGGTCCGCGAGGACGCGCGCCGAGTGCGGCTGGACGTACCTCCGGTAGTCGGCCTCCGACAGCGCACCCGCCCAGGAGTCGAACAACTGCACGGCCGACGCCCCGGCCGCCACCTGCACCTGCAAGAACGCCGACGATATCCCGGCCAGCCTGCCGCAGAGCGCGTTCCACAGCCCGGGGTTGCCGTACATCAGCGCCTTCGTGCGGGCATGCGTCCGCGACGGGCCGCCCTCGACCAGGTAGCTGGCGAGCGTGAACGGTGCACCGGCGAAGCCGATCAGCGGGATCGGGCCGAGCTCACCGACGAGCGCACCGACCGCCTCGGTGACGTACGGAACGTCGTCGGGCTCCAGCGGCCGCAGCCGCTCGAGGTCGGCCTCCGTCCGGAACGGCTCGTCGACCACCGGGCCGACGCCCGCGACGATGTCGAGCCCGACGCCGACGGCGATCAGCGGGACGACGATGTCGGAGAAGAAGATCGCCGCGTCCACCCCGTGCCGACGGATCGGCTGCAGGGTGATCTCGGTCACAAGGTCGGCGCGACGGCACGAATCGAGCATGCCGATGCCCTCCCGGACCTTCCGGTACTCCGGCAGCGACCGGCCGGCTTGGCGCATGAACCAGACCGGCGTGTGCGACACCGATTCCCGGCGGCAGGCGCGCAGGAACGGGCCGTCCGCCAGCTCCGCCGGTACCGGCGCACGCCCGGTGACCTGCTCCGCGACGGCTTGCGGAGCGGCGTCGGCTGCGGGCTGCGGCGCGGCGCCGCGGGGTGCTGCGGTGTCGGTCATGACGGCCATGGTTTCACGGAGCCGCCTCCGGACGGCACGTCGGCATACGGCGCCCGCCGACGTGCCACCCGGAAGCGGCGCCGGTCGACGGACCGGCGCGCCTCGCTGCGCGGTCTCCGCCGCTCCCCCTACGCTCTTGAGTCATGGCCCCCACCGGCGCCGAGCCCGACCCGTTCGCGCGCGCCGTGGCGACGTTGCGCGCGGTGCGGACGCGCCCGGAGATCTTGCTCGAGGAGGTCCCGGCTCCTCAGCGGCTCGCCCCTCGCAGTCACGCGCTGTCCGGCACCGTCCTCCGCGGCGACGAGGAGGTAGCGACGGGACGGTTGATCGTGCTGCACGACCCGTCCGGCCAGGAGGCGTGGGACGGGCACTGGCGCGTCGTCTCGTACGTGACCGCCGAACTCGAGGCCGAGATGGGCACCGACCCGATGCTCGCCGCCGTCGGCTGGAGCTGGCTCCTGGACGCGCTCGACCTCGCCGGCGCCCGCTACGCCGCGATCGGCGGCACGGTCACCCAGGTCAGCTCGACCCGCTTCGGCGACCTCGCCGGTCCTCCGACCAGCTCCGACGTCGAGGTCAGGGCGTCCTGGACGCCGATGCTCGGCAGTTCGGTGGACCTCTCACCGCACTTGGACGCGTGGTGCGGCCTGCTGGCGTCCACCGCGGGCCTACCGCCCCCCGGCGTCACCGTCCTGGCCGCGCACAACTCGGCCTGAGCGCTCCTGGTAACGCCGGTCTCTCACCGGACAGGGCAAGGGCATGACGAGATCGTTGCGACAACGCGTCCGCGACGGCGACGGCGACGCGTTCGCGGAGCTGTTCGAGCAATCCGCGGGCCGCGTGTACAACTACGCGTTCCGGCTGCTCGGCGACTGGGCAGGGGCCGAGGACGTCGTGTCGCTGACGTTCCTCGAAGCCTGGCGTGGGCGACACAAGGTCAACGCCGACGGCGGACCGCTCGTGCCCTGGCTGCTCGGAATCGCCACGAACGTATCCCGCAACACCACCCGGACCCGCCGACGCCACGCCGCGGCGATGGAGCGGCTGCCCGAGCCGCGCGCGGTCCCTGACATCGCCGAGGAGGTCGTCGGGCGCGCGGACAACCTCGATCGGCAGGGCGGCTCCCCGTACATCGTGCTCGCCGATGGCCAGGCGCTCGGACGGGACCCGGACGGGCGGCCGGTGCGCTACGTCGTCGACGTCGACCGTCTTCCGCCCGCGTTCGGTCCACTCGTCACCACGGCCGAGGACGCCGTCCTGGTGCTGGAGATCCGTCCGATGTCCGGCCCGTCGTCGTGGGCGGTGATCGCGTACGTCGAGGCGGGTCCCGCGCGGCTGGTGACGTGGATCGAGAAGGCCGCGCCTCCCTCGGTGAGCGTGCACGACCGTCTCGTCACGGTGCGGCTGGAGAGCGGCGTCCAGAACTACCGCTGGGACCGGAACCGGTTCGTGCGGGCCGGTTGAGACGCGAAGGGGCCCCGCCGTGGCGGGGCCCCTTCGCGTGCGTCAGATCAGGCCTTCCGCTTTCGTGCACGGGGCGTCGAGCTGCTTGATCAGCTGATCGGTCTTGGCCTGGTCGCCCTTGCCGATCGCGTCCAGCGCCTCGATCACGAGCTTCAGGCACTGCGCGATGACCTGCTTGTCGGCGTTGGCGGTGCCGAGCGAGTCCTTGGTGCCGTCGAGCTGCTGCTCGGTGTTCGTGAGCTTGGTCTTGGTGTCGGTGAGGTCCTTCTCCAGCGTGGAGATCTTGGAGTCGCGGGCGGCGATCGTGTCCTCGGCCGCGGTCAGCCGGGCCTGGGTGTCGTTCTGCTCACCGTTCTTCGCGATGAACAGCCCGCTCATCGTCAGCCCGAGGACGAGCAGCACCGCGGTCGCGGCACCGAGAACGATGACCAGCCGGTTCTTCTTCGGCGCGCCGGGCTGCTGCCCGTAGGCGCTCGGGCCGACCTCCCCGCCCGGGATCGGTGCGGTCTGGTGCACACCCGGGATCGGGCCGGTCGGGATCGGGCCGGTGGGCGCAGGCCCGTAGCCGGGCGCGCCGTATCCGGCCGGGGGCACGGACGTGGGCGGGCCCGAGGCGGGCGGTACCGAGGCCGGGGGCGCGGAGGCCGGCGGACCGGACGGCGGCGCCACCTCCGGAGGCGAGGAGTAGCTCGGCACGGTGTACTCGGCGCCGGACACCGGCGCGGCGTACTCACTGCCGGAGCCGGGCGTCGCCGGGTACGGGCTGGCCGCCGGCTGCGCCCACGGGTCGGACGCCGGGGCGGGCTGCTGCTCCGGCTGGGCCGGCTGGTACGGCGACGAGCCGTTCCACTGCGGATCGGACGAGTAGGGGCTGCCCTGGTTGCCGTAGCCCGGATTGGACACGGGGTTCCTCCTGGTCGTTCGCGTGGCGGTGAAGTAGCTCGGCGGGGCCCGGAGGTGGTGACGAGACCCGGCGGGGGACGGGGGGTAGAGCCTTCTCAGCAGCGGATGAGGCCCTTGCAGACCTCTTCGATCGGGATCGCGAGGCCGAGTCCGTCGGCCCCCTCGGCAACGATCTTGGCCTGGGCGATGCCGACGACCTCGCCGTCGGCGTTGATGACCGGGCCACCGGAGTTGCCCGGGTTGATCGCGGCGTCGAACTGGATCACCCGGGTGGAGAGGCCCTGGACGTCGTCGCGGACCGCGCTGACCACGCCGGTGGTCACGGTGTCGGTGAGGCCCAGCGGGGCACCGACGACGATCACCGGGTCACCGGGCGCGACCTCGACGGTGGCCTTCTTGAGCGGTGTGAACTTTGCGGTCGTGCGGAGGACTGCCAGGTCACGTCCCTTGTCGGTGTCCTCGACCGTGACCGGGTAGCTCTCCGATTCCCGCTGGATCGTCGCGTTGCGTCCGCCGGAGGACACCAGCCCGTCGACGACGTGGTAGTTCGTGATCAGCAGCGTGCCGCCCTCGGCGTCCTTGCCGAACGCGAACGCGGTGCCGGTGGCCTGCCCGGCCCGGACGCTGAACACCGAGGGCAGAACCTGCTTGGCCACCGCGGTGGAGTTCAGCGTGCCCTTGGTGCGCTCCTCGAGCGACTGGACGCGCTTCGTCAGGTTGCCGAGGTCCTCACGGTCCTTGGCTGCGGACGCCGCAGCCGAGGTCTGCGCGGCCTTCGCCTCGTCCAGATCACCGGAGTAGCGGGCCAGCAACACGGCCTGCACCACGACGACGATCAACAGGAAGACGGCGAGCCAGAAACCGATCGGACCGAGCTGCCGGGACGGCGGGCGGGAACCCGGCGGGGTGGTCCCCAGCGGTGAGCCGCCCAGCGGCTGGGTTCCGAGCGGCGAGCCGCCGAGCGGCTGGGCTCCGGGCGGCTGGGTTCCGAGCGGCTGGGTCGAAGCGTGCGGCAGCGGGCCGGTGGGCGCCGGAGCGCCGAACGCGGACGTCGACGAGTGTGACCCGGGCTGACCGGCCGTCGGGTAGCCGCTGCCGTACGGCGGCGCCGAGACGGTGCGCGAGGGCGCGCCGAACGCTCCGGTGGTCTGGCTGGGTGACGGCGGGGGCACGTGGGTACCGCCGTAGGCGCCGTTCGGCGATTGCTGCGACCAGCCACTCGTCGGCGGCCGCGGGCCCGGTAACGGACCGGTCGGCGCGCCGGGCGCGTGGGGCGCGGCGGAGTTCTCGTCCCCGCGGTCTGACATACCTGTGCTGCCTTCCTGCCCGGTGAACCGGTACCGGTCGTCCGGTCCGACCGCTTCGAGGCCACTGGGGGTTAGGAGTGCACACACAGCTCGTTCCCAGGGCCGGAACTCACCGTAGCGACCGCCGTCGACCCGGTCGACCGATCGGGGGTGTTCTGACGCCGATCCGACGCCCACGCGTAACCCCAGAGCGTGCCGACACCCACCGGGACCGGACGTCTCGCTACGGTGAAGGTGTGAACGAGGCGGCGAACATGGGTGCAGACGACACGGAGCAGCCGGCATTGCCGCCGACTACCGGGCCGGTCCACGAGCCACCTGTCGACGCTCCCGCGCCGGTTCCTCTGCTGGTGCCCCGCGACGGAACCCCGGAGCCGGTCGACACCGCCGAGGCCCTTGCCGAGGCAGCCGCACGGCTGGCCGCCGCGGGCGGGCCGGTCGCGGTGGACGCCGAGCGGGCGTCCGGGTACCGGTACGGCCAGCGTGCGTACCTGGTGCAGCTGCGGCGGGGTGGCTCGGAGGCCGGCGGCACGGTGCTGATCGACCCGCTGCCGTTCGACGACCTGGCGGTGGTCGACGCGGCGATCGTCGATACCGAGTGGGTCCTGCACGCGGCGAGCCAGGACCTGCCGTGCCTGGCCGAGCTGGGCCTGCGTCCCCGGAAGCTGTTCGACACCGAGCTGGCCGGGCGGCTGGCCGGGTTCGAGCGGGTCGGCCTGGGCGCGATGACCGAGCGGGTGCTCGGCCGGACGCTGGAGAAGGGGCACTCCGCGGCGGACTGGAGTACGCGTCCGCTGCCGGTGGAGTGGCTCACGTACGCGGCGCTCGACGTCGAGCTGCTGGTCGAGCTGCGGGACGCGCTCGCCGAGGAACTCGAGCGGCAGGGCAAGCAGGGCTGGGCCGAGGAGGAGTTCGCCGCGCTGGTGGCGAGTAAACCGCCGGCACCGCGGGCCGAGCCGTGGCGCCGGACGTCCGGAATTCACCGCGTGCGGACCGCCCGCGGGCTGGCCAGGGTCCGGGCGCTCTGGGAGGCGCGGGACGAGATCGCCCGCCGTCGGGACCTCGCGCCCGGACGGGTGCTGCCGGACTCCGCGATCGTCGCGGCGGCGCAGGCCGACCCGCCGGACGAGCGAGCGCTGCTCTCGCTGCCGGTGTACTCGGGACGGGCGACCCGGCGGCTCGCCGGTACCTGGCTCGATGCGCTGTCGACGTCACGCGCGCTGAAGCAGGACGAGTTGCCGACGACCGCGACCGGCGGCGACGGGCCACCGCCCGCACACCGCTGGGCCGACCGCGATCCGGCGGCCGCGGCCCGGCTGGTCAAGGCGAAGGCGATGGTCACCGCGTTGGCGGCCGAGCACAACCTGCCCGCGGAGAACCTGATCTCGCCGGACACCGTGCGGCGCGTCTGCTGGGCACCGCCGGACCCGCTGGACCTGGACGGTATCGAGCAGGCGCTACGCACCCACGGCGCCCGCGAGTGGCAGATCGGCCTAGTAGGCCCCGGCCTCTTGGAAGCGGCCCGCTGAGAGCGACGGCTGACGCGCGAGCGCGCCGACGCTCTCAGCGGGCGGTGCGCTAGGCGGGCACCGGGAAAGATCCCAGGAGGGTACGGACCTCGGTCGCGATGGCGTCGAGGGCGGGCTCGTCGCCCTCGGCCGCAACCGCGCGGTCGATGAAGTCGGCGATCAACGGCATCTCCGCGGTCGTGAGACCGCGCGTGGTCACCGCCGCGGTGCCGATCCGGATGCCCGAGGGGTCGAACGGCTTACGCGGGTCGAACGGCACCGTGTTGTAGTTCAGCTCGATGCCTGCCCGGTCGAGCGCCTTGGCGGCCGGCTTTCCACCGATGCCCTTCGGCGAGAGGTCCGCCAGGATCAGGTGGTTGTCGGTGCCGCCGGACACCAGGTCGAAGCCGCGCTCCAGCAGCGCCTCGGCGAGCGCCTTCGCGTTCGCCACCACCTGGTGGGCGTACGTGCCGAACTCCGGCGTTGCCGCCTCTTTGAGCGCGACCGCGATCGCCGCCGTTGTGTGGTTGTGCGGCCCGCCCTGCAGGCCCGGGAAGACCGCCTTGTCCAGCGGCTTCGCGTACTCCTCGGTCGACATCAGCATCGCGCCGCGCGGCCCGCGGAGCGTCTTGTGCGTCGTCGTCGAGATGATGTCGGCGTGCCCGACCGGCGACGGGTGCGCGCCACCGGCGATCAGCCCGGCGATGTGCGCGATGTCCGCCGCGAGCACCGCTCCCACTTCGCGAGCGATGGCCGCGAAGCCGGCGAAGTCGATCGTGCGGGGCACGGCGGTGCCGCCGCAGAAGATCAGCTTGGGACGCTCGCGCAGCGCCAGCTCGCGCACCTCGTCCAGGTCGACGCGGCCGGTCTCCTTGCGGACGCCGTAGTGCACGGCGCGGAACCACTTGCCGGTCGCGGACACGTTCCAGCCGTGCGTGAGGTGACCACCGTGCGGCAGCCCCATGCCCATCACGGTGTCGCCCGGCTGCAGCAGCGCCAGGTAGATCGCGAGGTTCGCGGGTGAGCCGGAGTACGGCTGCACGTTCGCGTGCTCGACGCCGAACACGGCCTTGGCCCTGGCGATCGCCAGCTCCTCGAGCGGGTCGACGAGCTGCTGGCCCTCGTAGTACCGCTTGCCGGCGTAGCCCTCGGAGTACTTGTTCGTGAACACCGAGCCGGTTGCCTCGAGCACCGCCGCCGACACGTAGTTCTCCGACGCGATCAGCCGGATCGTGTCCTGCTGACGCTGCGCCTCGGCGTCGATGAGTCGGGCGACCTCGGGGTCCTCGGCGGTCAGGTGGGGGGTCGGGGGCTGGTTCAGTGGCATCGCGGGCTCCCTCGCTGCTGCGGCCCGGCGGCACCCGCCGGACACACTGGTGTCGTCAGCCCCGCCACCCAGGCGCACGGTGTTCGTACGGGTCGGTGCCGCTTCCCGGTGGTCAGTTCCACCTCGACTACGCCAGTCGCGACCACGTGAGCCTATCGCGTGCCCCGCGCCGCGCCGAATGACGCGTTCTCGGCCTCTACGGCAGCGTTACACCCCGCTTTCGCGTGATTCAGCGCGCCCGGCGACGGGGAAGAGGCGCTCCTGAGCCGTGCCGCGCCCGGCTGTTACATGGCGGGTGTGCGGCGTCACATGCCGCGTGGAGTTACCCGCCAGTATTACCGGCGAGTAGCATTCGCCGTATCAACAGCGTTACCACCAATCTGTGGAGGACCTGTGTCCCGTCCCAGCCGTGACGTGGTCTTCGTCGACGGCGTCCGCACCCCGTTCGGCAAGGCCGGACCGAAGGGGATCTACGCCGAGACGCGCGCCGACGACCTCGTGATTCGCACCATCCGCGAGCTGCTCCGCCGCAACCCGTCGCTGCCGCCGGAGCGCATCGACGAGGTGGCGATCGCAGCGACCACCCAGACCGGCGACCAGGGCCTCACGATCGGTCGGACCGCCGCGCTCCTGGCCGGGCTGCCGAAGTCGGTGCCCGGCTTCGCCGTCGACCGGATGTGCGCCGGCGCGATGACCGCGGCCACCAGCGTCGCCGGTGGCATCGCGTTCGGGGCGTACGACGTCGCGATCGCCGGTGGCGTCGAGCACATGGGCCGCCACCCGATGGGCGAGGGCGTCGACCCGAACCCGCGGTTCCTCTCCGAGCGGATCGTCGACCCGTCCGCGCTGGTCATGGGCCAGACCGCGGAGAACCTGCACGACCGCTTCCCGCACCTGACCAAGGAGCGTTGCGACGCGTTCGCGCTGGGCAGCCAGCAGAAGTACGCCAAGGCGCTCGCGGACGGCAAGATCCAGCAGGACCTGGTCACGGTCGCCACCCGCAGCGCCGAGAAGGGCTGGGGCCTGGCCACCGCCGACGAGCCGCCGCGCCCGGAGACGACGCTCGAGGGCCTGGCCGGCTTGAAGACGCCGTTCCGCCCGCACGGCCGGGTCACCGCCGGTAACGCCGCCGGTCTCAACGACGGCGCGACCGCGAGCATCCTGGCCGCCGAGGACGTCGCCCGCGAGCTGAGCCTGCCGATCGGCGCCCGGCTGGTCTCGTACGCGTTCGTCGGCGTCGAGCCCGAGGTGATGGGCGTCGGCCCGGTGCCCGCCACCGAGAAGGCGCTGGCCAAGGCAGGCCTGACGATCGACGACATCGGCCTGTTCGAGCTCAACGAGGCGTTCGCCGTCCAGGTGCTCGCGCTGCTCGACCACTTCGGCATCGCCGACGACGACGAGCGCGTCAACCCGTGGGGTGGCGCGATCGCGATCGGTCACCCGCTGGCGTCCTCCGGCGTCCGGCTCTTCACCCAGCTCGCGCGGCACTTCGCGGAGCGTCCGCAGGTCCGGTACGGCCTCACCGCGATGTGCATCGGCATCGGCATGGGCGGGGCGGTCATCTGGGAGAACCCCAACTGGGAGGGTGGCAAGTGACCACGCCTGAATTCAGCGACGAGGTCGTCACCAACGCCTACGTCCGTTACGTCACCCTGCCGGACCTCGACGGCGAGATCGCGCTGATCACGCTCGACAACGGCAAGGACCACACGCGCCCGTCGACGTTCGGGCCGGGCGGCCTGGCCAGCCTGAACACCGCACTCGACGAAATCGAGGCGCACACCCCCGCGGTCAGGGCGATCGCGGTCACCGGCAAGCCGTTCATCTTCGCGGTGGGCGCCGACCTGAGCGGCGTCTCCCGCATCACGAGCCGTGACCAGGGCCTGGAGGTCGCGCGGCTCGGCCACGCGGCGTTCGCGCGGCTGCGCAACGCGTCCGTGCCCACGTTCGCGTTCGTCAACGGCGCGGCGATGGGCGGCGGTGTCGAGATCGGGCTGCACTGCGACTACCGGACGATCTCGTCCGGCGCCGCGGCGCTCGCGCTGCCCGAGGTGTTCCTGGGGCTGGTTCCGGGCTGGGGTGGCACCTGGCTGCTGCCGAACCTGATCGGTGCCGAGGGCGCGGTGAAGGTGATCATCGAGAACGCGCTCAACCAGAACAAGATGCTCAAGCCCAAGGAGTACCTGGGCCTGGGCATCGGCGACGCGCTGTTCGAGCCGGCCGACTTCCTCGAGCGGTCCCTCGAATGGGCCGCCGGTGTTCTCCGCGGTGACATCACGGTCGAGCGCAAGCCGGTCGACCGCGACGCGTGGGACGCCGCCGTCGCCAACGGACGGGCCTTCGCCGACGGCAAGGTGCACGGCGCCTCGCCGTCGCCGTACCGGGCGCTCGACCTGATCGCGGCTGCCAAGTCGAACACGTTCGAGGAGGGCACCGCCGCCGAGGACGAGGCGCTCGCCGACCTGATCATGGGCGACGAGCTGCGGGCCGGTCTGTACTCGTTCGACCTGGTCCAGAAGCGCGCCAAGCGCCCGGTGGGTGTGCCGGACCGGAAACTGGCCCGGCCCGTGACGAAGGTCGGCGTCGTCGGCGCCGGTCTGATGGCCAGTCAGCTCGCGCTGCTGTTCGCCCGCAAGCTCGAGGTTCCGGTCGTCCTGACCGACCTCGACCAGGCGCGCCTGGACAAGGGCGTCGGGTACGTGCACGCCGAGATCGACAAGCTGCTGGAGCGCCGCCGGGTCTCCCCCGACAAGGCCAACCGCCTCAAGGCGCTGGTCACCGGCTCGCTGACCAAGGACGCGTTCGCCGACGCCGACTTCGTCATCGAGGCGGTGTTCGAGGAGATCGGCGTCAAGCAGCAGGTGTTCGCCGAGGTCGAGGCCGTCGTGTCGGCGGAGTGCATCCTCGCGACGAACACCTCTTCGCTGTCGATCACCGAGATGGCGTCGAAGCTGGCGCACCCGGAGCGTGTGGTCGGGTTTCACTTCTTCAACCCGGTCGCGGTGCTCCCGCTGCTCGAGATCGTCCGCGCCGAGCAGACCGACGACGCCTCGCTGGCCACCGCGTTCGCGGTCGGCAAGTCGCTGGGCAAGTCGTGCGTGCTGGTCAAGGACGCCCCCGCGTTCGTCGTCAACCGGCTGCTGACCCGCTTCCTCGGCGAGGTCACGAAGTCGATCGACGAGGGCACCGACTTCCTCGAGGCCGACCGGGCGCTGGAGCCGCTGGGCCTGCCGATGAGCCCGCTGCTGCTGCTCCAGCTGGTGGGTCCGGCGATCGCGCTGCACGTGTCCGAGACGCTGCACGGCCACTACCCGGACCGGTTCTACGTCTCGGAGAACATGCGCAAGGTCGTGGGCGCGGGCAAGACCGCGTTCCTCGACTGGTCGACCGGCGCACCGCAGGTCGACGCCGAGGTGGCCGCGCTCTACGGCCCGCGTGGCGGCGGCCCGTCGGCGGAGGAGATCCGCGAGCGCGCCCAGGCGGCCCTGGCCGAGGAGATCCGGCTGATGCTGGACGAAGGCGTCGTCGCGGCGGCGCAGGACATCGACCTGTGCATGATTCTCGGCGCTGGGTGGCCGTTCCACCTCGGCGGGATCACGCCGTACCTGGACCGGGCCGGTGTGTCCGAGAAGGTGACCGGCCAGCGATTCCTGGCTCCGGGCGTAGCCAGCGTCCCGGCCTGATCCGAGCATTCACCGGCGGCCCGGCATCCCTCTAGGGGTGCCGGGCCGCCGCTGTCAAGAGCTAACCTTCGAGCTGTGGACGACGAGTGGCCGAGTGAGGCAGATCCCGAGCGAATCGAGCAACAACGAAGCCTCCGCGAGCGGATATGCACGAAGTTTTCCCCAGATACTTTTCGGGCTCCCACAGCGACCGGAGAGCCCGATAGCGTCGATCTCATGGCAGCAGTAACGAGCTCCTACGATTCGCACCTCGAAGAAGAGGAAGAGGCGATCGGATGGACCGAGGACGAACTGGAAATGGTGCCGGAGAAGGTCCGGTACGAGATCGAGGACGGAATTCTCTCTGTGTCGCCGCGTCCAGCCCTGTGGCATCAGAGGTTCTTGCTGATCGTCGCGACGATGCTCGATTCTCAGTGCCCGGAAGAATGGACTCCGGTTCCGGAGGCCGAGATCCGGGTTTACGAGAACGACAAGATCACTCAATCGCGCTCGCCCGACCTGATGGTGGTGCCGACGAAACTGACCACCACGGAGGCCGACCGAGGCTGGGTCTATCCGCAGGAGATCGCGCTTGCTCTGGAGATCGTTTCGCGGTCATCGCGCATCACGGATCGCATGACGAAAGCCGCGCTGTACGCGGAATGGAAGATCCCGCTGTATCTGCGAGTGGAGAGCAAACCGCGCCTCGCTCTGTACGAGTACCGACTCGATACAACGACCGGTCAGTACCGGACACCGATGGAATACCTCGACGTATTCGAGACCGATGATCCGTTTCCGATTCCGCTCGAGCTTTCGCAGCTGGCGTGAGCCGACGCCGACTCGCGGGACGGTAGGGAGCGGGGAGACTGCCAGACGCTCGGCGTCCAAATGATGCATGTGAGACGTGAGCCGATACGCGGAGGGATCACCGACGGGCACGCCGGTCTCTACGGTGACCGGCATGACAGCCGCGGTAGGACTCTACGAACCACCGGACGGATGGTCCGACGAAGAGCTGGTGCAGGTCCCGGAGGGCGTGCACTACGAGATCGAGGACGGCCGGCTGGTCGTCTCTCCCCGGCCGACGTTCTGGCACCAGGAAGCGTGCCGCCGATTGACGAACGTCATCGAGGAGCAGTGCCCGAGCCAGTTCTGGCCGGTGCAAGAGGGTGAAGTCCGAATCTACGACGGTCGAGTCGTCGCCGAATTACGGGCGCCCGACATCCTCGTCGTGCCGCGAGAGCTGACCCGGCGCGGGGCGTACCGCGGCTGGGCGCACCCGCACGAGGTCTCGCTGGCCGCCGAGGTGGTTTCCCGGCACTCGTACACGCCGGACCGCACGACGAAGGTCGCGGTCTACGCGGCCTGGGGCATCCCGCTCTACCTGCGGTTGGAGACCGAGCCCGAGGTCGTGCTGTACGCCTACCGGCTGGGCAGCAACAAGACGTACGAGAAGCCCACCGAGCACCGCGAGTTGTTCACGACCGACGAGCCGTTCCAGATCCAGATCGACCCCGCTCTCTGGGGCTGAGTTACCGAGCGAACGGCCGACCGGACCGGATCGCGGCGGGGTCGGTCTGGTCGTCACCGCTCGGCTGCTGCCCGTTGCCCGTGCGACACCCCCACGGGCAACGGGCCTTCGTCATGTTCGGGGTCGGAGATTCCCAGGGGTGCGGGTCAGGGGTATACCCGATGTGCCGACGAGCTAAGGGTCCCTACAGTTCGCGCCGTGACCGTCATTGCGACTCAATCCCTGTCGAAACAGTACGACGGTGGCGTTCGGGCGCTCGACAACCTGTCCGTCACGATCGACTCCGCGGTGGTGTCCGGCGCTGAAGCCGGCGGCGTCGTCGGCCTCGTCGGTGCGAACGGCGCCGGTAAGTCGACGTTCCTGAAGATCGTTCTCGGACTGCTGCCCCCGTCGAGCGGCGGCATCCAGGTTCTCGGGCTCGATCCGACCGTCGACGGCGAGCTCGTTCGCGCCCGCGTGGGCTACATGCCCGAGTACGACTGCCTGCCGCCCGACATCTCCGCGTCCGAGCTGGTCACCCACCTCGGGCGGATCAGCGGGCTGCCGAAGGCGACGGCCCGCGAGCGGGCGTCCGAGACGCTGCGCCACGTCGGGCTGTACGAGGAGCGCTACCGGCAGATCGGTGGCTACTCGACCGGCATGAAACAGCGGGTGAAGCTGGCCCAGGCGCTCGTGCACGACCCCGATCTGCTGCTGCTCGACGAGCCGACCAACGGCCTCGACCCGGCGGGCCGGGACGCGATGCTCGACCTGGTCCGCCGGATCGGCGCCGAGTTCGGGATCACGGTCGTCATCTGCTCGCACCTGCTCGGAGAGATCGAGCGCATCTGCGACTACCTGGTGGCTCTCGACGGCGGCAAACTGCTGCGCGCCGACCGCGTCGACGCGATGACCACCGGTCAGGACGAACTCGTCATCGAGGTCGACTCCAACGCGGAGGCCCTCGTCGAGCTGCTGTCCACCCGCGGTGTGGACGCCACGCAAGATGGCCGCACCGTGGCCGTACCGCTGGTCGACCCCGGGACGTACGACCAGATCCTGGACGCGGTCGCCGATCTCCACCTGGCACTGCACCGGCTGGACCAGCGGCGTCACCGCGTAGCCGAACTCTTTGCGAGGGCCTCATGACTACCGGCGTCATCCATGACCTCGGGTACCAGCGGTACACCGGGCCGCGCCTCGGCCGCGGGTACGCGTTTCGCACGCTGTACGCCCATACCGTCCGAACCGCGTTCGGCCTCGGCCGCGGCGTCAAGGCGAAGATCTTCAGCTGGTCGATGATCGGTCTCATCGGCGGCGTCGGCGTCGTGGTCACCGCGATCGAGGCGCAGACCGGCGAGGAAGTGATGACCGGTCCGCAGTTCGTCGACAACATGTCGACGCTGATCATCCTGCTCCTGGCCGCGGTCGCGCCCGAGCTGACCTCCCGGGACCAGCAGACCCGCGCCCTGGGGCTGTACCTGGCCCGGCCGATGCGACGCTCGGACTACGCGCTGGCCCGGCTGACCGGCGCGCTCACCACGCTCTGGCTGGTGCTGGCCGGCCCGCTGACGCTGATGTTCGCCGGCACGGCGCTCTCCACCAAGGACGGCGCGCGCGGCGTCGCCGACGCTGCCGGGGACTGGGCCGCAGGCCTGGCGCACGCGGCGACCGTCGTTCTCGTGCTCACCTCGATCAGCCTGCTGATCGCGTCGCTGATCAAGCGCCGGGCGGTCGCCGCCGCCGCGGTCGTCGCGGTGTTCCTGGTGACGCTGCCTGCCGTCGGGATCTCCGAGGAGCTGAGCAACAGCCAGGGCGTCAACGAACTGGTCTCGATGGTCAGCCCGCCGACCGCGCTGAGCTACCTCAGCACGTGGCTCTACGCGGACGGCCAGTGGGAGTACAGCGACGCCCACGTCGTCCACGGCCCGTGGCTGCTGGTGTACACCGTCGCCGTCATCGCCGCCTGCGCCGCGCTGCTGGTGGCCCGATACCGGAAGGTCCCGGCATGAGCGCGACCACCGTCTCCGATACGCGTTCGGACGCACCGGCGAAGGCCGTGCTCGAGATCAACGGGGTGTCGCGCTGGTTCGGCAACGTCGTCGCGGTCAACGACATCTCGATGTCGATCGGCACCGGCGTCACCGGCCTGCTCGGCCCCAACGGGGCCGGAAAGACCACGTTGCTGCATCTGATGGCCGGTCTGCTGCAGCCCTCCCGCGGTTCGATCACGCTGGCCGACGCCCCGGTCTGGCGCAACCCGGCGATCTACGCGTCGCTCGGTCTGGTCGTCGACCGCGAGGACACCTACGGCTTCCTGTCCGCCCGTGAGCTGGTCGAGGCCACCGCGAAGCTGCACAAGCTGCCGCAGCCACGGGCCGCGACGGACCGGGCGATCGCGATGGTCGGGCTGGGCAGCGCGGCCGACCGCCGGATCGCCACCTACTCCAAGGGCATGCGCCAGCGCGCCCGGGTGGCCGCCGCCCTGGTGCACGACCCGGCCGTCCTGCTGCTCGACGAGCCGTTCAACGGCATGGACCCCCGGCAGCGGCTGGAGCTCATGGAGCTCCTGCAGCGCATGGGCGAGTCCGGACGCACGGTGCTGTTCAGCTCGCACATCCTGGAGGAGGTCGAGCAGGTCTCGCAGTCGATCCAGGTGATGGTGGCCGGGCGGCTCGCCGCGTCCGGCGATCACCGGGCGATCCGCCGGTTGATGACGCAGCGGCCGCACGAGTTCCGGCTGGCCTCCAGCGACGACCGTGCGCTGGGCGTGGCGCTGCTGGGCCTGGAGTGCGTCTCCGGCATCGAGCTGGAACCGCCGGGGCTGTTGGTGCGGGCCCGTGACTACGGCGCGTTCACGCTGGCGCTGCCCCCGACGGCGCGCGCCGCCGGGGTGCGGCTGTACCAGGTGCTGCCCGCCGACGAGTCGCTGGAAAGCGTCTTCTCGTATCTCATCGCAGGCTGAGGGGTTGTCGTGTCCGGAGTAATCGCGCGGATCACTGTTCGAGGCCTTCTCGGCCGACGGCGGTTCTTGCTGCTGTTGCCGCTCCCGCTGCTGCTGATCGCGGCCGCGTCGATCGGCCGCATCTCGGGGGTCTCCCCGTCGGAGTGGGCCGAGGCCGTCTTGACGCAGGTCGGGTTCGCGGTGGTGTTGCCGCTGATCGCGCTGATCGTCGGCACCGGCGTGCTGGGCTCGGAGCTCGAGGACGGCAGCGCGGTCACGATCCTGACGACACCGGTGTCGCGCGGGACGATCGTGCTGACGAAGCTGGCCGTCGCGATCGGGATCACCACGGTGGCCACCGCGGTGCCGATGTTCATCGCCGGCGTCATCGTGGATTCGGCCCGGCTCGGCGTCGGGCTGGCGGTCGGGGCGTTCGTCGGCACGGTCGCTTACACCACGCTGTTCATCGCGTTGAGCGTCATCAGCCGCCGGCCGGTGCTGATCGCCCTGGGTTACCTGGTGATCTGGGAAGGCACGCTGGTCAGCATCCTGTCCGGGGTGCGGTGGCTGAGCATCCGGCAGTTCGCGTCAGCGGTGGGTGATCGCGCGGCGTCGACCGAGTTGCTGTCGGTCGATGTCCCGGCGCTCTACGCGGTGCTGGCCACGGCGGTGCTGGCGGTGGCGGCGACCACGCTGGCGATCGACCGGCTCAGCGCGTACAGCGTGCGCGGCGAGACCGGCTGAGCCGGTGAAGGCCGACCACGGTCGGCCCTTCACCGCGGTTGGATCGTTAGGAGGACGCCGTCGCGGAGCGCCACCCGGGCGGTGGTGCCGCTCAGGACGTTCGAGACGCCGCGGGTCGTGCCGGGCGGCAGATCCTCGTCCCGCAACGGGTATTCCAGGCCCTCGGTCCGGATGCCGATGGCCGCTCCGTGCACCGGCAGCAGCGTGACGACATCGCCGGGTTCGCCGGTGAGCACCGCCTCGGTCCGCACCACCGTGACCGTTGCGGACGCCCACCGCGCCTGGACTTCGACACCCGCGTAGAGCGGCGACGCGAGCAGGAACGCCACCGCCAGCCAGTGGTCGAACCGCCCGCCGGCTCCACCCAGGACGACGATCCGCGCGGGGCGCAGCGCCAGGGCGGCGTCCAACGCCAGCTCCAGGTCGGTCGCGTCCTTGGCCGCCGGATGACGCTCGACCCGGCCGCCGGCCGCCTCCACCCGCTCGGCCGCGCCGGGCGACGCCGAGTCGAAGTCACCGATCGCCAGGCCGACCCGCAGCCCGATCGCGTGCGCGCCGTCCACACCCGAGTCGGCGGCCACCACGAACGCGTCGGTGGGCAGACCCTTCAGAAATTCGGCGGAGGGTGTCTCACCCCCGGCCACCACGATCACGCAGGACGAATCGGCCGGCGGGGCAGTTGCCCCGCCGGCCGATTCGCATGCCGACGTACTCAGCTCGCCGTCGCGTGCTCGGGGAACCGGGCGATCGTCGCGAACTCGTCCGCGTCGGTGCTCGCGCCGCCGACCAGGGCGCCGTCCACGTCGGGCTGCGCCATGATCGCGGCGACGTTCTTCGCCTTCACCGAGCCGCCGTAGAGGATCCGGATGCCGTTCGCGATCTCCGGCGAGTACTTCTCGGCCAGCCGGGTGCGGATCGCCGCGCAGACCTCCTGCGCGTCCTCGGGCGTCGCCACCTTGCCGGTGCCGATCGCCCAGACCGGCTCGTAGGCGATGACGATGCTCGCGACCTGCTCGGCCGAGATCTTCGCCAGCGCCGCGTCGAGCTGCGCCGTGCAGTGCGGCACGTGCCCGGCGGCCTCGCGGACGTCGAGCCGCTCACCGATGCACAGGATCGGGGTGAGCCCGTGCTTGTAGGCGGCCTTCACCTTGGCGTTGACCACCGTGTCGTCCTCGTGGTGGTACTCGCGCCGCTCGGAGTGGCCGATCACCACGTAGGTGCAGCCGAGCTTCGCCAGCATCGACCCGGAGATGTCCCCGGTGTAGGCGCCGGAGTCGTGCGGCGACAGGTCCTGCGCACCGTAGACGAGGTGCAGCTTGTCGCCGTCGACCAGCGTCTGCACGCTGCGCAGGTCGGTGAACGGCGGGATGACCGCGACCTCGACCAGCGCCAGCTGCTCCTCGGTGAGGCTGATCGCGACCTTCTGCGTCAGCGCGATCGCCTCGAGGTGGTTGAGGTTCATCTTCCAGTTGCCCGCGATCAGCGGACGACGCTCGAACGTCACCTTCTTGGCCATGTCACGCCTTCCCGAGCGCAGCGACGCCGGGCAGTTCCTTGCCCTCCAGGAATTCCAGCGAGGCACCGCCGCCCGTGGAGATGTGCCCGAACCGGGACTCGTCGATCCCCAGCTGGCGCACCGCGGCAGCCGAGTCGCCGCCGCCGACGATCGTCAGCCCGTCGACCGAGGCCACTGCCTCGGCCACCCCGCGCGTGCCCGCCGCGAATGGCGCCAGCTCGAACACGCCCATCGGGCCGTTCCAGAACACGGTCTTCGCGCCCGCGAGCTTGCCCGCGAACAGTTCGACCGAGGCCGGGCCGATGTCCAGGCCCTTCCAGCCTTCCTCGATCTTGTCGGCCGCGACGACCTTCGTGTTCGCGTCCGCGCTGAAGTCGTCGGCGAGCACGACGTCGGTCGGCAGGACGATCTTGTCGCCGCCCTCGGACAGCAGCCGGCGGCAGGTGTCGATCATCTCCTGCTCCAGCAGCGACCCACCGATGCCGTGGCCCTGCGCGGCCAGGAACGTGAAGCACATGCCGCCACCGATCAGCAGCGTGTCGACCTTCGGCAGCAGCGCGTCGATGACGCCGAGCTTGTCGGAGACCTTGCTGCCGCCGAGCACGACGACGTACGGCCGAGCCGGGTCGCCGGTCAGCGTCTGCAGCACCTCCAGCTCACGGCGGACCAGGCCACCCGCGTACGCGGGCAGCAGCTCGGCCAGGTCGTAGACGCTCGCGTGCTTGCGGTGCACGGCGCCGAACGCGTCGTCCACGTACGCGCCGTCGCGACCGGCGAAGTGCGACAGCTGCTCCGCGAACGCCTTGCGCTCGGCGTCGTCCTTGCTGGTCTCGCCCTTGTTGAACCGAAGGTTCTCGAGCAGCACGACACCGCCGTCGCCGAGCCCGGCGACGATCTCCTGGGCCTGCGGCCCGACCGTGTCGGACGCGAACGCGACCGGCGCGCCCAGCAGCTCGTCGAGCCGCTCGGCGACCGGCTCCAGCGAGTACTTCGGGTCCGGCGCGCCCTTGGGGCGGCCGAGGTGGGAGAAGACGACCACCTTCGCGCCGGCGTCGCGGAGCGCGGTGATCGTCGGCAGGACGGCACGGATCCGTCCGTCGTCGGTGATCTTCTGTCCGTCGAGCGGGACGTTGAGGTCGGCGCGCACGAGCACGCGCCGCCCCTCAACGCCCTCGGCGAGCAGGTCGTCGAGGGTCTTCACGTTCTCAGAGCGACTTTCCGATGTAGTTGACCAGGTCGACGAGGCGGTTCGAGTAACCCCACTCGTTGTCGTACCAGCCGACGACCTTCGCCTGGTTGCCGATCACCTTGGTCAGCGGCGCGTCGTAGATGCAGGACGCCGGGTCGGTGACGATGTCCGACGACACGATCGGGTCGCTGTTGTACGACAGGTAACCCTTGAGCGCGCCCTCGGCCGCGGCCTGGTAGGCGGCGTTGATCTCCTCGACCGACGCCTCACGGCTCAGCTCGACGGTCAAGTCGGTGGCCGAGCCGGTGGGGATCGGCACCCGCAGCGCGTAACCGTCCAGCTTGCCCTTGAGCTCCGGCAGCACGAGGCCGATCGCCTTCGCGGCTCCGGTGCTGGTGGGGACGACGTTGAGCGCGGCGGCGCGTGCGCGGCGGAGGTCCTTGTGCGGGCCGTCCTGCAGGTTCTGGTCCTGCGTGTACGCGTGCACGGTCGTCATCAGGCCCTTGACGATGCCGAACTCGTCGTTCAGCACCTTGGCCAGCGGGCCGAGGCAGTTCGTGGTGCAGGAGGCGTTCGAGATGATGTTGTGCGACGCCGGGTCGTAGTCCGTGTGGTTGACGCCCATCACGACCGTGACGTCCTCGTTCTTGGCGGGCGCCGAGATGATGACCTTCTTCGCGCCACCGTCGATGTGCGCCTTGGCCTTGGTGGCGTCGGTGAAGAAGCCGGTCGACTCGATCACGACGTCGGCACCCAGGTCGCCCCAGGGCAGCTTGGCCGGGTCGCGCTCCTCCAGGGCCTTGATCGTCTGGCCGCCGACCGAGATCTCGTCCGCGCTCGCCTTCACGTCGTGCGGCAGGCGACCGAGGATGCTGTCGTACTTCAGGAGGTGCGCCAGCGTTGCGTTGTCGGTCAGGTCGTTGACCCCGACGACCTGGATGTCTGCACCCGATGCGAGCGCGGCACGGAAGAAGTTGCGCCCGATACGTCCGAACCCGTTGATGCCTACCCGGATGGTCACGCGTACTCCCTCGCCGAAGTGAGAATTGCGGTGCGGTGCGACCGGCCCGTCATCCGCCGGTGCCCCCGTCGAGTCGTGCCGATCTCGCTGTCGAGCCTATCGATGAGCCGCGGGTGACATCGTACCGGTCCCGCCGAATCGATTCAGCGTCCAGTTCGTGCCGGACCGGCCCGCGGTGTCCCCACCCCTGGTCACGGCGGGTGAGCGCTCGGTCAGTCGCCTCGGGTCAGCTCCCACAGCCGGATCGTCTTGTCGTCGCTGCAACTGGCCAGGTACTTCCCGTCGGGGCTGAACGTCAGACCGGAGATCGCGTCGGAATGACCCTTCAGCGGCGAACCGATCGCCTTCCTGCCCTGAACGTCCCAGAGCCTGATCGTCTTGTCGGCGGCGGCGCTGGCCAGATACTTCCCGTCAGCCGTGAACACCAGCGCGGAGATCCGGTCGGTGTGGCCGGTGAGGTCGGCGCCGAGCGCACGGCCGGAGGCGACGTCGAAGAGCACGATCGAGTTCCCGTAGCTGTTGACCGCCGCCAGGATCTTTCCGTCGGGGCTGAACGCGAGCCGGTCGAGGTTGAAGTAGTCGTCCTTCTCCGGCTTGAGCACTCCGGCGGTCTGCTTCCGGCTCTCGACGTCGTAGATCCGCAGGCCGTCGTTGACCGCGGCGAGCTTGCTGCCGTCCCGGCTCAGCGAGAACAGCGACACGGAGGTGGGGGTGCCGGACACGCGATCCGCCTGGTCCACGACGGCACCGTCGCCGGTGGCCTTCCACGTGCGCACGGTGGTCGCCGTGTCGACGCCGTACAGCGACTCACCGTCCGAGCTGAACCGGATCAGGTAGATGTAGGTGCCTTCGGCGTCGAGCGGATCCGAGGCCGCCCGGCGGTTCTCGACGTCCCAGACCCGCGGTT
Organism: Cryptosporangium aurantiacum; assembly: GCF_900143005.1. Taxonomy (NCBI): domain Bacteria; kingdom Bacillati; phylum Actinomycetota; class Actinomycetes; order Cryptosporangiales; family Cryptosporangiaceae; genus Cryptosporangium; species Cryptosporangium aurantiacum. The sequence continues at coordinate 130,474 of NZ_FRCS01000008.1, forward strand.
TGTAGTTGCTGATCGACGCCAGCCGCTTGCCCTCGGCGTCGAAGACGATCGCGTCGACGTCGTAGTCGAAGCTCGTCAGCGCGAGCCCGGTTTCCGTGCGCTTCTCGACGTCCCAGAACCGGATCGCCTCGTCGTCGCCCGCGCTGGCCAGCAGCGTGCTGTCCGGGCTGAACGCGACCGCGTTGAGCGCGTCCTTCTGCTTCGCCAGGGTTCCGGCGGACGTCGCGCCGGTGATCGGCTTCTCGACCCACGGGTCGCGGAGGATGACGACGAGCGTCGCGCCGATCGCCAGCACGACGACCGCGGCGACGGCTCCGATCAGGACCGTCCGCTTGCGCCACCAGGCCTTGCCGGGAGCGGGGGGCGTCCCGGCTGACCCTGGACCGGCCGGGCCCGGACCCGCCGGACCCGCAGGGCCCGGGTGCGCGGTGGCCGGGTGCGCGGGGGTCGGGTGCGCGGGGGTCGGGTGCGTGGGGGTCGGTTGCGACGCCCAGCCTTGGCCGGCCACCGGCGAGACCGGCCCCGCGAAGGGCGGAGCGCCGTGGCCGGGCGGAGCGCCGTGGCCGGGCGGGCCGCCGTGCCCGGGCGGAGCGCCGTGGCCGGTCTGGCTGCCCGGAGCCGGGCCGCCGTGGGCGGCCTGGCCGCCGGAGACCGGGGTCGGATCGGCCGGGTAGAGGTGCGGCGGACCCGAGGGTGACAGCGGCTGGGTCGGCGGAGACACCGCCTGCGTCGGCGGCCCCGCTGGGGATCGCGGCGCGACCGGACCGGGCGGGAGCACTTCGGTCGGCGGCTCGATCACCGTGGTCGCCGCGGCCACCACCGCGTGCAGGCTTCCCTCCGAGACCACGAGCTCCGGCGTGTCCAGCGCGGTCGGCGCGATCCGCAGCGTCCGGTGCAGCAGCGTGGCGGCCAGCGGGATCCGGGACGACCCGCCGACCAGCAGCACTCCGCCGACCTGCTCCGGCGCGATCCCGGCGGTACGCAGGACGCTCAACGTCAACGCGGACGTGCGGTCCAGCAGCGGCGTCGCGAGCTTCTCGAACTCCTCGCGGGTGAGGCGTACGCCGGTGTTCACCAGCGGCACGTGCAGGTCGGTCGCCGGATGCCGGGACAGCTGCTCCTTCGCGGCCTTCGCGCCCCGCCAGAGCGCGTGCCGCGCCTGCTGATCGGCCAGCGTCTGTGGCCAGTCCAGCTGCGCCCAGGCCGCGCTCGCGCCGCCGGTCAGCCCGCGCGCGTGCGCGACGACCGCCGCGTCCAGGTCGAGCCCTCCGACGTCGGGCAGGCCCGCGGAGGCGACGACCTCGAACCCCGCCCCCACCGGCCGGACGACGCTGACGTCGAACGTTCCTGCGCCCAGGTCGTAGACGACGAGGCAGCGTTCGCCGGCTAACTGGTGCCCCAGCACGCGCACGAAGTACGCGGCGGCGGCCACCGGTTCCGGGATCAGCTCGACCCGGCCGAGACCGGCGCGTTCGGCAGCGGACGTGAGCACGCCGAGCCGGGTCTGTCCCCAGGCCGCCGGGTGCGTGAGCACGATGCTTCCCGGTGGGCCGCCGGTCACCCGGTACGCCTCCTCGGCGACGCGCCGGAGCACGACGCTGACCAGATCGGCGACGCTGATCTCCCGCTCGCCCAGCCAGAGCGTGCCGTCGTCGATCCGGCGCTTCGGGTTCGGCTCCAGGCCCGACGCGTAACCCAGGCCGGCACGCTCGGCGTCCGCACCGGTCAGCGGTGCGCCGTCCGGGCCGACGAACACCGCGGACGGGAGCAGTGGCGACGAGTCGAACAACAGCGGACGCACCCGCCCGTCCGCGCTGAGGAGCGACGCGACGGTGCTGGAGGTTCCGAAGTCGACGCCGAGCCGGTAGGTGTCCACGACCACCCAGCCACCCTAGGTGATCGCCCACCACGAGAGGTGATGGGTCTTGCATCCGACTCTGTGACGCGGGGCTCAGGCCGAGAGGCGCCGGAAACCGCTGGAGTGGAACACCAGCGGCGCCACGGCCGGCTCGACGTCGAACGCCTCGATCCGCAGCAGCACGATGTTGTGGTCGCCGGCCGGGACCTCCCGCTCGACCGTGCACTCCAGCCAGGCGCTGGCGCCCTCGATCAGCACCGCACCACCCTGGGTGGTGCCGACCGTCAACCCCTCGAACCGGTCACCGGTCTTCGCCGCCAGCCGACGGGCGGCGAGGTCGTGCGACTCCCCCAGCACGCTGACCCCGACGAACGGCCGGTCGCGCAGCCGCGGCCAGGTCGTCGACGTGTGCTGGACGCAGACCGCCACCAGCGCCGGCTCCATCGACACCGCGACGAAGCTGCTGGCCGCCATGCCGACCGGGACGCCGTCCACGACCGCGCACAGCCCGACCACGCCGCTCGGAAACGCGCCGTAGACGTTCCGCAGGTCCCGGGGTGCTGCCCCGGCGACCGCCCTCATCGCGGAGCCGTCCCTCATCGCAGGCCGGAGACGGTGCCTGCCACCGCGCCCGACCACCGCTTGGCGTAGTCCGCAATCGCGGAGCTCTCGGTGTAGGTCGAGTCGATCAGGTACAGGCCTGGCGTCGGGCAGGACGCCCCGAGCTCGACGAGCACCGGCTTGAGCAGCAGGTCCGGGGCCATCGCGTGGCCGGGACCCGCCCCGAGCATCACCGGTACCGCGACCACACCCGCCAGGCCCTCGGCGGTGGCGAACTGGTCGAGGAACAGCTTGAGCACTCCGGTGTAGGTGGCCTTGAACGTCGGGCTGGCGACGACCGCGACGTCCGCCGACCGCACCGACTCGACCGCGGCGGCCACCCCGGCGTCGCCCCAGCCGAGCAGCCCGGCGCCGAGCGTGACGACGTCCACGACGACGTCCGGGTCCTGGCCGGTCAGTTCGCGGGCGACCCGGGTGGCGGCGTCGAGCGTCCGCGACTGCGGCTTCGGGTTTCCAGCGACCACTGCCACCTTCATCAAACATCTCCCTACTGCTCGTCGCGTCGCCTCTTATCGGTACCGGACCGGACGGGCTCCGTGGGTTACGGAGCATCGACACTTTCTGCGAGCTTCGTCATGGCGTGACGGGGTCGGACTGCGCACTGCCTCTGAGTACAAGCACTCACGCCGGACGAATGAATCCCGGCGAAGGTGAACGCATGCGAATTCTTCGACTCGCCTTCGGTAACTGGTTCTCCCGCGCCTACCTGGCGGGCGTCGCGGTGGTGGCCGCGCTGGTCACCGTCAGCCTGGTGACCTGGGACCAGCCGGACGCCAACCTGGCAGCCGTCTGGTTGATCTTCGTCACGCTGCCGTTCTCGTTCCTCGGCGTGCTCGCGCCGGACTCGGCCGCCGGTCCGGCGTTGCTCGGTGGCGTGGCTCTCGGGGCGTTCGTCAACGCGGTCCTGATCGGTGGGTTGGTCTCGCTGGTCAGGCGTCGCCCGGCCCACTGACGAGACCCGGCCCGCTGAGAAGGACCACGAGGTCCGCGCGGGTCGCCAGGCCCAGTTTCTGGAAGACGTGGGTCAGGTGGGTCTCGACGGTCCGGCGGCTCACATACAGCTGCTGTGCGATCTCCCGGTTGCTCTCGCCCTGCGCGGCGAGCGTCGCGACACGGTGTTCGGCGGGCGTCAGCGCCGCCAGCCCGGACACCGCGGTCCGGCGTGGACGGGCGCCTGCCGCCCGCAGCTCCGCCCGGGAACGGCGGGCCAGCCGGCGCAGGCCGAGGCGCTCCGCGCACGCCAGCGCGCGGCTCAGTTGCTCCCGAGCTTCGGCGCGCTGGTTGGCTCGCCGCAGCGCGGCCCCGAGGTCGACCAGCGCGCGGACGTGTTCCAGCTGATCCGGCGCGTCCGCCAGCAGTTCGACCGCCTGCCCGAGCAGGTCGACCGCGGTCCGGCGGTCCACGGTCATGGCCAGCGCGCGCAGACCCGCACCACGCGGCCCGGGGAGCCCGACCCGGTCGGCCAGCTCCAGATGGGCCTCGGCCAGCCGGCGGCCTCCGCCGGGATCGCCGAGCGCGGTCAGCGCCGCGCAGTCCCCCACCCGCCAGGCTGCCAGCGTCGGGTGCTCGATCCCCAGCGCGCGCCAGCCGTCGGCGGCGGTGACGAGGTCCGCGTGCGCGTCGGCGGGCCGGTGTTCCGCCAGCCGGAGGCGGGCCCTGCTCTCCAGCACCCGCGGTGACGCCAGCGCGTGGGGCGGCGGTGCGTCGGTGAGTAACCCGACCCGGTCGAGCGCCGCTGCGGCCTGGTCCGGCTCGTCCAGTTCGATCAACGCCTCCACCAGGGAGAACAGCGACCAGAGCAGGGCCGGGAGCGGGCTGTTGACGAGCTTGAACGCGAACGCGAGCCGGCCGTCGACCTCGGCGTCGCGGACCCGGCCCGCCTGCACCAGCAGGATCGCCCTGGCGAGGCTCGCGTGCGCGAGCGCGATCAGCCACCCGCGGGGGCGTGCGACGTCGATCAGTCCGTCGCACCGTTCCTCGGCCGCGTCGAGGTCGCCGCACATGATCAGCGTGAGCCGCGCGACGGTGGCGAGCAGCGAGTCCTCTTCGTGGTCCAGCTCGGGGAGCACCGGCGCCAGCAGCGCGAGCGGCTCCGACGCCGGGCGCGCCGCGCAGATCGCGTCCCAGGCCGCGAGGACGTTCCACAGTCCCGGTTCCGGCCGGGCGGCCATCGCGGCGCGCAGCCGCTCCCGTGCCTCGGCGACGGTCGCCACGTCCAGCCAGGCGTTGCAGACCAGTTCGGCGTCCAGCCGCATGACCAGCTCGTTCGGCGCGGTGTGCGGGGTCCCGAGCCCGGCGCGGCAGAGCCGGACCGCGTCGTCGAAGTGCCCGGCCAGGCCGAGCGCGCGAGCACCGGAGAGCGCGATCCGCGCCCGCTGATCGTCCGAGGGGGCGAGTTCGACCGCCGTGGCCAGCAGATCCGGGGCCTCCGGTTCGACGCCGACCGCGAGGGCCAGGCCCAGGCGGCTCCGGACGTCGGCCTCGCCGCGCCGGTCGGGTGGCGGCTCGGCCAGCGCGCGCCGGAGGAAGCTGACCGAGCTCTCCAGCGCGCCGCGCTGACCGGCGCGCTCCGCGGCGACGCAGAGGGTCTCGACCGTCGCCGGGTCCCGCGCGGGTTCGGTGCGCAGCAGGTGCAGCGCGACGAGCTCCGGGTCGGCGTCCTCGCCGGCGAACAGACGGGCCGCTCCGGCATGCCTGGCCGCTCGCTCGCCGGCGGGTAGCGCGTCGTAGAGCGCGGCGGCGACGAGGGGATGTGCCAGCCCGAGCCCTTCGGTGGTGCGCTCGAGTAATCCGGCGGCGCGCAACTGATCGGCGAACGTGGCGGCCTCCACGGCGTCGACACCGGCGAGCACCGCCGCCTGCCGCAGCGGCGCGGCCCGCCCGAGCACGGCTAACGCCCTGGCCAGGGCCCCCGCTCCGGACGGCAGCCTGGCCAGCTGACGTTCGACGCTGCGAGCGACCTGTTCAGGGCCGAAGTCGCCGAGCTGTCCGGCGATCTCGTCCGCGGGCTCGACTCCCTCGGCGACGAGGTGGTCGAGCAGCGCGCCGAGCAGGAACGGGTTGCCCGCGCTGGCGGCGTGGCAGGCGTCGACGAACAGCGGACCGGCGCCCGGCAGCCGCCGGCCGACCAGGGCGCTCACCGCCGCTGGGCCGAGCGGACGGGGCCGCACCGGCGGTTCGGTGGCCACCGCCAACAGCTCGGCCAGCAGCTCCGGCTGGGCGGGTGGTTCACCGGCCCGCACCGCGCACAGGATCCCCAGCCGGAGTTCCGCGAGCTGGCGGGCGAGCTGGGCCAGCCAGCGCAGCGACGGCGCGTCCGCCCAGTGCACGTCGTCGATCGTCAGTAGCGTCGGTGCGCGCTCGGCCAGCCCGCAGGCCAGCCACGTCAGGCCGTGTGCGGCGGCGTGCACGGCGTCCCCGGCCAGCGCGGGTTCGGCGTCGTCGGCGTCCAGCGCCCGGCGCGCGAGCCCGGCCGCTCCGACCGCCAGCCGAGACCATTCCGGACCGTCGCGCACGGGCGCGAACAGCTGCCGCGCGATCCCCCACCCGGCGTCGTGCTCCAGCGGGCCACCCCAGGCGCGCAGCGTCCGGACGCCCGACTCGCCCGCGGCGCCGGCCACCGCGGCGAGCAGGCTGGACTTCCCGATCCCGGCCTGTCCCTCGACGACGATCACCCGGCCGGCTCCCGAGCGCACTTCGGCGAGCTGGCGGCCGAGCGCGGCCAGCTCCGCATCGCGTTGCAGTAGTACGCGAGGCACGGACCGACGGTACGCGGGCAGCCGACCCCTCCAAAAGATGACGGTGGGTACCACGATGTGGGCCACCGCGCGGAAGCGAACCCTCGGTGTCGACACCCAACGGGGATCGGAGGCACCGCGCATGAACACGACGACGGCCGAGCGCTATTCGCTGGGGCACACACCGCAGGAGTACGAGCGCCTGCGCGCGCAGGCCCGGGGCTGGGAAGCCGCCACCGACCGGCTCTTCGACCGGATCGGCGTCGCGGAAGGGGCCCGCTGCCTGGACGCCGGTTGCGGACCGGGCGAGACGATGCTGCTGCTGGCCCGCCGGGTGGGTCCGACCGGCCGGGTGGTCGGCCTCGACATCGACCCGGCGCTGGGCGACCTGACCCGGACGATGCTGTCCGAGGCCGGTCACGGGCAGTGCACGGTGCAGACGCACGACCTGAGCGCGGACGAGCCGGTTCCCGGCGGACCGTACGACCTGGTCTACGCCCGGCTGCTGCTGTTCCACCTCCCGGAGCGCGTCGCCGTGCTGCGCCGGCTGTGGGAGGCGGTCGCGCCCGGCGGCCACCTCGTCGTCCAGGAGTACGACGTCGGTCCGGTCTGCGTCCGGCCGTCGCTCGACAGCGTCGAGGAGATCACCCGCGTGATCATCGAGTCGTTCACCGCCGCCGGTGCCGACCCGCGGATCGGCGCGGGTCTGCCGGACCTGCTGGCTCGGGCCGGTATCGACGCTCCGGACGGCACCGACGTGGTCGGGCGGCTGGAGACGCTGGAACGGTCGCGGATCATGGTCGAGCAGACGTATCGCAGCCTGCTCCCGGTGGCGCTGGCCCATGGCGTCACCACCGAGGAGGCGGCCACCGACACGCTCGCCGCGCTGGACCGCGACGTCGCCGCGCATCCGGAGCGACCGTTGCTCTGGCCGCTGCTGCTCGGCGTCTGGAAGTCCCGCTAGGCGGTCCCCCGGGAAGACCAGCGGTCTTCCCGGGAACCTCGCTGCTCAGGGCGCGAGCATCTCCGGGGTGACGCTGGCCTCGGTGTCGGGCACGCCGGTGTCGTGGGCGCGCTTGTCGGCCAGCGCGAGCAGCCGCCGGATCCGGCCGGCCACCGCGTCCTTCGTCAGCGGCGGGTCGGCCAGCGACCCGAGTTCCTCCAGCGACGCCTGCCCGTGCGCCAGCCGCAGCCGGCCGGCCGCGAGCAGGTGCTCCGGGGCGTCGCCGCCCAGGATCTCCATCGCCCGCTCCACCCGCGCGCCTGCCGCGACCGCGGCCCGGGCCGACCGGCGCAGGTTCGCGTCGTCGAAGTTCGCGAGCCGGTTCGCGGTGGCCCGCACCTCGCGGCGCATCCGCCGCTCCTCCCACGCCAGCACGCTGGCGTGGGCACCGATCCGGGTGAGCAGTGCCCCGATCGCGTCCCCGTCCCGGACGACGACCCGGTCGACGCCGCGCACCTCGCGCGCCTTCGCGGTGACGCCGATCCGCCGGGCCGCGCCGACGAGCGCCAGCGCAGCCTCCGGACCGGGGCAGGTGATCTCCAGCGCGGCCGAGCGCCCGGGTTCGGTGAGCGAGCCGTGCGCGAGGAACGCACCCCGCCACGCCGCCTCCGAGCAGCACGCCGCCGCGGACACGACCTGCGGCGGCAGCCCGCGCACCGGCCGTCCGCGGACGTCGAGCAGCCCGGTCTGTCGTGCCAGCGAGTCACCCTCGCGGACCACCCGGACGATGTACCGGCTGGTCTTGCGCAGGCCACCCGCGGTCAGCACGTGCACCTCGCTGCCGTGCCCGTAGACCTCCGCGATGCTCTGCCGCAGCCGACGCGCGGCGTTGCCGGTGTCGAGTTCGGCCTCGACCACGACCCGGCCGGCGACGATGTGCAGCCCACCGGCGAACCGGAGCAACGCGGCCATCTCGGATTTCCGGCAACAGGGTTTGGTGATCGCGACCCGGCTCAACTCGTCCTTGACCGCGGCCGTCATCGCCATCGCTGCTCCAGTCGTCTCGCTCTGCCCCCGTTACGGCACGGTAGGCCCTGCCGGCCGGTGTCAGCCGGTACCGAGCACTCCCCGGAGTGCGGCGGCGAGAGCCTGCTGGTCGTGCCGCGGACTACCGTCGGACGCCGCTACCGGCGCAACGACCAGTCGTCCCCCCAGTGATTCTGCCGCACGGGACAGACCGGTGTGGTCCCCGACAATGTGTGGATCCGCCAGTACGACGTCCACTTTCAATGCCGGAGCGTGTTCGGCCAGCGCGTGGAGATGGTCCTCGAACGGCATTCCCTGGGTCTCACCGTCGGTGCTGAGGTTCAGGACGACGATGCGACGAGCCGACGAGCCGACAATCGCGTCGGCGAGTTCGGGCACCAGGAAGTGCGGCAGCACGCTGGTGAACCACGAGCCGGGGCCGAGTACCAGCGCGTCGGCCGTCGTCACCGCCTCGACCGCATCCGGGCAGGCGGGCGCGGACGCCGGGGTCACCCGGACCCGGCGGACCCGTCCCCGGGTCGTCGCAACCGCGTGCTGCCCGTGGATCGTGATGACGTTACCCAGCGCGCCGGCGACGTCGGCCTCGATGTCGAGCGGCCGAGCCGCCATCGGGAGCACCCGCCCGCGGCATCCCAGGACACGGGCCGCGTGGTCCAGCGCAGGCACCGTGCCACCGAGGATGTCGGTCAGCCCGGCCAGGATCAGGTTGCCGATCGCGTGTCCGCCGAGCTCACCGGAGCCGGAGAAACGGTGCTGGAACACCGCCGCGGTCACCGGGTCGGCGGGGTTCGCCAGCGCGACCAGAGCCTGCCGCAGGTCACCGGGCGGGATTCCGCCGAACTCCCGCCGCAACCTGCCGCTGGAGCCCCCGTCGTCGGCGACCGTCACCACGGCCGTCGGGTCGATGCCCAGCAGGCACAACGCTTTCAGTGACGCGAACAGCCCGTGTCCGCCTCCGAAGGCCACCACCCGTGGAGGTCGCTCGGTGTCCCAACCGATCACGCCCCTAGCCTCATTCCCCGTCCGCCCCTCTGCCGCAGCCGTTGCCCGGACGCAGCAGGTCCGCATTGACGTGTTCTGCGCCGTTGATGCCTCGCGCTGCATTAATCGACTGCAACGCGTAGCGGAGGCGGACGGTATCGTGTCTCGCGACCGCCGTCACTCCCGGCCCAGGTCCCGGTGGCTCACGGTGGTGGGGATACCCCGCGCTTCGAGCCGCGATGCCAACGCGACAGCACTGGCGACGCTTCGGTGCTTACCACCCGTGCACCCCACCGCGATCGTCAGGTAACGCTTTCCCTCACGCTTGTATCCGTCGGTGGCCATCGCCACGACCGCCGCGTACTGGTCGAGGAACTCCACCGCGCCGGGCTGCGCCATCACGTAGTCGCTGACCGCTTCGTCCTTGCCGCTGAACGGCCGCAGCTCCGGGACCCAGTGCGGGTTGGGCAGCCACCGCATGTCGACGACCAGATCGGCGTCGGCGGGCAGCCCGTACTTGAACCCGAACGACAACGTCGTGACGTGCAGCGTCTGCTCGGGCGTCACGAACAGCTCTTCGATCCGGCCGCGGAGCTGGTTGCCGTTGAGCAGGCTGGTGTCGATTATCACATCCGCGACCTCGCGCGCGTTGGCGAGCAGCACCCGCTCGGCCGCGATGCCGTCCGCGAGCCGACCCTCGCCCTGCAGCGGGTGCGGACGCCGCACGCTCTCGAAACGACGGATCAGCACGTCGTCGGACGCGTCGACGAACACCACCCGCGGGTGGAAGCCGCGTACCCGCAGGTCGGCGACCGCACCGAGCAGATCGGTGGAGAACGCACGGCTCCGGACGTCGAGCGTCATCGCGGTGCGCCGCCCGGCCCCCCCGGACGCGAACGCCAGCTCGGCCATCGTCACCATCAGCGTCTGCGGGAGGTTGTCGACGACGTAGTATCCGACGTTCTCCAGCGCCCTGGCCACCGTGCTCCGCCCGGCCCCGGACAGGCCGGTGACCACGACCAGGTCCATCTCGGCCCGCGCGGCGGCGATGCCGTCGACCTCGCCGATGTCGTCCGCTTCCGGCGACCGTTCCCCGATCGTCATGGGTCCTCGTGTCCCCCCGTTCGGAGGGCGGTGGCCAAGCCGTCCGCCCCGTCTCCGGCTGTGGTCGCAGTGGGTGATTCCGCAGGTGTGACCGACGGTACGCCCGCTTCGCTCGCTACCCCTGATTCTCCTGCGTCTACCGGCGGCTGCCCAGCCCGTGGCGAATCCCGCGACGCCGCCGGGTCCTCGCGCGCCGCCGCGTCCTCGCGCGCCGCCCGACCCTCGGCGGCCGTCCGGCCCTCGCGTGCCGCCCGGCGTTCGGACGCCGTCCGTGCTTCAGGCGCCGTCCGTGCTTCAGGCGCCGTCCGGGCCTCGGGCGCCGTCCGTCCTTCAGGGGCCGTCCGGGCCTCGGGCGCCGTCCGGGCTGACGGCACCGGCGCCTCGCCGGCCAGCGCCGCCACGATCGCCTCGGCCGTGCGGCGACCGATTCCCGGCACCGTCACCAGTTCGTCGGCCGTCGCCTGCCGCAGCCGCTTGACCGACCCGAACTGCCGCAGCAGCGCCTTGCGCCGCGTCTCCCCCAGGCCCGGTACCCCGTCCAGCGCGGACTCGGTCATCCGCTTGGACCGCTTCTGCCGGTGGTACGTGATCGCGAACCGGTGCGCCTCGTCCCGGACGCGCTGGAGCAGGTACAGGCCCTCGCTGGTGCGGGGCAGGACCAGCGGGAAGTCGTCGCCGGGCAGCCAGACCTCCTCCAGCCGCTTGGCCAGCCCGCAGAGCGCCACGTCGTCGATGCCGAGGTCGGCGAGTACGCGGGCGGCGGCAGCCACCTGCGGCGCCCCGCCGTCGACGACCACGAGGTTCGGCGGGTAGGCGAACTTCCGCGGCCGCCCGGTGGTCGGGTCGATCCCCACCGGGACGCCCCGGTCGGTGTGCGGTTCGTCGCCCCGGTCACCGGCTCCCGCGGCCCCGCCGCTCCCAGCCGCCTCGCCGGTCTCGAGCGCCCCAGCGGCCCCAGTCGTCCCGACCGCCCCAGTCGTCCCGACCGCCCCAGCCGTCCCCGGCGTCCCAGCCGTCCCGACCGCCACAGTCGTCCCGGGTACCCCAGCCGTCCCGGGTACCCCAGCCGTCCCGGGTCCCCCAGCCGTCCCGGGTACCTCAGAGGTGCCAGCCGTCCCGGGGGGCTCGGCGCTCCCGGGAGCATCCGGGGTGTCGGCGGCCTCGCCAGGCAGGTCGCCGGTCTCCGCGTGGGCGTCGAGGTAGCGGTTGAACCGGCGGCGCAGCACCTGGGCCAGCGACGCGGTGTCGTCCGGCGGGCCGTCGGACCCGGAGCGCACCGCGAACCGGCGGTACTCCGATTTCCGCGCCAGCCCGTCCTCGAACACCACCATGCTGCCGACGATGTCAGTGCCGCTGACGTGCGAGATGTCGTAACACTCGATCCGCAGCGGCGCCTCGTCAAGCAGCAGCGCGTCCTGGATCTCCTGCAGCGCCTTCGACCGGGCCGTGAGGTCGCTGGCCCGCTTCAGCTTGTGCTGCGTGAACGCCTGCTCGGCGTTGCGCCGCACGGTCTCCATCAGCGTCTTCTTGTCGCCGCGCTGCGGCACCCGGAGCGCGACCCGGCTCCCGCGCAGCTCGGAGAGCAGGTCCTCGATCACGCCGGCGTCGGTCGGCAGCTCCGGGACCAGCACCTCCTTCGGCACCGCCTCGCTCGCGTCGTCGCTGCCGTAGATCTGCAGGCAGAACTGCTCGACCAGCGCGCCGACGCCGAGGTCCTCGACCTTCTCCACCACCCAGCCGCGCTGCCCGCGGACCCGGCCGCCACGGACGTGGAAGACCTGCACGGCGGCCTCGAGCCCGTCGTCGGCGAACGCGACCACGTCGGCGTCGGTGCCGTCACCGAAGACGACGGCCTGCTTCTCCATCGCCCGGCGAAGCGCCCCGATGTCGTCGCGGAGCCGGGCCGCCCGCTCGAACTCCAGCTCGTCGCTGGCGTCCCGCATCTCCCGTTCCAGCCGCCGGAGCATCTGGTCGGTCTTGCCCGCCATGAAGTCGCAGAAGTCCTCGACGATCTGCCGGTGCTCATCGGCGGAGACCCGGCCGACGCACGGCGCCGAGCACTTGTCGATGTACCCGAGCAGACACGGCCGCCCGATCTGCCCCGCACGCTTGAACACACCGCTGGAGCAGGTGCGCGCCGGGAAAACCCGGAGCAACAGGTCGAGGGTCTCGCGGATCGCCCAGGCGTGGGCGTACGGCCCGAAGTACCGCACGCCTTTCTTCTTCGGGCCCCGCATCACCCGCAGCTGCGGGTACTCCTCGTAGAGCGTGACCGCCAGGCTCGGGTAACTCTTGTCGTCGCGGTAGCGGACGTTGAAACGCGGGTCGTACTCCTTGATCCAGGAGTACTCCAGCTGCAACGCTTCGACCTCGGTTGTGACAACAACCCAGTCGACCTTGGCCGCTGAGGTCACCATCTGATAGGTACGCGGATGGAGGCCGGCCGGGTCGGCGAAGTAGGAGTTCAGACGGTTGCGGAGGTTCTTCGCTTTCCCGACGTAGATGACCGTGCCGCGTGAATCCCGGAAGCGGTAGACACCGGGAGACTCCGGGATCGTTCCCGGAGAAGGGCGGTACGTGGACGGGTCGGGCACGCAGGAAAGCCTAGTCGGCCCCGCCGACAACTCTGTGATGTGCAGAGCGCCGCGGTCCGAACAGACCCCCCATACCGCTTTCCGGCCGGTCCCACTGTCAGACATACGACAGGACACGGCATCATGGGGCGCCAGATGCCTGATGACGCGCGAACACGGAACGAGGCGACCGGGACGATGCAGGCCGGGGTAATAGCAGGGCGGACCGACAGCGGGGGGCGGCAATGACCGTACCGGTGAACCCGCAGGCGGACGACCCGTTGGCCGGTGTCGACCTGTTCGCCGGGCTCGCGCCCGCGGTGCGTAGCCGAGTCGCGGCCGCGGCCGTGCCCAGGAGCTACCGCCGCGGGCAGCTGCTGTTCCTGGAGAAGGACCCGGGCGACTCGCTGATCATGGTGCGGCGCGGCGCCGTCTCGGTGTTCCGGACCGCGCCGACCGGCGACCGTGCCCTGCTCTACGTCGTCCGGCCGCCCGGCGTCCTGGGTGAGTTGTCGCTGCTCGACGGCGGTACGCGGTCGGCGTCGGCGGAGGCGCTGGAGGAGACGCACGTCCTGGCGCTCTCCCGGGGCGCGTTCCTCGAGCTGGTGCGGACGCAGCCGCCGATCCTGGACGGCGTGATGCGGTCGTTCGGCGGCCTGATCCGGCGCCTCACCGACCAGACGTCCGACCACATCTTCCTCGACCTGCCCGGCCGGGTCGCGAAGACACTGATCCGGCTGGTCGGCGACAATCGCTCGCCGGTGGTCACGATCGACCTGAACCAGACTCAGCTGGCCGAGATGGCCGGTGGGTCGCGGCAGAGCGTCAACCAGGCGCTCGGAACGTTCGCGACCCGCGGGTGGCTCCACACCGAGGGCCGCAAGATCGTCGTCACCGACATCCCCGCCCTCCGCCGCCGCGCCGGAATGACCTGATCCGGGTGGCCGGCGCGGGCCCAGGGCGTGCCAATCCGAGCCGGAGCTCCGCGGGTACCGGGCGGGGCGCGTCGAACGATGCCGCATTGGGCTCGTGATGGGGTGAGCGCCGCTCCCCACCGAATGGATGTGGCCGTTTCCGCGTCGCGCGCGGTGTCGTTGCGGCGGTTTCCGTGCCCTGGCACGGAAAACGCCACAGCCATGAAGCGAGGCAGGCGGAGAACGCCGCAACCATTCCAGCGCCGCCCATCCACACCAACCAGCTCGCGCGCAACGGCCGGCTGCGACGAAGCGCCCCGGCGGCCGTCCGCTCGATAGGCGAGCCTCGGAACACATCGTTCCGGGCGCCCACGAGGAGGCGACCGCTCAATGCCGACGCGGTAGGCGCCGCAAGGTTCTGACCTGGAGCCCGCCGCCCACTACTCGCATGTGACCCAGTTATCACTTGCGTCGGTGGCGACGACGCCGGTACAGACGAGTTCGTCGAGCTGTGCCTCGGGAACGCGGACGGTCGACCCCGCCGGATGGCCGACTCCCGCGGAATCAGTCCACGCGGTCTTCAGGGTCACGGTGACCATACTCGACATTCCGGGCATTACGGAAATCCGACTCCCACCACACTAGGAACACTGCCGGTTCGGTTCACCGGACGCACCGGACTCCGCCGCTCAAGTCGCCACACACCGTAGTCACGCCTCACCCGGACGTGTCAGCGGACCGTCCGGTAGGCGACTGAGGAAACCTCCGACCGGATGAATTCTCGCCGGATGGGTGGCTGTTGGCCAAAGCCACTGAGACGATTCACAGCAAATACTCGACACCTAGGTTCCGAGCACGTGAGCGGGGTGAACGTCCCATCGACACGCACTGTGCACGCTGCGCCGCGGTGGGCCGCCCCGGCGACCGGTTCTGCGGTCGGTGCGGCTCTCCCCTGCTGCGCAAGTGCCCGAGTTGCACGGCAGGCGTCGACCTGACCGCCGAGGCGTGCCCGAACTGCGCCGCCGACCTCGACCCGGCCGCGCGCGGCACGCCGGTCCCCGGCAACCCGTCCCGGGAGGAGCGCCGGGTCGTCACGATCCTGTTCGTCGACCTCACCGGCTTCACGAACCTGGGCGAACGGCTGGACCCGGAGGACCTGCGGGCGCTCCAGCAGCGCTACTTCGACACGGTCGCGCGCGCGATCCGCCGTCGCGGCGGCGTCGTCGAGAAGTACATCGGCGACGCCGTGATGGCGGTGTTCGGCGCACCCGTGACCCAGGAGGACGACGCCGTCCGGGCGGTCCGGGTCGGGCTCGAGCTGCAGGCCGACCTCGACGGCCGGATCATCGGCCCGGCCGGGCCGCTGCGTGCCCGGGTGGGCATCGCGACCGGCGAGGTCGTCGTCGATCTGGACGCGATCCGCGACGGCGGCCAGGCCCTGGTCGCCGGCGACGTCGTGAACGTGGCGTCCCGGCTGCAGTCGCACGCCCCGGTCGGCGGCATCGTCGTCTCGTCGGCGACGTGGCGGGCCAGCCGGGAGTACGTCGAGTACGCCGAGATGCCGCCGGTGATGGTCAAGGGCAAGGCAGGTCCGGTTCCGGTCTGGCGTCCGCTGCGGTTGGTCCAGCGCCGGTGGGACCGCCACCGCGACCACGGCCCGTTCGTCGGCCGCGGCCCGTACCTCGATCACCTCGCCGGTCTGCTCCGGGCGACGATCGACGACCGGGCGCCGCGCATGGTGACGGTCGTCGGGCCGGCCGGCGTCGGAAAGAGCCGTCTGGTCCGGGAGCTGAACCGGCTCGCCGAGCAGGCGATGCCGGTCGGCGTCCGCTGGGTGGGCGGCCGCTGCCTGGCCGGCGGCGAGGGCGGTCCGTTCGCCGCGATCGCCGAGGTCGTCACCGGCTACGCGGGTGTGCTGGAGTCCGACAGCGCCGACACCGCCCGCCGCAAGGTCGTCGACTCGCTGCACGGCCTGCTCACCACCGCCGAGCGGGCCAGCGTCGTGGACGCACTCGCCCCGCTCGTCGGCTACGCGGCACCGCCGGTCGAGGCAGACGAGGCCCAGGCCGCCTGGCGGATGTTCTTCGGGCGGCTCGCCGCACGGCGTCCGCTGGTCGTGGTGATCGAGGACCTGGCCCTCGCTGAGCCGCCGCTGCTGGACTTCCTGCGCCAGCTCGTCGACACCGTCGACGGGCCGCTGCTCGTGCTCGCCACCGCCCGGCCCGAACTCCTCGCCGCAGGCAAGAACGTGCCCTGGTACGACGCCGCGCACCCGCGGCACGCGCTGGTCGAGCTGCCGCCGCTCGACCCGCACGACACGCTGACGCTGTTCCGCGCGCTCTCCGGCGACTCACCGATCCCGGACGAGGCGCTGGAACACCTCACGGTGCTGGCCGCCGGCACGCCGCTCTACGCCCACGAGTACGTCCGGATGCTGGCCGACCAGCGTCCGGACGGCGATCCTGACGACCTCGACAACGCGCTGCCGCTGCCCGACTCGGTCCTCTCGGTCGTCGCCAGCCGTGTCGACCTGCTCGGGCCGCGGAACCAGCGCGCGCTGCAGGCCGCCGCGGTGATCGGCGAGGTGTTCTGGCCGGGTGCGGTGGCGACCGTCGCCGAGCTGGCCCGCGACGAGGTCGAGGCGCTGCTGGCCGAGCTGCGGGCCAAGGCGTTCATCCGGCCGGCCACCGGACACGTGCTGGCCGGCGAGCCGGCGCTGGCTTTCTCCCACGCGGTGGTCCGTGACCTGGCCTACCGCAGGCAGCCGCGCGCGCTGCGGGTGGTCCGTCACCAGCGGGCCGCCCGGTGGCTGCAGTCGCACGTCACCGGTCGTACCACCGAGACCGTCGACGCGGTCGCCCACCACCGGGTGGCCGCGCTGGAGCTGGCCCGGACGCTGCACATGGACGTCCGCCCGTTCCTGCAGCCGGCCCGCACCGCACTGGTGGCCGCCGCCGAACGGGCCGCGAGCCTGCACGCCGCCCCGACCGCCGTCGACCTGCTCGACAAGGCCCTCGCGCTGTGGGACGACTCGTCGACGAGCGTCACGCTCGACGACCTCGCCGCGCTCGAACACCCCGCCGCGAGGGACGACGAGGTGGCTCGGCTCACCGCGCTCGTGCTGCGGTGGCGCCTGCGGTTCGCGACCGACGCGGAGCAGTTCACCGCGGCCGGTGGTGCGACCGAGGTCGCGCGGTGCGCCAGCCAGCTCGAGGTGCTCGGCGCCCGCGACGCCTCCGCGTCGGCCCGGACGCTGCTCAGCCAGGTCGCGTGGGCCCGTGGCGACCGTACGGCTGCCCTCGCTCACCTCGACCGCGCGCTGGCCCCGTACGGCGCCGGCGACGAGAGTCCGGTCCGCGCCGCCGCGCACGCCGAACTCGCCCGGCTGCGGATGATGAGCTACGAGGTCGACGAGGCCACCAACGCCGCCAAGACCGCCGGCGACCTGGCCCGCCGGCTCGGCCTGCCCGAGCTCGAGGTGAACGCGCAGATCACCGAGGGCGCGGCCCGCTACCTGGCCGGTGACCTCTCCGGGCTCACGCTGCTGGAGCGCGCCGTCGACCGCAGCCGCACCGATCACCTGCGGTCGCTGCGCCGGGCGTCGGAGAACCTGGCGAGCGCGCTGCAGGAGGAGGGCGAGATCGCTCGCAGCTTCGCGCTGCTGGACGAGGCGGCCGCCACCACGCTCGCCTACCGCGGCAAGCCGCACCCCGGCCACACCCCGATGCGGGCCTACTTCGACGGCGACTGGGACGCGACGCTGGCCTCCGCCGACGCCGCGTTCACCGGCGACGAGACGCTGGACGCCGAGTGGGCGCACCTGCGGACGCTGGCCGCCTGGCTCCGCGCGCTGCGGGGCGAGGACACCGGCTTCAACCCGGAGCTGATCGTCGTCACCGCGGCCCGGCACGGCACCCGGCTGGCGCTGGCCAACGCGCTCGCGCACGGCGCGCTCTACCGGGCGGTCACCGGCGCTGCGGACCAGGCGACGGTCGCGCTCCGCCGGCTGGAGGCCGAGCACGCGGCCGAGCCGCTGGCACCGCGGGAGTGGCTCGCCGCGGCCGCGCACGCGGCGGTCCTCACCGGCGTCCGCTGCGGCTCGCGCGCCGAGGAGTCCGCGGGCTGGCTGAAGGGCGTGCTGGACGCCGCTCCCCGCGAGACGCTCTGGGTCCGGGCCGCCCGTTCGGTGGTCAACGGCGGGCTGGCCGGCCACGGCGGTGACCACGGCACGGCCGCGCTGCACCACGCGGTCGCCGCATCGGTGTACGAGCGGATGGGCGACGCGACCGACGCCGCACTGGCCACGGCCTGGTCGCTGCGGGCCGCGCGAGCGGGTGAAGTCGCGCCGGTGCCGGAGCTCACCACCCGCCTGACCACGTTCGGCCTGCGTAACCGCGCCCGCCTGCTGCTCCGATTCGCGACGACCGATCCGTTGGACACCCCGGACCCGGAAGTTCCTGACCCGGATCCGGAGGTTCCCGACGATCCGGGTGGACTGACTGATCAGGCGCCGTCGTCGAGGCCCGCCTCGATCGCGTAGCGCACCAGCCCGGCCCGGTTGTGGACCTGCAGCTTGTCCATGACGTTCTGCAGGTGGTTCTGCACGGTGCGGATCGACAACCCGAGCCGGGACGCGACCTGCTTCGCGGTCAGCCCGCGGGCCACCAGCCGCAGCACCTCGGTCTCCCGGCCGGTCAACGCGGGGCCGGCCGCCGGTTCGGGGCCCGCGGCCAGCCGCCGGTACTCGCCCAGCACCAGCCCGGCCAAGCCCGCGGTGAACGCGGCCTCGCCGCGGGCGGTGCGGGCGACGGCGTCCACCAGTTCCCCGGCGCCCGCCGACTTGACCAGGTAGCCGGTGGCCCCGGCCCGGATCGCGTCCAGGACGTCCGGCCTTTCCGCGCTGGCCGAGAGCACGAGCACCCGGCAGGCCGGGTCGGCTGCCAGGATCGCCGCGGTCGCCTCGACGCCGGACAGCTCCGGCAACTGCAGGTCCATGACGACGACCTGCGGACGACTGGCGGCCGCGATCCGCACCGCGGCGGCGCCATCGCCCGCGGTGGCGACCACGTCGAAGCCCGCCGCGCCTAGGTCGCGAGCCACGGCGTCACGCCACATCGGGTGGTCGTCGACAACCATGACCCGCACAGACTCACCGACGGACTCGTCACCGAGGGACATTTAGTTCCACCTCTGTCCCCTCACCAGGCTCACCCATGATCGTCACCGTGCCGCCGAGTTCGGAGATCCGGCCGCGGATCGACTGAACCACACCGAGTCGACCCTCGGCCGCAGCCTGGGCCAGGCGCCCCGGCGGCAGGCCCGGTCCGTCGTCCCGGACGGTCACGCAGACGGCGTCCGGAACCTCTTCGATCACCACCCAGGCGTGCGCGCCGGGGGCGTGCTCAGCGACGTTGTGCAGCGCCGCGCCGACCGCCGCGGCGACCTCCGAGGCCACCGCCGCCGGCAGCAGCACCGGCGACGCGGGCGCGACCAGTTCGATCGTCGAGTGCGCGGTGGACGGCGCGACCAGTGCGGTCAGGTCGACCTCGCCGTCGGACGGGGCCGCCGAACCGCCGGTCATCAACGAGCGGAGCGCGGCCTCCTGCTCACCCGCGAGCTCCGCCAGTTCCCGCCCCTCGCCGTCCAGCGCGGCCCCACGTCGTTTCACCAGCGCGAGCACCTGCAGCACCCCGTCGTGGATCTGGCGGGCGAGCCGGTCACGCTCGGCCGCCGCGCCCTGCTCCCGCCAGGTGTCGACCATGATCCGGTCGACCTGCCGGAGCACCTCGGCGACGTAGCCGATCACGATCGCGGCGAGTAACACCAGGATCATGTTGTGCACGGTCCCGCGGGTCGGCTGGCCGCTCACCACCAGGACGTTCGCGACGCCGAGCGCGAGCGTCGCCAGCAGGCCGCCGACGATCTCCCAGCGCAGCGCCCAGGCCATCACCGCGGTCGCGGCCCACACCGTCGGCACCGTGAACTCGCCCCCGGCGATCCGCTCGGGCGATTCGACCAGCCGGGTGGCCAGCACGGTGGCGAGCGCGACGACCAGGTCGACGGCGAGCAGCACCGGTGTCCGCAGCCGGGGACGCGCGTAACAGTAGGTCGCGACGACGCTCCACCCGGCCATCACGCTGAGCGTCGCGACGCACCAGGCGGGGCTCCGCACGCGGCCCAGGTCGTCCAGGTTGAGCGCGACCGCGTAGGTGAGCGTCAGGAACCGGAACGCGGCGAGCCCTCGCCACCCGGTGACCTCGACGGTGAAGCCGGCAGGGCGCCGGTCACCTGCCCGGTCAGGCGGCAATGCGCTCGGCCGCGGTGCGGCCGGGTTCGGCGTCCGACGTGTTGCTCTTGACCGACGCCGCGTAGACGTCGCGGTACTCCTGGCCGGACAGTTGCAGGAGCTCGTACATGATCTGGTCGGTCACCGACCGCTCGACGAAGCGGTTGCCGTCCATCCCCGCGTAGCGGGAGAAGTCCAGCGGCGTTCCGACCCGCATCCGGACCCGCATGATCCTCGGGATCAGCTGCCCGATCGGCTGCACCTGGTCGGTGTTGATCATCGCCACCGGGATGACCGGCACGCCGGTCTGCAGCGCCAGCCGCGCGACGCCGGTCTTGCCGCGGTACAGCTTGCCGTCCGGCGAGCGGGTGCCCTCGGGGTAGATACCGAGCAGGTGGCCCTCGCCGAGGATGCGGGCACCGGTCGTCAGCGCGGCCTCGGCGGCCGAGCCGGACGCCCGGTCGATCGGGACGCACCCGGCCGCGCTGAAGAAGAGCCGGGAGAACAGACCCTTGGGGCCCTTACCGGTGAAGTACTCGGCTTTGGCCAGGAACGTGATCCGGCGCGGCACCATCAGCGGGAAGAAGAACGAGTCGCAGAACGACAGGTGATTGCTGGCCAGGATTGCCGGGCCGTGCGCGGGGATGTGTTCGACCCCCTCCAGCACCGGCCGGAAGAGCACCCGGAGAATCGGCCCGATCAGGATGTATTTGCACACCCAGTAGAACACCAGACCTCCTCGACGGCCGTGCGGGTCGAGCGTACCGGCGGTTGGACGGCCGGCGGCGCTCCGGTCTCTCTGGGTGGGTGTACCCAGAGTGGCGTTCGCCACGCCCGCCGAACAGGGGCGCGAGCGGGGCAAGCCCGGCCGAATACCCCCTTCCCGGGCCGGTGGGGCGCACGTTGTCCCAGCTGCCACTTCCGACTCACTGGTCCGCACGGTGTCGAGGTGCCCCGAACGCGGGGCCGATGACGCCGCCTCGTGTCACGATGGTGGCCGAAGCTCGCCGTGCCCATCCGGTTGCGGCCGGCCGACGATGACCGTGCGTACCGCACACGGACGGTTGACACGACCGCTCGGCGCTGCCCGGACCGGGCGCCCGGCGGAGCTCCTGGGAGGTGGGGATGAATTCTTTTCGACCGACTCCTGCAGACGGCGATCAGCCTGCGGGGATCGGTGAGGTTGAAAAGAGTTCACCGTCCGTGCTGCCCGGCGCAGAACCATTCCTTTTCGACGCTGGATCCGACGCGCCGGCGGGCGTGCTGCTGAGCCACGGCTTCACCGGTACTCCGCAGTCGATCCGCCCGTGGGGCGAGGCGCTGCACGCCGCCGGGTACACGGTGGCGTGCCCGTTGTTGCCCGGGCACGGCACGCGCTGGCAGGACATGAACCGCACCACGTGGCACGACTGGTACCGCGCGGTGGACGACGAGTACCTCGCGCTGCGCGACCGGCTCCCTCCCGGCACACCGGTGGTGGTCGGCGGCTTGTCGATGGGCGGCACGCTGGTCACCCGCCTCGTCCAGCAGCACGCCGGACGCGACACCGAGCCGGCCGGCCTGATCCTCGTCAACCCGTCGTACCTCACGCTCCGCAAGGACGCCGCCCTGCTGCCGGTGGTCAGCCGGGTCCTCGGGTCGTTCCCGGGGATCAGCGACGACATCAAGAAGCCGGGCGCGCACGAACTCGCGTACGACCGGCTACCGCTCAAGGCCGCGGCGTCGCTGAGCCAGCTCTGGAAGCTGGTCCGTGCCGACCTGGGCAAGGTCACGGTGCCGGTGCGGCTGTTCCGCAGCCTGGAAGACCACGTGGTCGAGCCCGCGAGCGGCGAGGCCCTGCTGGCCGGCGTCGCGTCGGCGGTGAAGTCCGAGGTTCTCCTCTCGGAGAGTTACCACGTCGCGACGCTCGACAACGATGCACCGGCGATCTTCGAGGGCAGTGCGGAGTTCATCGCGTCGCTGCTGAGCCCGGCGGGGACGGACGGTAGCCGATGACCGGAACTCCTGGGCGTCCGCATCGGGGTAGACGTGACAACGGCCTGGACGCGACCGAGTTCGTGCCGCTCGCCGACGTCGACCCGCGGATCGGCGAGCACCTGCTCGACGTCCTCGGCATCGTCGGCATCGCCGCGTACCTGGCGCCGAGCGCCGACCTGAACCCGGTCGTCCGGTCGACGTCGCTGCCTGCCCGGCCGACCGACCGGCTCTGGGTCGACCGCGACCGGCTGGACGAGGCCCGCGGCCTGCTCGAGGCGGTGCAGGAGGACGACGCGGCCGGTGGGCCCGGGTCCGGCCTGCCGACGACGCCGACGCAGCCGCTGGAGATCGACATCGATGTCGAGTGGGAGCGGATCGTCGCCGGGTACGACGCGACCGCCGCGCCCGACCGTCCGAGCCGCCGCGCGGTGCCCGATCCGCCCGACTCACCCGAGCCGTCCCAGTCGCCAGGGCCCGAATCCGCGTCCGACGTAGTGGACGCTCCGGCGCTGACCGATCCGGCCGCCGATCCGCTGCCGATCCGCACCCCGGGTGAGGCCGACCAGCCGGTGCGGCCCGATCCGGCGGCGTCCGACCGGGCACCCGACCCGCCGACGACCGTCGAGCCTCCCGCGGACCCGACGGCGCCACCGGCGGAGCCCGGCCCGGAGAAGCCTCGCTCACCGGAGGCGGAGCAGCGTCCTCTCGGGCGGGACCGGCTGACCGGCACCGACGCGCCACCGACAGACTTCCCGACCGACGAGGACGAGGGATACGAGCCGCCACCGCCACCGCCGCTCCCCCGGCTGTCCGCGCCGGTCGTCGGTGCGCTGCTGGCGATCGCGGCCGGGTTGGTGCTGCTGTTCCGGTCGGACACGCTCGGGCTCAGCGAGCAGGTGCGGCTGCTGCTGGCGCTCTGCGGCATCCTCGGCGGTGCCGGTGCGCTGGTGTGGCGTCTGCGGGACGGTTGGAACGAGGACGACCCGGACGACGGAGCGGTGGTCTAAGACTCTTTCCCGGACGGACACGTGGCCGCCGCGAGCCGGTAGCGCGCATCCCTCACCGTGGACGGTGGGAGGTGGTCCCGATGGTCGGCACGCTCACTCCGCACAGACACACACGAGTACTCGCGCTCTGGTGCACGCTTACCGGGCACGACCCCGACTGGTTCGACGAGCCCGAGCGGGAGGCGCTGCTGGCGCGGACCGAGGTCGCGGCGCTGGCCGAGGTGCCCGACGCGGTGCTGATGGACGCCGGGCTGGCGGTGCGGCGTGGGACGTCGCTCCCGCTGGAACGGTGGCTCGCCGCGGTACGGGTGGTTCGCCCGGCGGCCCGCGTCAGCGCCTGACGCCGAACCTCAGCGCCTGACCGGACGTCAGCGCGTGAGGCCGAACTCCGCTACCAGCGGCCGGTGGTCGCTGGCCCGGGTGACCTCCGGCGTGTCGAGCACCTGGTAGCCGCGGGCCGGTACGCCGGGCGAGACGAACAACGCGTCGATGCGGCGACGCGGAGACCGGGTGCTGAACGTCGGTGTCGGGTCGTCGGCGCCGACGTCGACCAGCCGTTCGGTGAGCGCGCGCCAGGCCGGGCCGTCGGCGGTCTCGTTGACGTCGCCGGCGACCACGGTCGGCTCGTCGCCGGGCACGGCGTCCAGCAGCACCGGGACGTGCGCGGCCCGTTCCGGACCGGTGAGTCCGAGGTGGACGCCGACGACCGTGAACGGCGCACCGGCCAGCGCGCCCCGGACGACGACCGCCGCCCGTGGATGCTGGAACCGCGTGAACGGCAGGCGCACCACCGCGGTCTCGCGCACGGTCACCGCCAGCGACGCCAGGACGAGGTTCCCGGACGCGTCGCCGCCACCGCGCACCACGACCAGCCCGCAGCGGCGGGCCAGCTGCGCCGCACGAGCGCGCCACCGCAGCACGCGCGGTGCCTCCTGAAGGACCACAACGTGTGGTGCGGTGCCCCGGATGGTGCGCGCCAGAGCGTCCACGTCGTCGCGAAGCCCGCGCACGTTCCAGTTGAGCACCCGCAGCCACACCCGCGGCGCCGCAGGCGCCCCGGCAGCCACCGCGGCCCCAGCCTCAGCGGCCCCAGCAGGCTCAGCCGCCCCAGCCATCACCGGATGCGCGCGAGGTCGGCCGCGCCGACCAGGCCGGCCTTGTTGCCGAGCGCGGCCATCCGCACCTCGGCCGCCTCGGTCCGGCCCCGCAGCGCGGTCACCTTCGCGTACGTCTCCCTGGCCGGGATCGACAGCAGGTCACCGGCCTCCGCGACCCCGCCGCCGAGGATGATGCAGCGCGGGTCCCACGCCGAGACCAGATCGGCCATTCCCCAGCCGAGCCAGTCGCCCAGCTCGCTGAACGAGGCCAGCGACACCGTGTCGCCCGCCTGTGCGGCCCGGGTCACCATCGGACCGTCGATCGCGTCGACGTCGCCGCCGGCCATCTCCAGCAGCGTCCGCGCGCCGGTCCGGTCGTCCCTGGCGCGTTCCTTGGCGAACCGGACCAGCGCTTTTCCGCTCGCGTACTGCTCGAAGCAGCCGCTGGCGCCGCAGCCGCACGGGTGCCCGTCCGGCACCACCCGCACGTGGCCGAACTCCGCGGCCATGCCGAACTCGCCGCGGTAGACCTCGCCGTTGACGACAGCGCCACCGCCGATGCCGGTACCGACCGTGATCAGCAGTAGGTGGTGCTGGTCGCGTCCGGCGCCGAACCGGTACTCGGCCCAGGCCGCCGCGTTCGCGTCGTTCTCGACGACGACCGGCAGGTCGACCCGCTCCTGAATCCGGTCGCGCAGCGGCTCCCGGCGCCA
This sequence comes from Cryptosporangium aurantiacum, assembly GCF_900143005.1. Taxonomy (NCBI): domain Bacteria; kingdom Bacillati; phylum Actinomycetota; class Actinomycetes; order Cryptosporangiales; family Cryptosporangiaceae; genus Cryptosporangium; species Cryptosporangium aurantiacum. The sequence goes on from NZ_FRCS01000008.1 coordinate 155,332, forward strand.
CGCCAGGTTCGGCGCGTGCAGCACGACCGACCGAGATGCATCGATCCAGCCCGCTGCGCCGACGCCCACCGCTTCGATCGCGTAGTCCTCGTCCAGCTCGCGGACGACCTCGGCGATGACCCGCGCGGTGTCGTTGACGTCCTGGCTGGGCGTGGGACGCCGCACCGTAGCCAGTACCTCACCCTCCGGAGTAACTACTCCGGCCAGCACCTTGGTTCCTCCGACGTCGACTCCGACAGTCAGCGTCACGCGCGCCTCACCACACCAATGCACCTTCCCGTGAGTGCAACGGCGCCGGTCAGAATCTCCGGCGTTCACCGGCGTGCGGCCGGTTCCGTCGCAGCGTATGGCACGCCGGTCAGGCGGTGTCGATCGCTCCACCCGTGGCGTACGGTTCTGCCTTTTTTCGGCTGTGGCTCAGCCGATATCGATGCGCTCCACCGGCGGATCGTCGTCGTCAGTCTCCGCGGCGGCGCGCTCACCGACCACGGTGGCCACCTCGGCGACCACGCGCAGCAGGTCGGCGCCGGCCACCGCCGCGTCCGCCACCGCGCCGGAGAACCGGGCCACGAGCTCGGGCGGCAGTTCCGGCGCACCGGCGCCCCGGACACGCTGCAACAGCGCCTCGGCGAACCGGACGGCCTCGTCGACCAGCGGCCCCGGCGGCGGGACGGTCATGCGTCCCCACCTCCGACGGCGGACGAACCCGCCGACGAACCGGCCGGCGAACCCGCCGACGAACCGGCGGACGAACCCGCCGACGCACCGGCCTGTGCCGCCGCGAACCGCACCTCGAGCCGTCCGTCCTGCAGCGTCGCACCGGCGACCGAACGCCGCCGGAGCACCTCGGGCAGCGCCAGCAGCCTGCGCCGGCCGGCGACGGTGAGAATCAGCTCGTCGGCGACCCGCGACAGCGCGATCTCCGAACGGTCGGCCAGCGGCACCGCGACCGAGAGGACCGTGCCGTCCAGCCGCAGCGGTGGTTCGACCGGGACGGCGGCAACCGGGTCGGTGTCGGCGCCGTACAGCTCGAACGCGAGGGCGGCGAGCGCCTCGGTTCCGACCGGCTCGACCGGCAAGTACGGGACGGTGCGCAGCGGGACGCCGACGAAGCTCTCCTCGGCCTCGGCGAGGCGCTCGCGCTGCGCGGCGGCCCACCCGGCGCGCCAGGGGTCGTCACCGTCCGGGATCACCCGGTTGACGACGACGCCGTCGACCACGAACCCGTGCAGCGCCAGCGCGGTGAACGTGCGACGCGCCTCGGCGAGCACCACGGCCTCCGGCGTGAGCACGAGCCGGACCGTGCTGGTCAGCGAATCGGTGAGCAGGTTCCGGACGTCGGCGAGCGCGCCCTGAAGCCGCAGTACGGCGTCGAGCACACCGTCGTCCGGAATAAGCATTTGCAGTTCCCGGCCGAGCACCGGCCGGGCCATCCCGGACAGCCGGCGGTGCAGGGGCGCGAGCCGGTCGGTGTACCAGCCGAGCACGTCGGGAAGCGTCAGCAGACGGAGCGTCTCCGCGGTCGGCGCGCAGTCGACGACGACCGTGTCCCAGCGCCCGGACCGCGCCTCCTCGTGCACCGCGAACAGCGCGAACAGGTCGTCGAGCCCGGGCGGCACGACGAGTTCCTCGGCCGCGACGCCGGACAGGCCCCCGTGCCGGAGCACGGCCGTCAGGTAGTTCCGCAGCGTGCCCCAGTATCGCTCGTACCGCGCCTGCGTATCGACCTGCTGGGCCCAGAGCCCGTCCGTGACGGGCGTCGGCTCGGGCCCGACCGGGACGTCGAGCGCGTCCGCGAGCGAGTGTGCCGGGTCGGTGGAGACGACCAGCGTCGTGTTCCCGCGTTCGGCTGCCCGGACCGCCGTGGCCGCCGCGGAGGTGGTCTTGCCGACTCCGCCCTTACCGGTGAAGAGGACTACCCGCACGATTCCACGCGCTTCTTCAGGTCCTTGAGCGCGGTGTCCATGATCATCTTCTCGGCCTTGCGCCGGAACATGCCGAGCATCGGCATGTTCAGCTCGACGGTGAGTGTGTAGGTGACCGTGGTGGTGCCGTCGCCGTTGTCCTCGAGGTCGTAGCTGCCGTCCTGGACCTTCATCATCGTGCTCTCGACGAGCGTCCACTCGATCCGGCTGAGGTCCTCGGCGTACGCGTACTCCAGCGTGTATTCGTCCTTCACCACACCCGCGTCGAGGACGAACCGGGCCTGGTGCGCGTAGCCGTCCTCGTACTCGCTGACGATCTCCACGCTCTTCACCGCGCCCACCCACTCCGGGTAGGACGCGAAATCGCTGATGACCGAGGCGATCGTGTCGACCGGTGCGGCGATGCTGATCGACTGCTGGGAAGAGTCCGCCATGTGCTCTGCTTACCACTCCAGCACGAACGGCTCGCCGGTTGCCCGGAAGTGACCCACGTTGACGCACTCGGTGCGGCCGATCCGCAGGCGGTGCTGGAGCGGCTGGTGGACGTGCCCGAACAGCGCGTACCGCGGCTGGTGCTGTTCGATCGCGTTCAGGAGGGCCTCGGACGCCACCTCCGGACGCCGGGTCACGGTGTCCCACCGGAGCTCCGGCACGGCCGGCGGCACGTGCGAGCAGAGGACGTCGACCGGGCCGAGCGCCGCGACCTTGGCGGCGTACTCCTCGGGTGAGAAGTCCGCTCCGAACTGCACGATCGGGGGGCGCGCGCCGGTGGTGCGCCGGGGCTGAGCAGCCGGGAGGACCTTGCGGGGCCAGCCGCCGACAAATCCGAACCGCCAGCCGCCGATCTCGACGACCTCCGCGTCGAACATCCGGCGCTTGTCGTCGACGAACTCCGGCCAGAGCTTGGGCATGTCGACGTTGCCGTAGGTGCAGTACGCGGGCGTGGGCATCACGTCGAACAGCTCGGCGTACTGGGCTTTCGCCGCCTCGGTGATCGCGGCGGACAGCCCGGCCGGATCGCTCATCAGCCGCGCGCCGACCGAGCGCAGGTCGCCGAACCGGTGTTCCTTGCGCATCTCGGCGAACTCCGCACCGGCCTCCGCGCCGAGCAGGTCGGCCAGGATGCCCTGGGTGGGGTCGGCGTAGTCGAGGTAGAGCAGCAGGTCGCCGAGGACGACCAGCGCGTCGGCGCCGTCACCGGCTCGCGCCAGGGCGTCGGCCCGACCGTGGACGTCGGACACCACGTGGATCCGGGTCATACCGCAGGCTCCCCCGGCTTCCGGCCGGCTTCCAGACGGTCCTTCACGCCCCACCAGACCGCCTTGGCGTGCCGGGCCCTGCGCTGGTGTTCGGCGGCGGTCTTCCGCCAGTCGTCGATCTGCGCGGGTTCGGTCGTGCTGCCCCTGCGGGTCAGATCGGCCCGGACGAACGTGTGGGCGACGACGCCGTCGCCGTACGGCTCGAGCCACACCTCCACGCTGCCGACCAGCGCCCCGGTCGCGCTCCAGCGCACACCGTCGCGCCCGCGATCCATGAACACGGACAGGTCGAGGTCCGGCCAGAGGTCGGCGGTGAACCGGGGTTCGCGGATCGCGGCGGACACCACGTCGGGGTCAACGGCGAGGAACGTCTCCTCGATCAGGTCCACGTGAGGCACTCCCGAAGCATGCCACCAGGCGCACGCCCGGCGGCGTGACCCGCGCCACGCCCGACCCGTCCGAGATACCGTCGATGCGGAAACGGGTACCTCCGCTCCGAGGGTCGTCGCAGGCCATCGGTACCGTGCGGTTCCGACGCGCCGGGCTCGAAGCCCCGCGTCAGCCCGAACCGGGCTTAACCTGCCAGCGTCCGGACAGTAGGAAAGCGAGGCCGTGGTGCGTGAGTTCGCTCAGCCCGCCGTCTACACGGTGCCCGATGGGGCCGACCTGACCGACATGGTCTGGAGCGCGGCCGACGAGGTCCCGGAGAAGGTCACGTTCCGCCGCCCGTCCGGGTCCGGCTGGGCCGACGTCACCGCCGCCCAGTTCCGGTCCGAGGTGATCGGCGTGGCGAAGGGCCTGATCGCGTCCGGTGTCCAGCCGGGCGACCGGATCGGCCTGATGGCCCGCACCCGCTACGAGTGGACGCTCGTCGACTACGCGATCTGGTCCGCCGGCGCGGTCACCGTGCCGATCTACGAGACCTCGTCGGCCGAGCAGGTCCAGTGGATCCTGGGCGACTCGGGCGCGGTCGGCGTCGTCGTCGAGTCCTCGGGCCACCAGTCGCTGGTCGAGAGCGTCCGATCGGACCTGCCCGACCTCCGGCGGATCTGGCAGATCGACGCGGACGCGGTGGGCCTGCTCACCGCGGACGGGGCATCCGTCGACGACGCGCAGATCGAGGAACGCCGCGCCGCGCTCGGCCCGGCCGACACCGCCACGATCATCTACACCTCCGGCACCACCGGCCGGCCGAAAGGCTGCGTCCTCACCCACAAGAACCTGCTGTTCGAGGTGGGGAACGCGATCCCGTCGCTGCCGAGCATGTTCCGGGAGGGCGCCTCGACGCTCCTGTTCCTGCCGCTGGCGCACGCGTTCGCCCGGCTGATCCAGCTCGGCGCCGTCTACTCGCGGGTCACGCTGGGCCACGCGCCGGACATCAAGAACCTGATGGGCGACCTGCAGGAGTTCCGCCCGACGTTCGTGCTGGCCGTGCCGCGGGTGTTCGAGAAGGTCTACAACGGCGCGAAGCAGAAGGCACACGCCGAGGGCAAGGGCGCGATCTTCGACCGGGCGGACCGGGTGGCGGTCGCGTACAGCGAGTCGCTGGATTCCGGGGGCCCAGGGCTCCTTTTGAAGGCCCAGCACGCGCTCTTCGACAAGCTCGTCTACGGCAAGCTCCGGGGCGCGCTCGGCGGCGCCTGCACGCACGCGATCTCCGGTGGCGCCCCGCTGGGCGCCCGGCTCGCGCACTTCTTCCGCGGGATCGGGCTCTGGGTCTCCGAGGGTTACGGCCTCACCGAGACGTCGCCGGCCACGGCCGCGAACGTCGACAACGCGGTCAAGCTCGGCACGGTCGGCAGGCCGCTGCCCGGCATGACGGTCCGGATCGCCGACGACGGCGAGGTGCTGATCGCCGGCGACCACGTGTTCGCCGAGTACTGGCACAACCCGGAGGCGACCGCGGTCGCGCTCAAGGACGGCTTCTTCCACACCGGTGACCTCGGTGCGCTCGACGACGACGGCTTCCTGACGATCACCGGCCGCAAGAAGGAGCTGATCGTCACCGCCGCCGGCAAGAACGTCGCTCCGGCCGTGCTGGAGGACCGCATCCGGGCGCACGCGCTGGTGAGCCAGGCGATGGTCGTCGGCGACGGCAAGCCGTTCATCGGCTGCGTCGTCACGATCGACCCGGACGCGTTCGGACCGTGGAAGGCCAAGCACGACAAGCCCGCTGACGCTACTGTGGGCGATCTCGCGAACGACCCTGACCTGCGGTCGGAGATTCAGGCTGCGGTGGACGACGCTAACCAGGCCGTGTCGCGCGCCGAAGCGGTCAAGGTTTTCCGTATCCTCCCCCGCGACTTCACCGAGGAGACGGGCGAACTGACGCCGAGCTTGAAGCTGAAGCGCGCCGTCGTGGAGAAGGAGTACGCCGACGAGATCGCCGCGATCTACACCTGACGACGACACCCGCCCCGGCCGGTCGGCCTGGCTCCGCCGGGTGGTTCCACCCGCCGCCCTGTGGGAGACCGCTGCGCTGACCCGGCTGGTCCGCGGTTCGCTGCTGGTACTGCTCATCGTCCTGTCGCTGGCCAGCACCGACGCGATCGCCCCGACGCTGCTGTGGTGCGCGCTGTTCGCGCTGGCGGCCGCCCCGGGCCTGATCGCACCGGAGCGGCCGTGGCCGGCCCGGATCGGCTGGCTCGCCGAGGTCATCGTGGTCTCGATGGCGGCCGCGACACCGCCTGCCGAGGAAGCGTTCGTCCACCCGGCGTTCGTGCTGTCCTACCTGGCCGCACCGGCGTTCGCGGTCGGAGCGGTGTTCGGCGCCGTGGAGCTCGTCGCGCTGGTCGCGGTCGCGATCGCCGCGCTCCTCGTCTCCGGCGCGCTGCAGGACCAGCTCGGTCAGGACGCGTTCGGGCTCGCCGCGTTCGAGTGGACGATCCTGGCCGCCGTGGCCGGGACGGTCGGCCTCGCCGTCCGCCGGCTCATCCGCAGCCGGAGCGAGGCCGTCGAGCCGGAGTTCGTCCAGGCCGCGCGTCTGCTCACCCAGCTGCGGACGATCGCGCGGCAGCTTCCCGGCACGCTCGACCCCGGCAGCCTCGCCGACCGGCTGCTCGACGAGCTGGAGCGGGTCGCACCCGCCGACCGCAGCGCGGTCCTGACCGGCAGCGGCGGCGGCCGCCTGGAGGTGCTGACCCAGCGCGCGCCCGGCCGCGTCGCCTGGGAGACGTCGTTCGACGCCGACACCCCGCTCGCCGACACCTGGGCGAGCCAGCAACCCCAGGTCTCCGCCCGGACGCTCGACCGCGCGGGGCCGGGCACGCCGGTCTCCGTGCTCGTGCTGCCGATGATCACCGGGGTGCGGACCGTCGGGCTGGTCGTGCTCGAGACCGACCGGGTCGGGGCGTACTCGCCGACCACGGTCACCGAGGCCACCGAGGTCGTGAACAACGCCGCGCTCCGGCTGGAGACCGCGCTGCTCTTCGACGAGGTGCGCGGGCTGGCCACGGTCGAGGAACGGCAGCGCCTGGCCAGGGAGATCCACGACGGCGTCGCCCAGGAACTGGTCATGGTCGGGTACGGGATCGACAACGCGATCGCCGACCTGCCGGAGGGCAGCGAGGCGGCGGAGAGCACACTGCGCCTGCTCCGCGTCGAGGTCACCCGCGTGATCACCGAGCTGCGGCTGAGCCTGTTCGAGCTGCGCAGCGACGTCGACCGGCACGGCGGCCTGGGCAGCGCGATCGCCGACTACGCCCGGACGATCGGCAGTTCGGCCGGCCTGCGGGTGCACCTGTCGCTGGACGAGTCGACCGCCCGGTTGCCCGCCGCCGTGGAATCCGAACTGCTGCGGATCGCGCAGGAGGCGGTGACGAACGCGCGCAAGCACGCCGGGGCCGCGAATCTCTGGGTCACCTGCGAGGTCGACCCGCCGTACGCGCAGATCGAGGTCAGCGACGACGGAAAGGGGCTCGGCCGGGGCCGGCCGGACGGGCGCTACGGAATGACGATCATGGCTGAGCGAGCAAATCGGGTCCGGGCGGAGCTGGAGATCGTGCCGCGTGCCCCCAAAGGGACGACGGTCAGAGTCGTGCTCGGTGGGAAGACACGTCAAGGAACCGCCGGGTGACGGTGGGCTCGCGCAGAGCTTGACCGGGGGCCCGATAAGCTGCGACGGTTACTGAACCGTACCGTCGGACAGAGTCGTTAATAGTCCCATTTATCCCTATGTATTCGGCACGATTCGTACGGGGATGCCTACGCAGTGTTGCTAATGGCATAATTCATACCAACAAGCGTTTTCCGCACCTCGAACGCGCGGCCTAGTTCGTCCATTATGGCCGAACGGAATGCATCTTCCCAGGCCATCAGCTACAGAGGCCCTGATATGAGAACTTTAGGCGACGGATCGTATAACGTGACACTGCAGGAGGTGCGGCCAGACAGTGACTGACAACAGGTCCTTCCCCAGCCCGCCGGGGGGCGAGGCCAGCGGCGGGGTAACGACTGTTCTCCTCGTCGACGACCACGATCTGATTCGGCAAGGGCTCCGCCACGCTTTCGAGCGCGATCCGGGTTTTGAGGTGGTCGGGGAGGCCGGGTCCGTCGCCGACGCTCTCCGGAAAGCGGCCGAACTCAAGCCCGACGTCGTGATCATGGATCTCCGGTTGCCCGACGGCAGCGGCCTGGAGGCGACGAAGGCGTTGCGTTCGTCCCGCGCCGACATCGGCATCGTGGTCCTGACCATGTACGCCGGCGACGACCAGTTGTTCGGTGCGCTGGAAGCCGGGGCTTCGGCCTTCGTGCCGAAGAACGCGCCGGCCGACGAGGTGGTCGCGTCCGCGCGGCACGCGGCGTCGTCCCCGAACGCGTTCACAGCCTCGGACCTCGCCAGCGCCATGAAGCGGCGGCTGACCCCGAGTGGCCCGCACCTGTCCCCGCGGGAGAGCCAGGTCCTTCGTCTGCTGGCCGACGGGATGAGCGTCGCGGGTATCGCGAAGCAGCTCTACGTCAGCGAGTCGACGGCGAAGACCCACATCTCGAAGCTCTACGAGAAGCTCGGTGCGGGAAACCGCGCCCAGGCCCTGATGACCGCGTTGCGGCTGGGGCTCTTGGAAGCCCCGAACACCCCGGGTCTGTAGGCAGTACTTCCGCTCCGGCCCGGTCTGCGCGACCGGGCCGGTTGCTGTTTCTGCGTCACGCGGACGCGATGCCGCGCGCCACCGCCCGCCAGCCCGCACCCGGGGCCGGCGCCCGCAGGCCGGGGCCGACGCCCGCAGGCCGGGGCCGACGCCCGCAGGCCGGGGCCGACGCCCGCAGGCCGGGGCCGACGCCCGCAGGCCGGGGCCGACGCCCGCAGGCCGCGCGGCGGATGGCCGCGCGGCGGCGGCGGATGGCCGCGCGGCGGCGTGCCGGATGGCCGCGCGGCGGCGGCGTTCCGGATGGCCGCGCGGCGGCGTTCCGGATGGCCGCGCGGCGGCTGGCCGCTGGTTCACGCGAAACCGGGCTCTAAGGCGCGCTTAGAGCCCGGTTTCGCGTCGATCGGCGTCAGGCGCCGGCGCGCGGGCCGCTCAGGAGCTTTGCCATCCTCGCGGCGAGGGTGTCCCAGTGCCAGTCGCGCTCCACCCAGACGCGGCCGGCCTTCCCCATCGCCTGCGCCTTGGCAGGGTCGGCGAGCAGCTCGGACGCGCGGTCGACCAGCGCGCTGAGGTCGCGTCCCCCGACCACGTACCCGGTCTCCCCCTCCAGCACCGCGTCCGGCGCCCCCCCGGAGTCACCGGCGATCACCGGCAACCCCGTCGCCGACGCCTCCAGGTAGACGATCCCCAGCCCCTCGACGTCCAGCCCCCGACGCCGGGTCCGGCACGGCATCGCGAACACGTGCCCCGCTGCGTAGTGGGCGGGCAGCTCCGCCCACGGCACCGACCCGGTGAACTTCACGTGCTCGGTGACGCCGTGCCGCGCCGCGAGTTTCTGCAGGTTCTCGCGATACGGGCCACCGCTGACCAGCAGCAACACCGCACCCGGCACCCGGCGCCGGATCTCCGGCAACGCCCGGATCAGCTGGTCCTGGCCCTTGCGCGGAACGAGCCGGGACACGCAGACGATCGTCGGCCGGTCACCCAGCCCGTACCGCTCACGCACCGCCGACGCGTCCACGCCGGGGTGGAACTCGCTGGTGTTCACGCCGCCGGGCAGGTGCACCAGCTCGGCCCGGTCACCGACCGGACCGGCCAGCTTGGACCGCGTGTACGCGCCGAGGTACGTGATCACGTCGACGCCGTCGGCGATCCGGCCGAGCAGCTGCCGCGGACCGGGCAACGCCGCCCATCCGGCCTCGTGGCCGTGGGTCTGGGCGACCTGCCAGTCCACACCGGCGCGACGCCGCAACACCGGCGCCAGCAGCCCGAGCGGGGCGGCGGCGCCGTACCAGGCGGTGGTGCAGCCGTACTCCAGCGCGGTCGCAACGACCCGCCGGGCCGCGCCGGGCGTCGGGACCAGCAGCGACGTCGGGTGCCGGACGACCGGGAACGGCTGCTCGGCGTCGAATTCCTCGCAGCCCTTCCAACGCGACGCGTAGACCACCAGCGAGCCGGGCGGCTGCCGCACCGCGAGCTGGTGGACGAACGTCTGGATGCCACCCGGACGGGGTGGAAAGTCGTTCGTGACCAGCAACGTCCGCCGGACGTTCGTCGGCGGCGGCGACGCGTCCGCCCGGCGCACCGGGCCGTCCGTCCGGGACTCCGGTCCGTCCGTCCGGGAGCCCGGTGCGTCCGTCGGGGAGCCCGGGCCGTCCGGCGGGGAGCCCGGGCCGTCCGGCGGGGAGCCCGGGCCGTCCGGCGGGGAGCCCGAGGCGCTCATCGGGCGGGTGCCGGAACCGGGAGGCCTTCGCGGGCGGCGAACTCCCTGGCGGCCGCGATGCGGTCCACTGTGGTCGGGTGGGTGCCGAACCAGAGCTGGAAGAACTGGTTCGGACGGAGGTCGGCCCGGTTCTGCAGGGCCAACCTGCGTTCCATCGACACGAACGCCTCCGGGTCGCGGGTGAGTTCCAGCGCGTGCTCGTCCGCACGCGCCTCGATCTGGCGGGAGACCAGCGCTTGCAGCGGTGTCGACAGGGCCCCGACGACCGCGATAATCGCCAGCACCAGGCCGACCGACCGTGGGTCCGCGAGGCTGTCGACGCCGGCCCGGCGCAGCAGCGGAGCCCACCCGCCGAGGACCGCGAGCCCACACACCGCGGACGCCGCCCCCAGCGCCCCGAGCACGGTGCCGGTGACGACGTCGCGGTGGACGGCGTGGCCGAGTTCGTGGGCGACGACCGACTCCACCTCCTCCGGCGGCGCGTCTTTCAGCAGCGTGTCGTAGACGACGATCCGCCGGCTGGCGCCGTAACCGGAGACGTACGCGTTGAGCGCGGTCGTCCGCCGGGATGCGTCGGCGATCAGCACGTCCTTCACCGGATCGCCGTCGCGTTCGGCGAGCTGCAACAGGCTGGTCCGGAGCGCGGAGTCGGGCATCGGAGTGAACTTGTTGAACAGCGGCTCGATCAGGATCGGGAACGCGAACGAGGCGACGAACACAAACGCGGCGGCACCGGCCGCGGCCCATGTCCACCACCAGTTCGGCGTGGCGCGGATCAGCGCGAACAGCACCAGCGTCACCACCGCGGTCAGTACCGCCGAGACCGCCCACGCCTTGCCCTGGTCGGCCAGCCAGCCGCCCCAGTTCTGCGTCGACAGGCCGTACCGGCGCAGCAGGACCTCCGACCAGGCAGCGAGCGGAAGCGTCACCACCGTCGCCACGGCCCCCAGGACGACGCCGCCGAGCAGCGCCTCCACCCACCACGCGCCACCGAGCGGACGCGCGACGGCGGACACCAAACGGGCGCCGAGCGGCGTCAGGCCGAACGCCAGCGCGATCACGAGTCCCAGTCCGAGCCGGGTGAGCGACCACGGCCGCAGCGCCGCGCGGAACACGCTGCCGCGGCGGATCTCGTCCTCGGAGAAGTCGGTGCTCGCGTCGGCGCGGGGCACGGTGACCGCGGGGCGGGCGTCACCAGCGGGGGCGGTGCGCCACGGCGTGAGGAACCCGGCAGTCACCACGACGGCGGCACCGAGCACCAGGAACGCGATCAGGGCGACGGCTCGGCTGGACACTCTCCGATCATCCCAGCCCCACCCCACTCCCCAACCAGCGGTCATCCGCTCGCGCCGCACCACCCTCCCCGCGGGCGTCCGTCCAGCGCCGCACCACCGTCCCCGCGGGCGTCCGCTCAGCGCCGCACCACCGTCCGCATGGCCCAGCCGCTCGCGCCGCGTCCGCCCGTCCACGCGGGTCTAACCGCGCGGGGCCGGTCGGGGCGCGCGGTCAGCCCGCTCGCCTGCGGGCACGCTCCTCGTCGGCGTGGCGGGCGCCGAGCCAGTCGGCCCGTCGGCGCTCGTGCTCGGGCGGGGTGGCCGCGGTGATCGACACGAACTCCGGGTCGAACCCCGCGGACACGAACGCCTGCAGTGCGGCGTTCTCCACCTCGTCGAGTTCGACGCCGGCCGGCAGCTCGGTCAGCTCGACGCCTGCCGGTGGGGCACCGACCAATGCACTGATCACGCAGTCGGTGCAGCCGGAGCCGCGAACCCCACACGCGTCGCAGTCGATGAGCATCCTTCGTCGCCTCCTTCCGTGCATCTCTTCTGCCACGGACAGTAGGCAAGGGGTACGACAAAACCGGTTACGCCCGGTCGAGCCGCCGCACCAGCACTACGGACGGCACCGCGTACGCACCCGCGCGCCGGATCCCGTCGGCCACCTCCTTGTCGGACGACACGACCACGACCGGCCGCCCCTTCGGCTCGGCGCGCACCAGCCGCCGGATCACCTCGTCGGCGGTCTCCCCCGGCGGGCTGAAGATCACCCGCACGCCGCGCGGTGACCCGGGCGCCGCCGGTGGCCGCCCCGCTCCGTCAAATACCACCGTGATCTCGGCGTTCGTCTGCGCGGCGAGGCCGGCCAGCCCGGCCAGCAGGCGCGTGCGCTGCTGCTCCAGCGCGATCCCGGGGAACCCGGTCTTCGTGACGTTGTAACCGTCGATGACCAGGTGGACGCGGGGCAGCCCGAGCAGCTGGTCGAGCCGGGCCGGATCGTCGGCGGCCCAGAGCTGCCCGCCCGCCTTGGTCCGGCTGCCCGCCGCAGCGGCCGCGGACGCCGCGATGGCGTCCCCGGGGAGCGTGTCCGGCGGTGCGACCGCGAGCTCGCGTCGCAGGCCCTGGGTGGCGTTGCCGATCGTCTCCAGCAGCAGCCAGAGCCTGGCCTCGTCGGTCACCCGACCGGCCCGGCTCGCCGACTTCGCCAGCTCCAGCTCCCGCTCGGCGTCGGCCAGCCGAGAACGGAGGCGGCGGATCTCGGCGTCCGAGGTGCTGGACGCGGCCGCGACCCGGCCCCGCTCGGTGGAGACCGCGTCGGTGAGCCGCCGGACGTCCTGCTCGGAGTCGCGCAGCGCCTTACTCAACTCCCGGACGCGAGCGCGCAGCTCGTCGGCCTCGGCGCGAACCGCGGCCAGGTCGGATCGCAGCTTGTCGGCGTCGGCCTTGGCGTTCACCCGGGCCCGTTCGAGCTGCTCCGTGAGCCGCTCCACCTGCCGGGCCGCGGCCTGCACCTGCTCGGACTCGGCCGCCGCCACCACGGTCGCCGACGCGGCCTCGACCAGCGTCGTCCAGTGCGAGGGACGGGCCAGGTAGGCGAGCGCGGCGACCTCGACGGGGTCCGCGGCTCCGGGCGGCGTCCCGGCGGCCACGGCCGCGCCGAGCGGTCCGGCGGCCTCGACCGCCCGCTCCGCCAGGCGCTCCCGGAACACGGGGTCGGCGGCGAGCTGGGCGACCACGGCCGGACCGGCCAGCCGGGCGCGCCGCGCGGGCGTGAACTGCGCGAATCGACGCAGCTGGGCGGGCAGCACGTCCGGCCCCAGGCCGGGGAACAAGTCGACGGCGAGCGCGGTGACTCGCGCCCGAACGGCATCCGGCAGCAACGGTTCGGCGCTCGGAGTCTCGTCCTGAGCGCCGTCCGTTCTGTGGTGGTCGCCGGTCACAGGGGCCGCGGAGTGACGCGCCAGCCTGTGTTCCGCCCGGGCCGGATGGTGGACATGCTGCCAGTCTTCCACTCCCCACCGGTCGACGGCGGCACGACGGACCACGTCTGACCAGGTGAAGGTGGCAGGCCACGTTTTTGTCCCACCCACCCCCTACGGTCGGCCCATGCAGCAGCACCACCCGTCGACCACAATCCCCATCCCGGCCGCGGAGCCCGCCGGGTCCGGACGCTGGATTCAGTCGACGTTCGACGAACTCGGCCAGCCGTTGCGCGACACCACGTTTGTCGTCGTCGACCTGGAGACCACCGGCGGCGCGCCGGGTGGATCGGCGATCACTGAGATCGGTGCGGTCAAAGTGCGCGGCGGCGAGGTGCTCGGCGAGTTCCAGACGCTGGTCGACCCCGGTATCGGCATTCCGCCGTTCATCACCGTGCTCACCGGCATCACCGACGCCATGGTCGCAGCCGCACCTCCGATCGCCGAGGTGCTGCCGGCCTTTTTGGAGTTCGCGTACGGCTCGGTGCTGGTCGCGCACAACGCGCCGTTCGACCTGAGCCACCTCAAGGCCGCCTGCGAAGCGCACGACCAGGTGTGGCCGGGCTTCCGCAAGGTCGACACCGCCGTGCTGGCCCGCCGGGCGCTGAGCCGCGACGAGGTCCGGAACTGCAAGCTCGCCACGCTCGCCGCGTTCTTCCGGTCCGCCACCACGCCGGTGCACCGTGCGTTGGCCGACGCCAGGGCCACGGTGGACGTTCTACACGGGCTGTTGGAGCGGCTGGGCAACCTCGGCATCCAGACGCTGGAAGAGCTGGAGACGTTCACCACCCAGGTCTCCGAAGCGCAGCGCCGCAAGCGGCATCTGGCGGTGGGCGTCCCGAGCGCGCCGGGCGTCTACCTGTTCCGGGACGCGACCGACCGGCCGCTGTACGTCGGCACCAGCAAAGACCTGCGCTCGCGCGTGCGCCAGTACTTCCACTCGTCCGAGCAGCGGTCCCGGATGGCCGAGATGATCAACGCCGCCGAGCGCATCGAGGCGATCGTCTGTGCGCACTCGCTGGAGGCCGAGGTCCGTGAGCTGCGGTTGATCGCGGCGCACAAGCCCCCGTACAACCGCCGGTCGAAGCATCCCGAACGGCGGCTGTGGCTCCGGCTCACCACCGACGCCTACCCGCGGCTGTCGGTGGTCCGGCAGGCCCGGGACGACGGCACGGCCTACCTCGGCCCGTTCTCCTCCCGCCGGTCCGCCGAGGCGGCCGCCACCGCGGTGTACGAGGTGCTTCCGCTGCGGCAGTGCGGCGGTGTGCTGTCGACCCGGCGCACCAGCCCGGCCTGCGCGCTCTACGAGATCCGCAAGTGCGAGGCGCCGTGCGAGCACCGCGTCTCGGTCGAGGCCTACGGCCGGCACGCCGAGGCGTTCCGGGAGGCGGTGCAGGGTGACCCGTCGCCGCTGGTAGAGCGTCTACTTGCCCGTATCGACGCGTTGTCGGACCGGCAGCGGTACGAGGACGCCGCCACCGCGCGGAACCGCCTCGCGGCGCTGCTGCGGGCCTGCATCCGGTCGCAGCGCACCAAGGCGATCAGCAGCGTGCCGGAGCTGGTCGCCGCCCGTGCCGACGGGCAGGGCGGCTGGGAGATCTCGGTCGTCCGGCACGGGCGGCTCGCGGCAGCCGGTGTGGCGGCGCGCGGCGTCCCGCCGCTGCCGGTGGTCGACCAGCTGGTGGCGTCCGCGGAGACCGTGGTGCGCGATCCGGCGTCCGACGGCGTCCACCTGGAGGAGATCGAGCGGGTGTTGGCCTGGGTGGAGCGTCCGGAGACCCGGCTCGTCAAGGTCGACACGATCTGGGCGTCGCCGGCGAGGGGCGCCGGGCGATGGGCCGACTTGCTGACCCGCATCGAGGCGGGCAGGCAGGGCGCGGATCCGTTCGACGACCGCCGCCGGTTGCGGCCGGAGTCACGTCCGGCGCGGGCGCCGAGGCCGACGGCGTCCGTGGTCCCCGACCTGTCCCGGGTGAGCGCGACGCCGACTCCCGTACCGGGCGCCGCCGCAGAGCGCTCTAACCTGTCCAGTCATGGCACCCGTGAACCCGAGTCCAGCCCGTACGGCCCGGGCGGTGCTGCGCCGCAGAGCGATCGAGGTGTTCCGGCGGCTTCCGCTGCGGGTACGGCGGCGGCTGGTCCGGCTGGGGACGCCGAACTACACCCTCGGGTCGGTGGTGCTACTACGCGACCATGACGACCGGCTCCTGCTGGTGCGACAGCCGCCGTCCACGGGGTGGTCGCTGCCGGGTGGCCTGCTCGACCGGCACGAACATCCCCGGGACGCTGCCGTCCGCGAGGTGCGCGAGGAGATCGGGGTGACGCTGGACGCGGACGCGGTGGCGCCGATCGTGCCCAACGCGCACGTGAACCCCTTCGTCCAGCAGGTCGACCTGATCTTCACCGCGACCGTCGACGCGGACGCCACCGAGGTCACCGTCGACCAGGTCGAGATCGGCGAAGCACGCTGGTTCGCGCTCGACGCCCTGCCGCCGCTCACCGGCCCGACGTTCCGCCTCCTCGGTCGTGCGGGTCTGCTCAGCCCCGATGGCTCGCCCGCCCACCCCAATGCCGACGAGACGCCCCACGACGCAGCCGCCCCCCGAACCGCCGAGGACCCACCAACCACCGACGGCCCCGGCGCAAGGGGAACTCAGCCCGACGTAGTCGACGCGGCCGGCGCCCAGCCCAACGACGGCGACACGGTTGATCCGCGGGCCGGCGAAAGCGGCACGGCCGGCGCTCAGCCCCGCCAAGACGGCACGGCCAGCGCTCAGCCCCGCCAAGACGGCACGGCCAGCGCTCAGCCAGACGACGCCGACGCGGCGGCCTCTCGGCCCGACGAAATCAGCGCGGCCGACGCTCGACCCGACGGAGATAGCCCGACGGGCGCACAGCCCGACGAAGGCAGCACGGCTAGTGCTCACCCCCACGAACGCGGCGCGGCCGGCGCACAGCCCAAGGACGCCGACGCGGCGAGCGCTGAGTCCACCGACGGCAGCACGGCCAGTCCGCGGGCCGGCGGAGACCTCCGCGCGGCGGGCACTCGACCCGACGAAGACAGCACAGCCGACGCACAGCCCGACGAAGACGGCGCGGCCGGACCGCAGGCCACCGAAGGCGGCACGGCCAGCGCTCGGCCCGACGACGGCAGCGCGGCCGGTCCGCGGAACGGCGGAGACCTCCGCACGGCGCTCCCACCGGCTGCTGACGGGCGCGGCGCTGCCGGAGCGCGGACCGACGAGGTGCTCGGGGAGCCCGGGGAACCGTTTGCCGACCCGGAAGCCGATGTTGCCGCCGCGAAGCACGACGCGCCGAGCCGCGGAGAGCGCGCGTGACCGATCGGGGCCTCTGCACGGTTGTGCTGGCCGCCGGAGCGGGCACTCGGCTGCGCCCGCTCACCGAGCTGCGGCCGAAGGCGCTCTGCCCGGTGGGTAACGTCCCGCTGCTCGACCGCGCGCTCGCCCGCCTGACGTCGCTCGGGTTGAGCGGCCCAGGGGCTGTCGCGGTCAACGCCCACCACCATGCTGAGCAGATCGCGGCGGCGGTCGCCGGCCGGGCGCACCTCTCGGTGGAGCAGCCGGAGGCGCTCGGCACCGCAGGCGCCGTGGCCGCACTGCGCGACTGGGTGGCCGGGCGGGACGTCCTCGTGGTCAACGCCGACGCGTACCTCGCGGGAGCGCTCCCCGCGGATTTTGTCGCCGGGTGGAGCGGGGAGCGGCCGCGGCTGCTCGTCGTCGAGGCGGGTGACCGGCGGCGTGACTTCGACCGGTGGCGGTTCGCCGGGGTCTCCCTCCTCCCGGCGGAGGCGGCGGCGCGGCTGCGTCCGGAGCCGACCGGGCTCTACGAGGTGCTGTGGCGCGCCGCCTGGGCCGCCGGAGCCTTGGAGCTCACGCCGTTCGACGGAACGTTCATCGACTGCGGCAACCCCGCCGACTACCTCGCCGCGAACCTGCACGCCCGCCGCCACGCCGCCGACACCCCCGCTAGCGCTGCCTCCGACGCCAGCGCTGGCGCCGGCACTGCCGACAGCTCCGACACCGACGCCGACGCCAGATCCGCCGCCTCCGACGGCGCTGGCCCCGGCGCCGGTGACCGCCGCTACGTCGCCGGCGTCGAGCCCGGCATCGACCCGGCCGCGGTCGTGACCGGCGAAGCCGTTGAGTCCGTCGTCGGCGCCGGAGCGGTGGTCGCGGGGCGAATCGTCCGCTGCGTGGTGTGGCCGGGAGCGCGCGTCGACGCGCACGAGTCCCTCACCGACGCCATCCGCGCCGACGCGCTCACTGTCCACGCCTAACTCGCCGAAGCGCGGATACAAGCCGCTCCGGGCTGCGACGGCGCCCCTCTGAACCCAAGTGACTAGGCTGGCGACCGCACCGCGGAACGGGCCGCGGGGGACCCCGAGGAGCGTCCACGTGATCACGTCGATCGTGATGATCAGCTGCGAGACCGATCTGATTCCCGAGGTCGCCCAGACCCTCGCCGACCTGCCCGGGGTCAGCGAGGTGTACTCGACCGCGGGCAACGTCGACCTGATCGCGATCGTGCGGGTCCACGAGTTCGAGGAGATCGCCGAGGTGATCGCGGGCCGAATCAGCAAGGTTCCCGGCATCGTCGACACCGAGACGCATATCGCGTTCCGCGCCTACTCCCGCCACGACCTCGACGCTGCGTTCTCCATCGGCCTCGAGGGCACCGACTGACCCACCCCGCCCGCATGCCGCGGCGACCCGTCCCAAGCGATGAACATTCTGTGCCGCCATAGGGGCACAAAGTGTTCACCGCCTCGGCGGCGATGCACACGACAGGGCCCCGCCGATCACGAGGATCGACGGGGCCCTGGTCGTTCGGTCAGTAGTTGCCGGAGTCGACCGACGAGGCGCCGCTCAGCTCCGACGGCTTCTTGCCGTCGTCGCCCGCCCCGACGGCGGTCTTCGCGACCTCCTCCGGACGCTCGAGCGGGATGAAGAAGCCCCGGATCGCGCGCCCACCGGCACCCAGCTTGTTCATCTTCTTCGGCACCGGGGCGCCGACGTAGTCCAGCTCGACGTGGCCGTGCTCGTCCGGCTCACCGAGCGGCTGGTGCACCTCGATGAACTGTCCGGACGGAAGCCGCCGGATCATGCCGCTCTCCACGCCGTGGGCCAGCACCTCGCGGTCGTGCTGCTGCAGACCGAGGCAGATCCGATACGTGAAGAAGTACGCCAGCGGCGGCACGACGAACAGGCCGATCCGGCCCGCCCACGTCGTCGCGTTGAGGCTGATGTCGAACTTGTCGGCGATGATGTCGTTGCCACCCGACAGCAGCAGGATGACGAAGAAGCTGATCGCCATCGCGCCGAGGCCGGTGCGGGCAGGCGCGTCCCGCGGACGCTGGAGCAGGTTATGGTGCCCGCGGTCCTTGCCGTACTTCTGTTCCAACCATGGATAAGCGCCGGCGAGCGTGAACATCACGCCGGCTAGGACCACGGATGGCCAGAACATCGCCGGGATCGTGTAGCCGAAGCTGCGGAACTCCCACGCAGGCATCAGCCGGACCGCGCCGTCGAGCCACATCATGTACCAGTCGGGCTGCGAACCGGCCGAGACGACCGCCGCCTCGTACGGGCCGAACAGCCAGATCGGGTTGATCTGGACCAGACCGCCGAGCGCGGCGATGACGCCGAACACCAGCATGAAGAAGCCGCCGGCCTTGGCCGCGAACCCGGGGAACATCCGGTGACCCACCACGTTCTGGTTGGTCCGCCCCGGGCCGGGGAACTGGGTGTGCTTCTGCTTGACGAGCAGGCCCATGTGCGCCGCGATCAGACCGAGGATCGCCGCGGGCAGGAGCAGCACGTGGATGATGTAGAAGCGTTCCAAGATGAACTCACCCGGGAACTCCCCGCCGAACAGCGCGAACGAGACCCAGGTACCGACCACCGGGATCGAGTAGATGATCGCGCTGGCGATGCGGAGACCCGTGCCGGAGAGCGCGTCGTCCGGGAGCGAGTAGCCGAGGAAGCCCTCGAACATGCCCAGGACGAACAGCGTGACACCGATGACCCAGTTCAGCTCACGCGGGCGGCGGAACGCACCGGTGAAGAACGTCCGGAACATGTGGACGAGCATCGCCGCGACGAACATCAGCGCGGCCCAGTGGTGGATCTGGCGCATGACCAGACCACCGCGGACCTCGAACGAGATGTTCAGCGCCGAGTCGTACGCCTTCGACATCTCCACGCCCTGCAGCCGGGTGTAGGAGCCGTCGTAGATGACTTCCTGCGGCGACGGGGTGAAGAACAGCGTCAGGAACGTGCCGGTCAGCAGCAGGACGATGAACGAGTAGAGCGCGATCTCGCCCAGCATGAACGACCAGTGGTCAGGGAAGACCTTGTTGAACACGCGACGAAGCGGCGTCGAAGCGTCCAGACGGTCGTCCGCCCAGGTGCCGACAGCAGCTGGTTTGATCTTCGGCAGCAGTGGCATTACGGACGCTCCCAGAAGGCCGGTCCGACAGCTTCCTTGAAGTCGCTCTGGGCGACGAAGTAGCCCTCTTCATCCACGGTAATAGGAAGTTGCGGCAGTCGCCGCGTCGCGGGACCGAAAATCGGTCGGCAGCTGTCTTTGACGTCGAACTGCGACTGGTGGCACGGGCAGAGCAGCCGGTTGGTCTGCTGCTCGAAGAGGCTGGCGGGGCAGCCCGCGTGCGTGCAGATCTTCGAGTACGCGAAGTAGTTGCCGTAGTGGGCGTTCTCGAAGCCCTTCCGCGGCTTGAACTCCCTGGCGTCCTCCTCGCGGAGGTGGATCAGCAGCGTCGGCGAGTCCGCGTACTTCAGGCCGGTGCCGTGCGGGATGCCCGGGAACACGGTCTCCAGACCGCCGGCCGAGACCTCGCCCGGACGGATCGGCGTGCCGTCGTCCCGGACCAGCCGGACGCCCTCCTTGAACCCCGTGGTCCACAGCGGCTGGTCGTCCCCGTGCGGGTCCTTGATCAGCGCGCCGAGCGGCACGATCGCCATCAGGCCGAGCGGCGCCGCACCGACGGCGAGCGCGCCCTTGAGCAGCGGACGGCGCTTGATGCCGGTCTCGTCGACCATGTTCATGATCGTCGCGGCGGTCAGCGCCCGCTCGTCCAAATTGGGGTTGTTGTCGTGGCGGTCTTGGACCGCCACCTCCTCCGGCATCAGCTTCTTGACCCAGACGATGATCGCCGCGCCGAGCGCGAACAGCGCGGTGCCCATCGTGAAGCCGAGCAGCGGCGTGTACAGCTTGTCCGGGCCCCGGCCCTGCTCGTACTCGTACGGCCAGGCCACGTAGACGACGATGAACGCCAGCGCCGCCAGGCCGGTCAGGATCAGCAGGAAAGCGATCGTACGTTCGATTCGCTTCTCGCGCTTCGTGCCGGCGACCGCGAACCGCGGCTGGTAGTGGACGATCTCGACGCCGTCCCGCCGGGCACCTTCCCGCACCAGGTCGAACTGGTTGTGCTTGGGGTCGGTCGGGTCGAAGTCGACCGGGGTCCCGCTCCCGTGCTCACTCATGACTTACCCGCAATCCACAACGCCCCGAACAGACACACCACGATGCCCACCGCGAAGATCACGACCATCTCCGGCACCGGGCCGGTCCGGCCGATGCCCCAGCCACCCGGGTCGGCGTCGGTCTTCTGCGTCTGGACGTAGGCGATGATCGCCCTCTTCTCCTCCGGCGTGAGCTGGTTCTCACCGAAGACCGGCATGTTCTGCGGCCCGGTCAGCATGGCCGCGTACAGCTGACGGTCGGTGGCCGGCTCGAGCGACGGCGCGTACTTGCCGGAGGACAGCGCACCACCGTTGGACGAGAACGCGTGGCAGGACGAGCAGTTCACCCGGAACAGCTCGCCGCCGAGGGCCTCGTCACCGCGCAGGTTGCCGTCCGGGATCTCCGGGCCGCCGCCGATCGACTGGATGTAGGCGGCGAGCTGCTTGGCCTGCTCGTCGTCGTACGCCGGCTGCTTGCGCTGGACCTGGGCCTCCTGGCGCGCGGCGGGCATGCGACCGCTGGTCACCTGGAACTCCACCGAGGCGGAACCGACGCCGATCAGGCTGGGACCGCGGTCTTCCACACCCTGCGCATTGGTGCCGTGGCAGCTGATGCAGCTCTTGTCGTAGAGCTTCTGTCCTTCGCGGACCGCGAGCGAGCTGGAAGTCTCGTCAGCCTGCCCGGTCGGCGCGAACGTGGCGTACGCGCCGCCGATCAGCCCGAGCGCCAGGGCGAGGACAACGATTCGCCCGGCCTTTCCAGCCCGGTTTCGAAACCGGCGCCTCAAACGGGCGGCGGCGGAGGCGATCATGCCGACTCCTCGCTCCGCTCGGAGCCGGCATGATCGCACGGCGACTCTGCTAGCCGTACCTCGCGCAAGCGCTCGGTCAATGGATTCACCTTGTCGGTCGAGGAGCCAGTCGTGGCGGACGGCCACTGGTTGGACGGCATCACTTGACGAAGTAGATCGTCGCGAACAGTCCGATCCACACCACGTCGACGAAGTGCCAGTAGTACGAGACGACGATCGCGCTGGTGGCCTGCGCCGGGGTGAACCGCCCGAGCGTGCTCCGCCCCATCATCAGCAAGAACGCGACCAACCCGCCGACCACGTGCAAGCCGTGGAAGCCGGTCGTCAGATAGAACATCGTCCCGTAGCCGTTGGACGCGATCGTCACGTCCTCGTGCACCAGGTTGCGGTACTCGTTCGCCTGGCCGAGCACGAAGATCAGCCCCATCACGAACGTGATCGCGAACCACCGCCGAAGCCCGTAGACGTCGCCGACCTCGGCGCGGAACACGCCGATCTGGCACGTCACGGACGACGCCACCAGGATCACCGTGAAGACCAGGGCGTACGGGATGTTCAGCTTCTCGGTCTCTTCGTGCCAGAGACTCTGACCCGGGCCGGAAGCTCGGATCGAGAAGTACATCGCGAACAAACCCGCGAAGAACATGAGCTCGCTGGAGAGCCACACGATCGTCCCGACACTGACCATGTTCGGCCGGGTCAGCGAGTGGATCTGGCTCTTCTCGATACTGGTCGTGGCCGTCGTCACGGGAGCATTATGTCCCGCCCGAATCCCAGCGCACGCACCGGGTGCCTACGTCGTGTCGTAGATTCCGGCCTAAGGTGGAGCGGTGCTGTCCACCACGGGTGTCGATACGGCCCTGACCAGCGTCGAGCTACCGGTGTTCACTCCTGCCACGGTGTTCACCGCGGCCAACCTCGACCAGTGGATGGCGATCGCGCTCGTGGTCGTCGCCGGGCTGTACCTCTACGGCGTCCACAAGCTGCGCGCCCGGGGTGACCGGTGGCCGATCGGACGAACACTCGCGTTCGTACCGGGTGGGCTCGGCGTGATCGCGCTCGCGACGCTGTCCGGCGTCGGCACGTACGACGACACGTTGTTCAGCGCTCACATGGTTCAGCACATGATGCTGAGCATGGTGGCGCCGATCCTGATGGCGCTCGGCGCGCCGGTGACGCTCGCGCTGCGCACGCTGCCCGCGCGCAGCCGGAAAGCGCTGCTCGCGTTCCTGCACAGCCGCTACTTCCGCCTGATCAGCCACCCGCTGATCGCATTCGTGTTCTTCATCGCGACGCCGTACGCGCTCTACCTCTCCGGCTGGTACCCGGCGACGCTGACCAACACCCTGCTGCACGAGTTCACCCACGTGCACTTCCTGGTCGTCGGCTCGCTGTTCTTCTGGCCGCTGATCGGCCTGGACCCGCTCCCCGGACGCTGGCCGTACCCGGCGCGGGCGCTGATGATGATCATCTCGATGCCGCTGCACGCCGTGCTGGGCGTGATCATCATGCAGATGGCTGGCCGGATCGCGACCTCCTACTACGAGGGCCTGAACCTGAGCTGGGTCTCTCCGGCCATGGACCAGCAGGTCGGCGGCGGCCTGCTCTGGGCGTCCGGCGACCTGATCAGCCTGCTGATGCTCGCCGCGTTCGTCACCCAGTGGATCCGCTCCGACGAGCGCACCGCGGCCCGGATCGACCGGCAGCTCGACCGCACCTCCGGCGAGGACAACGCGTTGGACGCGTACAACGCCCGGCTGGCCCGGCTCGCCGAGCGGCGGCCATAACCAGGCGGTGCGGTGTCGGGGGTCGGCGCTACGATCCGCTCAAGCCGCCGCACGTTGGGAGCCCGGACAGATGACCAAGGCCAGTGCCACGCCCGCGACCGTCCTCGTATACAGCGATGACGCGGCCGTCCGCGAGCGGATCCGGATGGCGGTCGGCCGCCGGCCTGCGGCCGACGTCGGTCCGATCACCTGGGTGGAGGCGAGCACGGGCGAGGAGGTCGTCGCGCTGACCGACGCCGGTGGGCTCGACCTTCTTCTGTTGGACGCCGAGGCGTGGCCCACCGGCGGCATGGGCATCTCCCGCCAGCTCAAGAACGAGGTGGACGACTGCCCGCCGGTGTGCATCGTCCTGGCGCGCAAGGTCGACCGCTGGCTGGCGACGTGGTCGGAGGCCGATGCGGTGCTGTCCCACCCGCTCGACCCGGTAGCCGCCGCGAGCACCGTAGCCGACGTGCTGCGGCGCACGCTGGGCGCGCTGCCTGTCGCGCGATGACGGCCCCGCTCCCCCAGACCTGGCCGTCGCTGCTCAACACGCTGCTGGCGCGGGAGTCGCTCAGCCCGGAACAGACCACCTGGGCGATGAGCCAGGTGATGTCCGGCGACGCCACCCCGGTGCAGATCGCGGCGTTCGCGATGGCGCTACGAGCCAAGGGTGAGACGCCGGAGGAGGTGTCGGGGCTGGTCGCGGGCATGCTCGCGGCCGCGACGCCGATCGACGTCTCGCCGGACGCCGTCGACATCGTGGGCACCGGCGGCGACCAGGCGCACACCGTCAACATCTCGACGATGGCCGCGATCGTGGTGGCCGGCGCCGGTATCCCGGTGGTCAAGCACGGCAACCGGGCGGCGTCGAGCAGCACCGGCGCGGCCGACCTCCTCGAGTACCTCGGGGTGCCGATCACGATGACGCCCGAGCGCGCGGCCACGTGCGTCCGCGAGGCCGGAATCGCGTTCTGCTTCGCGCCCACGTATCACCCCGGGCTGCGGCACGCCGGTGTGGCGCGGCGTGAGATGGGCGTCCCGACGTTCTTCAACTTCCTCGGCCCGCTCACCAACCCGGGCCGGGTCCGGGCCAGCGCCGTGGGCTGCGCGAACCTGCGGATGGCGCCGGTGATGGCCGGGGTCTTCGCACAGCGGGGCGCTTCGGCGCTGGTGATGCGCGGCGAGGACGGCCTGGACGAGTTCACCACCACGGCCGCTACGCGGCTCTGGGTGGTCGCTGATGGATCGGTGACCGAGGTCGTGTTGGACGCCTTGGATCTGGGCGTTCCGCGGGCCGAGCGGTCGGACCTGCGCGGCGCCGACGCGGCGTTCAACGCGAAGGTCGCCCGCGCGGTGCTGGCCGGTGAGCGCGGCCCGGTGCGGGACGCCGTGCTGCTCAACGCCGCCGCCGGGATCGCCGCGTACGAGGGCTTCTCCGGCGGGCTGGAGGCGTCGCTGCGAGGCGGTCTGGAGCGGGCGGCGGCAGCGGTCGACTCCGGGGCGGCCGGCACGGCGCTGGACCGCTGGATCGCGGTCGCGACCCAGGATTGACGCTCGCTCACCGGGGCTACGGCGGAGCCCGCCGCAGCCCTCGGTGGCGGGGCGGCCGTTGCCCCCGTCGCGGGGCGACCGTTGCCCCCGGCGCGGGGCGACCGTTGCCCCCGTCGCGGGGCGACCGTTGCCCCCGGCGCGGGGCGACCGTTGCCCCCGGCGCGGGGCGACCGCAGCCCGGTGGCCGGGCCGCCGCGGCCCCGTCGCGAGGCAGCCGCGGCCCCGGTGGCGGGCCGCCGCAGCCCGGCGGCGTGACGAAGATGACGTCCACCGGGGGCCGTCCGGGAACTAGCGTTGTCGCAGGTGAGCCGCGTGCGAACAGCATGCGGACACTGGACGACAGTACGTGAAGAAATGCTGACGAAACGTTCCGTCAGTCCGGACCCGATGGGACACTTAGCCCGTGCCGCCCCCTCTCCCTCCGCGGGTTGCCGCCGCGGTGGCAGCGACTGTCGCCGATCTCGTCGCCGCAGGGACGAGCGGCGTCGTCCTGCTCGGTAGTCAGAGCCGTGGTGACGCCCACGAACACAGCGACGTCGATCTCGTCGCGCTCGGCAACGGCCCGGAGTACACGCACCGCCAGCTGGGCGGTCTGCTCATGTCGGTGTCCTGGCGGACGGCCGACGCCGTCCGCGGATCGTTCGCCGACCCCAAACTCGCCGGCAGCACCGTGCCCGGCTGGCGCGCCGCGGTGATCCTGCACGACGCCGACGGCACCGCCAACGAACTCTCGGCGGAGGCCGGTGCGTGGCGCTGGTCGGACATCGAGGGGCCACGGCGGGCCTGGATCGCGGGCCAGATGACCGGGCGGGCCGAGGTCGTCCAGCGGCTGGTCGGGTCGCTCGCAGCCGGGCGCCGGACGTCCGCCGCGGTCACCCGCAACCGGCTGTCGACGCGGTTACCGGTGGTCGCCGCCGTGCACCACCGCATCCTCTACGACGCCGAGCACCGCCTGTTCGACCTGGTGGCCGACGCGATGGGGCCGTCCTGGCGCCGTTCACAGGACGCGGCGCTGGGTCTGCGGGGCGAACAGCTGGCCGACTCGTGCCGTGCCGCATTGGGCCTCTACGCCCAGCTGGCCCCGGTGGTCGAGCCGTACCTGAACGCCGATCAGCTGGCCGTGGTCCGGTCCGCCGCTGAACTAGCCTGGGCCACCCAACACGCCGCATAGTGCACGGCCCGCCCAGAACGGCGCTGACAGGCGAGCGCGAGGCCTTGAGTATCAGTACATACGAGGCGGCCTCCCGCTCGACTGCCAGCTCCGCTCTGGGCGCGCTCCCGCCGTAGCAGGTACAAAAGCAAAAAAGCCGACCCGGTAGGGGTCGGCTCTTGGTTTTAACCTGGAGCCCGTCCAGGGCGACGCTGGCATCCGCGCGCAAGGCCGCCTCGTATGACTGATACTCAAGGCCTTGCGCGCGGCTGTCAGCGTCGGTCTGGACGGGCCGCCGTCGTTAGTGTTCGCCGGGCTTGGTGTAGTACTCGAAGAGAAGCCCGGTCACGGCCATCAGCACGGCGATGACGCCGAGCGCGATCAGCCACGGGAACCAGTACGCCACACCCAGCCCGGTCACCGTCGCGGCGACCGCGATGCCGAACGGCCAGTAGCTGCCCGGGCTGAAGAAGCCCAGGTCACCGGCGCCCTCGGAGATCTCCGCGTCCGACCGGTCCTCCGGACGGGGCTCGATCCGCCGGGCGACCAGCGAGAAGAACTGCCCACACATGCCGCACAGCAGACCGGACAGGACCAGCGCCGTCGTACCGACCCAGTCGGTGTGGTACGTGGTCTTCGACGTCCACACGCCGTACAGCGCCGCAGACGCGAACAGGAACACGGCGAGCAGGTTGAAGATCCTGGACTCGCTCTTCATGGTCGCTTCTCCTAGCTCGGCTGACGCGAGGTGCGGTCGGGGTTGAACGGCGTCGTCGTAGTGGCGATCGGGCTCTCACCGATCGACTCCAGCGCATCGTAGGTCGAAGCACCGTTCTGCTTCGCCGCGATGAACTGATCGAACTTCTCCGACGTCACCGCGCGCAGCTCGAAGTTCATGTTCGCGTGGTACGTGCCGCAGAGTTCCGCACACCGACCGACGTAGGCACCCTCTTCGCCCTTGTTGATCGTCGCCTCGAACGAGTTCGTCCGCCCCGGAACGACGTCGCGCTTGAACAGCAGCGCAGGCACCCAGAACGAGTGGATGACGTCGTCGGAGGTCTCCATGAACCGGATCCGCTCACCGGTCGGCACAACCAGCACCGGGATCTCGGTCGTGGACCCGATGGTGCCGATCGGCTGCTTTTCCTTGTCCTGGAGCTCCGGGTAGAGGAACTGCCAGTTCCACTTGAACGCCACCACGGAGACCGTGAGGTCCGGGTTGGCCTTCTGCTTGTCGACGAACGTCTGAACGATCGCGGTGTAGTAGAAGAGCACCGCGATGATCAGGAACGGAACCGCCGTGTAGAGGATCTCGATCGGCAGGTTGAAGCGGGTCTGCACGGGCAGCTCGTCGCTCTTCTTGCGGTACCGGATCACCGCCCAGAAGATCAGGCCCCAGACGAACACGCCGACCGCGAGGGCGGCGATGACCGAGCCGGTCCAGAGGTCTTCCATCTGCTCGGCCTGCGGGGTGATCCCCTTCGGCCATCCGAACCGGAGTACTTCCTCGGTAGAGCAGCCGGAGAGCAGCAGCGCCGTCGCGCCGGCAACGCCGGTGACGGCGGCAAAGCGCCCGGCCCGACCAGAACGCCGAGTACGACGTTCGGCACTCGCTGACGGGTTTGCCCCCACCAGTCGCCCTCCTCATCGGCGCCCGACGTACCTGCTCCAGTCGGGTCTAATCCCTTCGACCGAACGTAGACTACTGGACCCCCGAGGCGCCGACCCGCAGGGGTCGCCGACGCGCCGGGGTAGCGTTCCGGAACGTGTCCGACGACCGGGAACCGCCAATACGGACGTACTTCGACGCCGCCACCGCGGTGCCGCTGCACCCGGTCGCGCGGGAGGCGTTCCTGGCCACTCTCGACGACGGCTGGGCCGACCCCGCGCGGCTCTACACCGAGGCGCGACGCGCCGGTCAGCTGTTGGAGGCCTCCCGGGCCGTGGTCGCCGAGGTGATCGGCGCCCGCCCGGACGAGGTCACGTTCTGCGCGAACGGCTCGGTGGCCGCGCACGCGGCCGTCCTCGGCGGGTTGGCCGGGCGGCGGCGCGCCGGATCCGTGTTCGTCCACTCCGCCGTCGAACACTCCGCGGTGCTGCACGCCGCCGAGACCCACGGCACGGCGGTCCCGGTCGGAGTGGACCGTGCCGGCCGGGTGTCCACCTCGGCCTTCGCCGAGGAGGTCGCGCGACCGGGGGTCGCGCTGGCAGCGCTGATGAGCGCCAACCACGAGGTCGGGACGGTGCAACCGGTCTCGGAGGTGGCTGCGGCGTGCGCCTCGGCCGGCGTTCCCCTGTATGTGGACGCTGCGCAGTCGCTGGGCCGTACTCCGGTACCCGGCGGCTGGTCGTTGTTGACCGGGAGCGCACGCAAATGGGGCGGCCCGGCCGGCGTCGGTGTGCTGGTCGTCCGTGCCGGGACGCGCTGGACCTCGCCGTGGCCGGCGGACGAGCGGGAGCGTGGTCGTGCTCCGGGGACGCCGAGCCTGCCCGCGATCGTGGCCGCGGCCGCGTCGCTGCGGGCGGTCGCGGCGTCGGCCGACGCGGAGCGCGCACGGTTGGCACCGCTCGTCGACCGGATCCGGGAGCGGGTGGCGGCGACGGTCCCGGACGTCGAGGTCGTCGGTGACCCGGTGGACCGGTTGCCGCACCTCGTCACGTTCTCGTGTTTGTACGTGGACGGCGAGGCGCTGCTGCACGCACTGGATGCACGGGGGTTCGCGGTGTCGTCCGGGTCCTCGTGCACCTCGTCGACGTTGTCCCCGTCGCACGTGCTGGAGGCGATGGGGGTGCTCAGCCACGGAAACGTGCGGGTGTCGCTGCACCACGCGACGACCGAGGCGGACGTGGAGCGGTTCCTCGCGGAGCTGCCGGGAATCGTGGCTGACCTGCGCGCGACGGCGGGGGTGACCGGCCTGTGACGCCCGAACTCACCCTGGATTGCCGCGGGATGCGATGCCCGCTCCCGGTGATTCACCTGGCGCGGCGGATCGGTGAGGTGCCGGTGGGTGCGGTAGTGCGAGTGCTCGCCGACGACCCCGCGGCCCGCGTCGACATCCCGGCCTGGTGCCGCATGCGCGCCCACGAGTACCAGGGCGCCGACGGCGACGCGCACGACGTCCGTCGTAACAATTAAGCGGCCCTCGTTCTAACCCGGAGCCCGCCGAGGACGAGGCTGGCGTGCGCGCGCAGGGGCCTTGCGCGCGGCCGTCAGGCTCGTCCTCGGCGGGCCGCCCACCTAACGGGCGATGTGGGCGGCTACTTCTTCAGCGGCGCGGTCCCCGTAGTCGTCGCCGAGACGCTTCACGAACTCGGTCGCGTCAACCTGGTACTCCTGCGTACCGACGGTCTCCAGCACGTACGTCGCCAGCAGGTTGCCGACCTCGGCCGCCCGCTGCAGGTCCAGGCCCCACGACAGCGCGGTGAGGAACCCGGCGCGGAACCCGTCGCCGACGCCGGTCGGGTCGGCCTTCACGGCCTCGGTCGCGCACGCGACGTGGATCCGCCCGATGTTCCGGCCGACGATCTCGACGCCGTCCTTGCCGAGCGTGGTGACCCGCACGTCCACCCGGTCGAGCACGTCGTCCGCCGAGTAGCCGGTCTTCGACTCCAGCAGCGTCTTCTCGTACTCGTTCGTGAACAGGAACGCGGCCCCGTCGATGAGCTGCCGCACCTGGTCACCGGTCATCCGGGCGAGCTGCTGCGACGGGTCGGCGGCGAACCGCAGCCCGCGCTGCCTGCACTCGACGGTGTGCCGGACCATCGCCTCCGGGTCGTTGGCCCCGACCAGCACCAGGTCCAGCCCGCCGACGCGCTCGTCGATCGGGCCGAGTTCGATGTTCCGCGCCTCGCTCATCGCCCCGGCGTAGAACGACGCGATCTGGCACATGTCGTCGTCGGTCGTGCAGACGAACCGGGACGTGTGCGCGTACTCGGAGACGTGCACCGAGTCGCAGTCGACGCCGTGCCGCTCCAGCCACGAGCGGTAGTCAGCGAAATCGTTGCCCACCGCGCCGACCAGGATGCCGGGGAGCCCGAGCTGGCCCATCCCGAACACGATGTTGGCGGCCACCCCACCACGCCGAACGACCAGGTCGTCGACCAGGAACGACAGCGAGACGCGGTCCAGCTGGTCCGGCATCAGCTGCGTGGCGAACCGGCCCGGGAAGTGCATCAGGTGGTCGGTCGCGATCGACCCGGTGACAGCGATTTTCATAGGGCGTCCATCCGGGGTTTTCTCCATCCGGGTAAACAGCTGAAGGGCACCGCGCCTCGAGAGCCGGGCGCTAGAGATATGACACGGCCGCTGCGGGCCGACACAGTCGGTGGGGACATCGACGGGCGACAGCCTAATGCACACTTCCGGCGCTCACTCCCGTACGCCCACGATGCGGGCACACCGGGTGAGCCACCGGACGCGCTGCGCACCCGACGTGTGGGCACACGAAACGGCGTCCACCACCGGGAACCGGTGACGGACGCCGTCGCGAAAGGCTCTAGCTCAGTGGAACGAGTCGCCGCAGGCGCAGGACCCGGTCGCGTTCGGGTTGTCGATCGTGAAGCCCTGCTTCTCGATCGTGTCGACGAAGTCAATCGTCGCGCCGCCCAGGTAGGGCTTGCTCATCCGGTCGACCGCGACCTCGACGCCGTTGAAGTCGAGGATCGTGTCACCGTCGAGCGACCGCTCGTCGAAGAAGAGCTGGTACCGCAGGCCGGAACAGCCACCGGGCTGGACGGCGATGCGCAGGCGCAGGTCGTCCCGGCCCTCCTGGTCGAGCAGAGCCTTGACCTTGCTGGCGGCGCCATCGGTCAGGAGCACACCGTTGTTGGTCGGAGCGTGCTCGTGGGTGGTGTCGGAGACGGTCACAGTCGGCTCCCGTTAGGTCGCTGGTCAACTACCGGGACAACCAGAGGGGTCCCGGCGTCCATTCCCCATGGTTGCACAAGACTCAGCGAATCGGCCGGGCCCGGCTCCAGTCGCGCGCGGTGCGGGCGGCCAACGACGTCAGCACTTCGCCGGCGTCCGCCATCGCTCGCTCCACCGATCCGGCGTGCTCGACCAGCGAACGGGCCTCGTCAACGTGTGCGGCCGCGGCCTCCTGCCGCCCCACCGCGACCTGCCCCGCGAGGACGACACACGGCGCACCGTGCTCGGCAGCGGCCGACGCCACCCCGGCGACCACCTTCCCGCGCAGCGATTGGTAGTCGAACGACCCTTCACCGGTGATCACCAGATCGGCGTCCGCGACCGCGGTGTCGAACCCGATCAGCCGCCGGACCAGCCCGATCCCGGCCTCCCGCCGACCGCCGAGTGCGAGCAACGCCACACCGAGCCCACCCGCGGCACCCGCTCCGGGCAGCGCGGCGACGTCCGGCGGGCAACCGGGCAGGTCACGCACCAGAACGTCGGCCCAGCGCGAGAGCGCCGCATCCAGAATCTGGACGTCGTTGTCGGTGGCGCCCTTCTGCGGCCCGTACACCGCCGACGCCCCGTGAATACCGGTCAGCGGGTTGTCGACGTCGGTTGCCGCGACGATCTCCACGCCCCGCAGCGCCGGGAGCCCGGCCAGTCCCTCACAGGCCCGGAGCGCGCCACCGCCCGGCGGCAGCGCCGTACCCGAGACGCCCACCGGCCCGGCACCGAGAGCCGCCAGCAGCCCCGCGCCCCCGTCGTTGGTCACGCTTCCGCCCAACCCGATGACGACCCTGCGGGCGCCGGACTCGACCGCCGCCGCGAGCAGCAGCCCGAGCCCGTAGGTCGTCGTCACCTTCGGGTCACGTTCGGCTTTCGGCACCAGCTGGAGACCGGCGACCGTCGCGCACTCCAGGTAGGCCACGTCGTCCACCAGCAGGAACGACGCGTCCAGCGGCTCCATCCGCGGGCCGCAGGCCCGCACCGGGACCAGCGAGCCACCGAGCGTCGCCCGGATCACCTCGACGAGCCCGGGCCCGCCGTCCGACAGCGGGCGGGTCACCACCGTGTCGTCGGGCGCCGTCTGTTTCCACCCGGCCGCGATCGCCGCCGCGGCTTCTCCCGCCGACAACGTGCCGCCGAACGAGTCCGGAGCCACCAGTACGCGCATGAGCCAATCGTGCCGTATGGCCGTGACCGCGGATTGCTGTTTCGACGGCCGGAAAACAGCATTATCCGGCGCGACCTGTGCGTCCGGGAGTGATGAGCGTTACTGGCCGTGGGCGGAGTTGGTGCCAGGATGGTTAACCCCGCGGTAATACGCGTCGATCGGAGTGAGCGTGAGCACCGACCTCGGGCTGCCGACCCTGACCGCTCAGGGATTCGCCGAGCCCTCCCCTACCGCTGCGGCGCTGCTGCTCCTCGGGCGTGGCACCGACCCCAACGCCGAGCGCGGCGTCGACTGCCCCGGCGACCTGCCTGCTGCGTCCGACCCCGGGCTGGTGGAGCGCGCGACGAAGGCCCGCGAGAAGCTCGGCGACCGCGCGTTCGTCCTCGGTCACCACTACCAGCGCGACGAGGTCATCCAGTTCGCCGACGTCACCGGCGACTCGTTCAAGCTCGCCCGGGACGCCGCCGCGCGTCCGGACGCCGAGTACATCGTGTTCTGCGGTGTGCACTTCATGGCCGAGTCCGCAGACATCCTGACCAAGGACGACCAGCAGGTCATCCTCCCCGACCTGGCCGCCGGCTGTTCGATGGCCGACATGGCCACCGACCAGCAGGTCGACGAGGCGTGGGAGGTCTTGAAGGACGCCGGCGTCGCGGATGCCACGGTGCCGGTCAGCTACATGAACTCCTCCGCCGCGATCAAGGCCTTCACCGGTCGGCACGGCGGCACGATCTGCACGTCGTCCAACGCGAAGCGGGCTTTGGACTGGGCCTTCACCCAGGGTGAGAAGGTCCTGTTCCTGCCCGACCAGCACCTGGGCCGGAACACGGCCGTCCTCGAGCTCGGCCTCGAGAAGAGCGACTGCGTGCTGTTCGACCCGCACAAGCCGGGCGGTGGCCTCACGCCCCAGCAGCTCCGCGACGCGACGATGATCCTCTGGCGCGGGCACTGCTCGGTGCACGGCCGGTTCACGCTCGAGTCGGTGCTCGACGTCCGCGACCGCATCCCGGGCGTCAACGTGCTCGTGCACCCCGAGTGCCGGCACGAGGTGGTCACGGCCGCCGACCTGGTCGGCTCGACCGAGTACATCATCAAGACGCTGGACGCGGCGCCGGCCGGCTCGTCGTGGGCCATCGGCACCGAACTCAACCTGGTGCGGCGGCTCGCGCTGGCCCACCCGGACAAGACGATCGTCTTCCTCGACCGCACGGTCTGCTTCTGCTCGACGATGAACCGGATCGACCTGCCGCACCTGGTGTGGTCGCTGGAGTCGCTGGCGCGCGGTGAGGTCGTCAACCGGATCACCGTCGACGCCGAAACCGCACACTTCGCCCGAGTCGCCCTGGACCAGATGCTGGCACTTCCCGGGTGAGCCCTGGTGCCCCTGCGAGCGGCCGATACGCTGGACAGGTGAGCCTTCTCCGTCGCAAGTCCGCCCCCGCCTCCGAGAACGTGCCGGAGACGGTTGAACCCGTGGAAGCCCCTGCGGGCAAGGCGTACACCCCGGCCAAGGGCCGGCCGACGCCGAAGCGCACCGCGAACAGCCGGCCGCGCGCGGTGTCGAGCTCGCCCGCGCCGACCGACAAGAAGGCCATGCGGGCCAAGATGCGTGAGGAGCGGGCCCGGGCGTACGAGGGCATGCGTCGCGGCGAGGAGAAGTACCTCCCCGCCCGCGACAAGGGCCCGGTCCGGCGCCTGGTTCGCGACCTCGTCGACGCGCGCCGCAACGTCGGCTCGTACTTCCTCATCGGCGCGCTGGCCGTACTGCTGTTCTCGCAGCCGCAGTGGCCGGCGCCCGTGCGGTTCGGCGCCAACATCCTCTGGCTGCTGCTGATCGTCGCGATCCTGGCCGACGTGTTCCTGATCTCCCGGATGATCAAGAAGAACGTCCGGGAGCGGTTCCCGAACGCGCCCGACAAGATGGGCGGCCTGACGTTCTACGGTGTGATGCGCTCGGTGCAGTTCCGCCGCATGCGCTCCCCGTCCCCGCAGGTCAAGATCGGCGAGAAGGTCTAACCGACCCACAGCTTCCTGATCACGTCCTCGATCGCGGGTTCCAACACCCGCAGGTCGCGCAGCGGTGCTGCCGCAGCCACCGCGGCCACCACCGCGGGCAGCGGCCCGTCCAGCGCCAACGTCTGACGCCGCCCGTCAGCCTCCACCAGCTCGGTGGAGGCTCCCGCCACCGCGAGCGGCGCGCACGGTCCGTCCAGCTCCACGACCAGACGCCGCCGCGACCCGTACCGCTCGTGCAGCGCCGCGAGCGTCCCGTCGTGCACGACCCGCCCACGGTCGATCACGACCAGCCGGTCGCAGAGCCGCTCGATGTCGGCCAGGTCGTGGGTCGTGAGCACCAGCGTCGTGCCGTGCCGCTGGTTCAGCTCGGCCAGGAACCCGCGGACGGCCTCTTTGCTCACCACGTCCAGGCCGATCGTCGGCTCGTCCAGGAACAGCAGCTCGGGGTCGTGCAGCAGCGCCGCGGTCAGCTCGCCGCGCATCCGCTGTCCCAGCGAGAGCTGCCGCACCGGGGTGGCCAGGAACGGCCCCATCTCCAGCAGCTCCACGCACTCACGCAGGCGCCGGCCGTGCGGCCCGGACGAGACCCGGTACACCGAACGCAACAGCGCGAACGACTCGGACAGCGGTAGGTCCCACCACAGCTGGCTGCGCTGTCCGAACACCGCGCCCATCCGCCGCGCCAACCGGGTCCGGTCCGGCACCGGGTTCAGTCCGCACACCCGCACGGATCCGCCGGATGGCGTCAGGATGCCGGTCAGCATCTTGAGCGTCGTCGACTTGCCCGCGCCGTTCGGCCCCAGGTAGCCGACCATTTCGCCCGGCTCGATCCGCAGGTCGACGCCGTCCACCGCGGCCACGGTCCGCCGCGACCGCCGGAACCGCCCCGCTTTCGCCCACACCACGAACTCCTTCCGGAGCCCGTCGGCCAGCACGACGCTCATGAGCCCGTGCTCTGGTAGTGCCGGACGCCGACCCGCCAGACGACCCTCGCCACCGCCGCCCAGACGAGCGAGACCGCCGGCCCGCACCAATGCAGCCAGGCAGGCGTCCCCAGCGGGTCGGAGAGCCCGAGCAACGCCAACGCCGGGAAGTACCCGACAAAAGCCAACCCGATCACGAACCCGAACACCCGCCCGAACCACGGGCCGTACACCGGCGTCGGATAGCTCGCGAAGTCGCGGCCTCCGTACGTGAACACGTTCACCACCTCTCCCCCGTCCACCAGCCAGAACATCGTCGCGGCGCCGGCCGTGAAGATCGCGCCGTAGCAGACCGCCCCGGCGAACGGTGCCACCGCCGCGAGCAGCACCCGCGGCACGGTCCAGTCGACGTCGGCCACGGCGAGCGCCACCCCGTAGGTCGCCAGCCCCTGCACCACCCGGCCCGCCCGGCGCAGCGAGAAGTCCAGCACCACGAGCTGCCCGAACGTCGAGAGCGGCCGCAGCAACACCGCGTCCAGCAGTCCCGTGCGCAGGTAGAACGGCACCCGCTCGAGGTTGCCCACCGCGACGTCGGCGAGCTGGAACGCCAGCTGGGCGATGCCGGCGATCAGCAGCGTCTCGGTGACGCCGAAACCGGCCAGCGACGGCGTCACCCGGAACACGGCGAGCAACACCAGCACGTCGATCACCGTGATGCCGGCGTTGAGCGCCAGATCAACGGCGAACGAGAGCCGGTACTGCGTCTGACTCCGGACCTGCGCCCGGAGCAGCTGCACATACGCGTCAGCCACCCTGCACCACCAGCCGTCGCAGCGCGATCCGCTGCAGCAGGGAGGCAGCGGCCAGCATCACACCAGCGGCCAGCGCACCACCGCACACCAACGCCACCGGAGAGCCCCGTTCCAGCAGAACGTCGAGCGGCGCCTGGAGCATCCACGGGAACGGCGTGCACCAGAGCACGGTCTGCACCCACTCCGGGAAGAACGGGATCGGCACCGCGAGCCCGGAGAACAGCGACCCACCGAACAGCCAGAGCGTGTTCGGCCCGCGCGCATCGAGCCACCAGAACGCCAGCAGGTTGACCAGGTACCGGGTGGCGAAGCTGGTCACGGTGGCCAGCACGACCGAGATGACCAGCCACAACCACGTCCGAGCCTGGGCGGGCCAGCGCAGCGGGAAGAACAGCGCGCCGAGCGCGATCGGCACGGTCAGCCGGATGACCAGCGCGTGGCCGGCCCGTCCGAGATCCGCGGCCAGGAACGCCACCAGTGGGTTCACCGGCCGGAGCAGGTCGGTGACGATGTCGCCGGTGCGGATCCGGTCGGCCACCTCCACCCAGCTGAACAGCTGGACGACGCCGAGCAGCCCCTGGCTCGCCCAGGCGAACATCGCCAGTTCCGCCGCGTCGTACCCGGCGGCCGTCCCGGTAGCAGCGGCGGCGGCGAGCAGGACGTAGGTCTTCAGGAACCCGAAGACGGAGTTCGTGCACGCGCTGGCCAGCATCGCGCGGCGGTACGTGGCATGACGTCGGAAACCAGCCCTGACCAGGGCGGCAAACGCCGACACCGAGCTCTCCCCTCGCGTGATGTGCTCGAATGAGCCACCACGCCGCGCACCTGAGCAGGTGCCCGCCGCCGGCCGGCAGGGATCGACCCTAGCGCCGCGCCCGGCCGCCGGGCGACCCGATTAGGGTCGGGTCATGGAATTCCGCACACTCGGTCGTTCCGGGCTCTACATCTCCGAGATCGCCTACGGCAACTGGATCACCCACGGTTCGCAGGTCGAGGAGGACGCCGCGATCGCCTGCGTCCGAGCCGCCCTGGACGCCGGAATCACCACCTACGACACCG
Source organism: Cryptosporangium aurantiacum (assembly GCF_900143005.1). NCBI lineage: Bacteria > Bacillati > Actinomycetota > Actinomycetes > Cryptosporangiales > Cryptosporangiaceae > Cryptosporangium > Cryptosporangium aurantiacum. The sequence goes on from NZ_FRCS01000008.1 coordinate 192,256, forward strand.
CCGACGTCTACGCAGGCACGAAGGCCGAGCGGGTACTCGCGAAGGCGCTGGACGGCGTCCGCCGCGCCGACTACGAGCTGTTCACGAAGGTGTACTTCCCGGTCGGCAAAGGCAAGAACGCCCGCGGGCTGTCCCGCAAGCACATCATGGAGGGCATCGAGGGGTCGCTGAAGCGGCTGAACACCGACTACGTCGACCTCTACCAGGCCCACCGGTTCGACCACGAGACCCCGCTCGAGGAGACGATGCTGGCGTTCGCCGACGTCGTCCGGCAGGGCAAGGCGCTCTACATCGGCGTCTCCGAGTGGCGCGCGGAGGAGATCGCCCGCGCCGCCGAGCTCGCCCGTGAGCTGCGCATCCCGCTGATCTCCAACCAGCCGCAGTACAACATGCTGTGGCGGGTCATCGAGGCCGAGGTCGTCCCGGCCAGCGTCGAGGCCGGGATCAGCCAGATCGTCTGGTCACCGATCGCCCAGGGCGTCCTCACCGGCAAGTACAAGCCGGGTCAGCCGGTGCCCTCCGGTTCTCGGGCCACCGACGAGAAGGGCGGCGCCGACTTCGTCAAGGACCTCCTCCGCGACGACGTCCTCACCCGCGTCCAGCAGCTGGTCCCGCTCGCCGAGCAGGCCGGGCTCTCGCTCGCCCAGCTCGCGATCGCGTGGGTGCTGCAGAACTCGAACGTGGCGGCCGCGATCATCGGTGCCTCCCGGCCCGAGCAGGTCACCGAGAACGTCAAGGCGGCCGGGGTGAAGCTCGACGCCGACCTGCTGAAGGCGATCGACGACGCCCTCGACCCGGTGATCGAGCGCGATCCCGCGCTGACCCGCTCGCCTCGCACCCGCGTTTAGGACTACGCCTGCAGGGCGCGCGCCGCAGGCGCGTGCCCTGACGTGGAGCCCGCCCAGGACGAGGCTGGCAGTCGAGCGAGCCGACGTCGTGACCTTTGGCCTGCTGTCATAAGGAGGCTCGCTCGCCTGTCAGGCTCGCCCCCTGGGCGGGCCGTGCACTACTCCGCCGTCAATGGCATGGCGTACTCCTTGCGGCCGTTCTCCTCCAGGACGACCTCGTCGACGCCGGCCGCGAGCAGCTCCCGCCACTGCTCACCGAGCCAACTCTCCGCGTCCGACTGGCTCGGGAACTCCTCCGAGACCTCACCGACCTCGCTGCCGCTGCTGCTGCCCTGGTATCGCCACTGCCACGTCATCCGCAGTCTCTCCCCTCGACCGTTCAGGCCGAACCTACGACACCGCCCGCCGGATCGCGCCTCATCCGCCCGCTCCGCGCAGCGGCCCGGCGCCCGCGCGGCGGCACGACCAGGAAGGACGTCCCGTGCACACGCTGGTTCTCGGTGGTATCCGCTCGGGCAAGTCGGGGTGGGCCGAGCAGCGGGCCGCATCGGACGGTCGACCGGTCCGCTACCTCGCGACCGCACCGGACCGCCCCGGCGACCCGGACTGGGCCACCCGCGTCCGTACACATCGTGAACGCCGCCCGGCGAGCTGGGACACGCTCGAGGTCGGCACCTCCGCGGCCGCGCTCCCGGCGGCGCTCCGGGCCGCCGATCCGGGAACCGTGCTCCTCGTCGACGACGTCGGCAGCTGGCTGGTCTGCGCGTTCGACGCGGCGTCGGCCTGGGAGCTGCCCGACCCCTGGTCGGCGATCGCGGCCGACGTGGACGACCTGGTCACGGCGCTGACCGAGTGCCGGGCGGACGCCGTCCTGGTCAGTCCGGAGGTCGGCTGGACGGTCGTGCCCGCCACCCGCTCCGGCCGGGTTTTCGTCGACGCGCAGGGGACGCTCAACCAGCGGCTGGCCACCGTCTGCACGGACGCGGTGCTGGTGGTCGCCGGGCGGGCACTTCGGTTGTCGGATGGGCCGGATAGCCTCCTGTCGTGACTGTGTATCCCGGCGACCTCCTGCGCTCCGCCGCGCGGCCGCCAGGGCTCCTCTTCTCCCGAGTCAACTCAGTGGAAGCCACCTCATGAGCGAGCCGGATGTCGAGGGCGCTCCGCCGCCCGAACCTGAAGCTCCGCCGTCGTTGCTGGAGAGCCTGACGCCGGTCGCTGCCGACTGGGCCGCGGGCGAGGCCGCCGAGGCGCGGCTGTCCGGCTGGGGCACCACCACCGGTGCGCTCGCCGGCTTCGCCCGGTGGGTGGGTTCGGTGCGTCCCGGCAATGATGCCCCGTTCCAGCGGGTGCGGCTGGTGGCGTTCGCCGCCGACCACGGGGTCACCGACGGCGCGGCCACGGTCCACGCGCTGCTCGCGGGCGAGGGGGTACTTCCGCTGCTCGCCCGGCGGGCCGACGTCTCGATCCGGGTGGTGGACGCCGCGCTGGCCGGCGGGCCGCTGCCGGGGAACGTCTCGGCGCGGCGGGTGCGGGCGGGCAGTCCCTCGGTCGACCGGCACGATCCGCTCACGCCCGAGGAGGTCGAGGCCGCGCTCGACCTGGGCGCCGTGGTCGCGGACGAGGAGGTCGACGCCGGCGCCGACCTGGTGATCCCGGCCGTGGCCACCGAGTCGGCGATCGTTCCGGCCACCGTGCTGATCGGTGCGCTCTCCGAGGTCGAGCCGGTGAAGGCGCTCGGCTACGACGCGTACCTCCCGGACGCGGTGTGGATCGCACGCTGCGCGGCGGTGCGGGACGGAATGCATCGGGTCGCGAAGTCCGCGGCGACGCTGGCGACACGGCGGCTGTTGGCGATCGGCGGCGGGGCCGACCTGGCTGCCGCGGCCGGGTTCCTGGTGCGCACCGCCGCCCGCCGCACACCGGCGCTGCTGGACGGCGTCGGGGTCGCTGCGGCGGCGCTGGTGGCCAGGGCGCTGGCCCCGGACGCGCCCGGCTGGTGGTGTGTACCGCACGCGTCCGGACGGGCCGGGGAGAAGCAGGCGTTCAACGCGCTGAAGCTGCGGCCGGCGATGGACCTCGGGGTGCGGCTCGGTGACGGCGCCGCCGCGCTGCTCACGCTGCCGATGCTCACCGCCACGGTCGAGCTGACGGCGGCGGCACCGCGCCCGGCCGAACCCGAGCCCGAGCCGGTGTTGCCCGTCTCGACGGATCCGGACGAGGTGATCGGCGGCGTCGGCGGCTACGACGCGGGCCCCCGCGGCCCGGAAGAGGCCGCGTCACCCGCCCCGGAGGTCACCACCGCCACGGCTCCCGACGAGAGCGCCCCGGCCCCACCCTCCGCCGACCCAGCACCGCCCGCCGACCCGGCGCTGGACGCTCCCGCCGACCCGGCCGCGGTTGACCCCGCCGACCCGGCGGTGGACGATCCCACGGATCCGCTCGCGGTCGACCCGGAGCCGGCCGAGCGACGGCCAGCCGCCGGGGTGGATCCCGGCGATCCGGCGTTGGTAGATCCGGTCGATCCGCTCGCGGTCGACCCGGAGCCGGCCGAGCGACGGCCAGCCGCCGGGGTGAAGCCCGGGGACGGGGCGGCGCCGAGCGGTGGGTGATTCGGCGCGGCTCGCGTTCTCCCTGCTCACCGTCGTTCCGGTACGCGCAGGCCGAATGGACAGGGAGACCGCGAGCGGTGCCATGCGGCTGGCGCCGCTGGTCGGCGCAGCCGTCGGCCTCGCCGCCGGTGCCGTCCTGCTGATCGCGCTGGTCGTGGGCATCCCGTCGCTGGTGGCAGGGGTGCTCGGCGTCGGGACGCTCGCGCTGCTCACCCGCGGCCTGCACCTCGACGGGCTCGCCGACACCGCCGACGGCCTCGGCTGTTACGGCGACCCGAGCCGCGCGCTGGCCGTGATGAAATCCTCCGACGTCGGTGCGTTCGGCGTCGTGACGCTGCTGCTGGTCGGCGTCGCCCAGGTCGCCTGCCTGACCGCGGTGACCGAGCAGCGCGCGGTGCTGCCGATCCTGCTGCTGCCCGCGGTCGGCGCCGCAACCGGACGCGCCGCGATCACCTGGGCCTGCCGGGCCGGCGTCGCGTCCGCCCGTCCGACCGGTTTGGGGGCGCTGGTCGCCGGGACGCTGTCCCCGGTGGCCGTGGGTGTGACGACGCTGGTCGTGGTCATCGGCGCAGCACTCGCCACCGCACTCGGCGGCCCGACCGTCCTACGCGGCCCCCTCGCCGTCGCGGCGGGGCTGGTCGTGGCCTGGGCGCTCGTCCGGCACTGCGTCCGGCGGTTCGGCGGCATCACCGGCGACGTGCTGGGCGCCGCGTGCGAGGTGGCGACCACGGCCGCGCTCGTCGTGCTGGTGATCGAGCCCTGGTCGCTGTCCGTACCCCTCACCCGCTAGCCCGCGCGAACCACGTGGAGGCGCTGCACACTTTGTGCCCCTCTGACGGCACAAAGTGTGCAGCGCTTCACCACCCCCGCGTGCGGAAGCTCAGCGGAGCGGGCTCGCGCTCGGCGTCGTGGTCGCCGTGCGGCCCATCGGCTGCACCGGCGCCGACGACTCGACATCCTCGCCGCCCTGCGTCTCGGCCGGGATCGGCTGCTCGTCCGAGCCGTCGGAGGGGTCACCGCTGTCGGACGGACCTGGCGATTCCGTCGGCTGGTCGGTGGGGCTCTCGCTGAACCCGTCCGACGGGCTCGACCCGTCGCTCGGGGTCTCGGTCGGCGTGGTGTCGTCGCTGCTCTCGGACTCCGAGGGCGTCGGCGACGTGGACGCACCGCTGTTGTCCTTCCCGACGACCCGGCTGACCGTGGTGCCGTCGCCCTTCCGGCCGTTCACCGCGTCGGCCAAGCTCCGGCCCTCGATCACCTCGATCGTCGTGACGATGCCCATGACCAGCACGAACAGCGCCGCGCTCGTCATCGCGATCCGCTTCCACGGCAAACCGTCGTACCACGAAGGGCCACCGCCGTAGACGTTGCCCGCCGGTCGGTTGGGCGGCGGCACCGCAGCCGAACCGTAGGCGGGCCGCGTCGGTCCGGCCACGACGGTCTCGTCGACGGGCACACCGAACGGCCGGGTCGCGTCCGGGACCGCGCCGATCACGTGCGTCTCAGCCCGGCTCGGGTCGGTCCGGTTCGACTCTGCCCAGCCCGGGCCGGAACGGGACGAACCAGCGCCGTTCAGATAGGCCCAGGTCGGATCGACACGGCTCGGGTCGGCGCCGTCCAGATCGGCCCCGCTCGGATCGGGGTGGTGCGAATCGCCCCTGCTCGGGTCAGCGCGGCGCGGATCAACACGGCTCGGGTCGGCGCCGTCCAGATCGGCCCCGCTCGGGTCAGCGCGGCGCGGATCAACACGGCTCGGGTCAGCGTGGTGCGGATCAGCCCTGCTCGGATCGGCGTGGTGCGAATCGGCCAGGCGCGGGTCGGGTAGACCGCGGCCGACCTGCGCGGCGTCCGGCAGGTTCGGGTCGGGGGCCAGCACCGTCGAGTCGTGCCCGGCGTGCAGGACGTCGTCCACGCCCTCCTGGCCGCCGACGACGGTCGTCGTGACCTTCAACAGCACCTTGTTCGAGCGCTGGATCGACTTCTGGTAGACAGCCGTGGTCACGGTCGCGATCACACTGCCGAGACCGGCGCCGAGAACCGTGCCCGCGACTCCCAGGTACGACGCCGCCACCGCGGACGTCGACGCGGCGAGCGCTCCGGCCAGCACCTGCGGGCCGGAGATGCCGAGGAAGTTCTTCTTCTCCTCCTCCGCCTTCTCCGTGGTCGGACCACGGAGCGCTGCGGGCACCTCCGACGCCGGCATCGACGCCCCGGGCGCCCGCGGCGTCCCGTAAGACGCGGTGCCGGTCGACGCGGAGCCGGTCGACGCGGAGCCGGTCGACGCGGAGCCGGTCGACGCGGAGCCGGCGCGACGGGTCGTGTAACCGGGGTAGCCGGTCGAGAGCGCACCACCGGTGGCCGCCGCAGCAGCGGCCCGAAACTCCCCGCCCGACGTCGGCCGCACCGACGCCGCCCCACGGATGCCGGTGGAACGCGCCGCGCCGCTCGTCTCCCCAGCGACCGTCGGCCGCGGAATCGCCGCCTCCGCCGCCGCAGACTGCTTCGCAGCACCACGCGCCTCGGACGGCGCGGACACGTCGGCCCGCTTCGGCGCCTCGGCCGGGTTTGGCGCTTCCGCCGGCTTCGGCGGATTGGCCAGGTTTGGGGTGGCCAGCGCGGGATCCGGGGCGGCCGAGAGCGGCGGCAGCGGCGGGAGTTCGAACGCGTCGATCCCGCGTGTCGTCGGCTCCTCGAGGGCTGGTGGCTTCCCCCTCGCCATCCCCGTTTCCGCGTCACCCGTCACGTCCCCCGGTCTTGTACCGGACGACGACGGGGTGGCCGCACCTCGGCCGTCCGGCACGACAGCGCCGGGGGTCGGGTCCACCGCCGGGGACGCGGGCTTCACGTCCGGAGCGGCCTCGCGGCTGGATGGATTCGGACGGGCGGGCAGAGTTGGCTCAGTCATTCGCCTCAGGCAGGTCGACTGCGGTTGATTTCGGGTGGTCAGCTTCCAGGCTACGTCGAAATACGAGTCCGCCGCGGCCCTCAACGGCCTACCCGGTGATCCCTCAGCGAACACACATCAGCGCGGATCGAAGCGAAGCTTCTACCGAACGTGCGACGGAACGAACGGCGGATCGACCACTCGAACCCGCGAACGCCGTCCCCGAACGTCGATCGTCACCTCGTCCCCGGCTGACACGCCCGCCGCGGTGTCCAGCAGCGCGAGACCGATGCCCACTTTCCGGGTCGGCGAGAACGTGCCGCTCGTCACGGTGCCGATCGTGCCTCCGTCCGCGTCCAGCACCGCCATCCCCGGCCGCGGGATCCCCCGGTCCAGCGACTCCAGCCCGGCGAGGCGGCGACGCGGCCCGGCTTCCTTCTCGGCCAGCAGCGCCTCGCGGCCCCAGAATGCGGGCTTCTTCCAGCCGACCGCCCAGCCGCTGCGCGCCTGCACCGGGCTGATGTCGAGCGAGAGGTCCTGGCCGTGTAGCGGGTAGCCCATCTCGGTGCGCAGCGTGTCCCGCGCGCCCAGGCCGGCCGGGCGGACGCCGAGGTCTTCACCGGCGCCCAGCAACGCGTCCCAGAGCGGCTCGGCGTACTCAGCGCGGGGCAGGATCTCGTACCCGTGTTCACCGGTGTAACCGGTGCGACAGACGATCACCGGCACGCCCTCGTGCTCCGCCTCGACAAAACCCATGTAGTCGTGGTCGCCGGGCAGCCCGATCGTCGCCAGCAGCTCGGCCGACCGCGGGCCCTGCACCGCCAGCACCGCGTACTCGGCGTGCAGGTCGGTGACCGTCACGGTGTCCGGCCTCGCCGCGTCCAGCCTCCGGACGACCTCCGCGGTGTTCGCCGCGTTCGGCACCAGGAAGACCTTGTCGTCGGCGTAGTAGTACACGATCAGGTCGTCGACGACGCCGCCGCTCTCGTCGCAGCAGAGGGAGTACTGTGCCTTCCCCGGCCCGATCCGGCCGAGGTCGTTGGAGAGGCAGGAGTTGACGAACTCCGCCGCCCCCGGCCCGGCAACGAGCGCTTTTCCGAGGTGCGAGACGTCGAACACACCGACCGTCGTCCGGACCGCGGTGTGCTCGTCGATGACACCGGAGTACTGGAGCGGCATCTCCCACCCGCCGAACTCGGCGAACTTGGCGCCGAGCGCCACGTGCCGGTCGTGCAGTGGCGAGCGTCGAAGTGGGGATTCGGGCGCGGCGAGGTGGCTACTCGGGTCGCTGCTGGTCATGCTGGCGAACGTACCGTCAGGGCCGAGCGCAGGCGGCCCGGGTGTCGAGCCGTAGCATCGCCGAGGCACCGAACCGAGCTCTGGAGCGAGAATGACGCGACCCACCGAGGCAGCCGTGCTGACCGTCTCCGCCGCTGGCGCCGTCGACGCGGAGGTCGACGCCGTCGTTGTCGGCGTCCATCGTGACGGCGAGCAGCTGAGTCTCGGCCCCGGTGCCGTAGCCGTCGACGCGGCCCTCGGCGGACGCCTGCTCGACGTCCTCTCCCGACTCGGGGCGAACGGCGTCGCGGGTGAGGTCGTCAAGGTCGCGACGCTCGGCGCGACCACCGCTCCGGTCGTCGCCGCCGTCGGTCTCGGGCCCGCCGAGCCCACGCCCGGCAGCCCGGAACCGCACGAGAACTACCGCCGGGCCGCCGGTGCGGCGATCCGCGCGCTGATCGGCACCGACCGGGTCGGGCTGGCGCTGGTCGACTCCGACCCGACGCTCACCCGGGCCGTGCTGGAGGGCGCCGCGCTCGCCGCCTACGACTTCGTCCAGTACAAGAGCGAGCTGCCGCCGACCTACCGTCCGCCGGTGCGGGAGATCGTGTACCTCGCCGATGCCACCGGGCGCGGCGAGATCGAGCTGCAGGGCGAGGTCGACCGGGTAAAGGCCGTCGCCGACGCGGTGCGGCTGGCCCGGAACTGGATCAACACCCCGCCGAACGACCTGCGTCCGCCGGCGTTCGCGGCTCAGGCTGCCGCGGCGGCGGCCGAGGCCGGCCTGGAAGTTGAGGTCCTCGATACGGACGCTCTGCAGGCCGGCGGTTACGGCGGCATCCTCGCGGTCGGCCTGGGATCGGCGGCGGGCCCGCAGCTCGTCCGGATCGCGTACCAGCCCCCGGCGAACGGCGACGAGTTCAAGCACGTCGCGCTGGTGGGCAAGGGCATCACGTTCGACACCGGCGGTATCTCGATCAAGCCGGCGCAGAACATGCAGGACATGAAGAGCGACATGTCGGGCGCGGCGTGCGTGGTGGCGGCGATGACCGCGATCGCCGCGCTGCAGCCCGCGGTGCGGGTCACCGCGTACGTGCCGATGGCCGAGAACATGCCGTCCGGTTCGGCCTACCGCCCCGGTGACGTCGTGACGATGTACGGCGGCACGAAGGTGGAGGTGCTCAACACCGACGCCGAGGGCCGCATGATCCTGGCCGACGCGATCGCCAGAGCCGCCGAGGACTCGCCGGACTACCTGCTGGAGACCTCGACGCTCACCGGCGGCCAGATCGTCTCGCTCGGCGAGCGGATCTCCGGGGTGATGGGGTCGACCGAGCTGCTCGACCGCGTCAAGGACGCGGGGAGCCGTACCGGCGAACCGATGTGGCCGATGCCGCTGCCGGACGAGGTGCGCTCCGGCATGGACTCCGCGATCGCCGATGTCACGCAGATCAACGCCGGGTTCGACCGGGCGGGGCACATGCTCCAGGGCGGCTCGTTCCTGTCCCGGTTCGTGCCGGACGGTGTCGAGTGGGCCCACATCGACATCGCGGGGCCGTCGTACAACACCAAGGCCCCGTTCGGCTACACCCCGAAGGGCGCCACCGGCGTCCCGATCCGCACCCTGCTCGCCCTGGTAGAAGACATCGCTCTCAAGGGATAGCGCGGTGAGCCGCCGCACTTACTTGTTGCGGCGGCTCCAGTCGCGCATTCGTTGGGGGTAGCCGACCGCGGCGACGTCGTAGACGGGCATGCCGAGACGCTGGCCGAGCTTGCGGGCGTCGTCCGGGCTGCCGATCCGGCGGCGGGTCCACTCGCCGTCGGTGGCGATCAGGATGACCGTCATCGCCGTCACGTTCGTCTGCGGCTCGACGAACGCCTCCACCCCGCGCCGAGTCCTGGCGAACTCCTCCAGGTGCGCGAGATCCTCGCGCTGCGCGCCGCGCGGCGTCCCCGGCCGGGTTTTCTTTCGGCGTAACCAACTCACGGGGGCACCTCCTCCGGTCAGTGTAGGCACCCTGCACGACCTGCGGAGGCGTGGTTCGGTACGCCACTGGAGATGCTCACACTGACGACACCCACGTCGCGGCCGGACTTCGTCGAGTGACAAGATTGGTGGAGCCACCGGGCGAACCGGTCGGCGACCCAGCCAACGGCTACCGAACTCAGGAGCGCGGGAGACGCAGTGAGCGGAGGGCGGCCAACGCACGACATCGTCGTACTCGGCGGTGGCAGTGGCGGCTACTCCTGTGCCCTCCGGGCGGCCGAACTCGGGCTCTCGGTCGTGCTCGTCGAGCGCGACAAGCTCGGCGGCACCTGCCTGCACCGCGGATGCATCCCGACCAAGGCGTTGCTGCACGCCGGAGAGGTCGCCGACACCACCAGGGACGCCGCCCGCTTCGGCATCAAGGCCGAGTTCTACGGCGTCGACCTAGCGGCCGTCCTCGCCTACCAGGACAGCGTCGTGAGCAAGATGTACCGCGGCCTGACCGGCCTGGTGAACAGCCGCGGCGTCACGGTCGTGCACGGCACCGGCCGGCTCACGTCCCCGACGACCGTCCAGGTCGGCAGCGAGACCTACGAGGGCAGGCACGTGGTGCTGGCCACCGGTTCGGTGCCGAGCACGCTCCCCGGGCTGGAGATCGACGGCCGGCGCGTGCTCACCAGCGACCACGCGCTCCGCCTCGAGGAGGTGCCGGGTAGCGCGGTGATCCTCGGCGGCGGCGTGATCGGGGTCGAGTTCGCCAGCGCCTGGCGCTCGCTCGGCGCGGACGTGACGATCGTCGAGGCGCTGCCGAGGCTGCTGCCCACCGAGGAGGAGTCGTCCTCCCATCGGCTGGAACGCGCGTTCCGCCGCCGCGGGATCGGGTTCCGCACCGGTACCCGCTTCGTGTCGGCCGAGCCGTCCGAGACCGGGGTGCGGGTGGTCCTCTCCGACGACTCCGCGCTCGACGCCGACGTGTTGCTCGTCGCGGTCGGCCGCGCGCCCGTCTCGGCCGATCTCGGTTATCCGGACGCCGGGGTCGCGATGGAGCGGGGCCACGTCCTCGTCGACGAGCTGTGCCGCACGAACGTGCCGACGATCTCGGCGGTCGGGGACCTGATCCCGACGCCGCAGCTGGCACACGTCGGGTTCGCGGAGGGCATCCTCGTGGCCGAGCGGGTGGCCGGCCTGCCGGTCACGCCGATCGACTACGCGGGCGTGCCCCGGGTCACCTACTCCGAGCCGGAGGTCGCCTCGGTGGGGCTGACCACCGAGCAGGCCAGGGCCCGGGGGTACGAGATCGAGGAAGTCCAGTACGACCTCGCCGGGAACGGAAAGGCTACGATTCTGCGGGCCGCCGGCGCGGTAACTGTGCTCCGCGCCAAGGACGGCCCGGTCCTCGGTGTCCATCTGGTCGGCAGCCGGATGGGTGAACTGGCCGCCGAGGCCCAGCTGATCTACAACTGGGAGGCTTTTCCCGAGGATGTCGCGCCGCTCCTGCATCCGCATCCCACCCAGTCCGAAGCGCTCGGTGAGGCTCATCTCGCGCTGGCCGGGAAGCCGCTACACGTGCACACCTAACCGGTCGACGCCGCCGAACCCAGATCCACTGCCCGAATAGTTCAAGGAGCCGCACAGACCATGCCGACCTCCGTCTCAATGCCCGCGCTCGGCGAGTCGGTCACCGAGGGCACCGTGACCCGCTGGCTCAAGCAGGTCGGCGACACCGTCGCCGTCGACGAGCCGCTGCTGGAGGTGTCCACCGACAAGGTCGACACCGAGATCCCCTCCCCGGTGGCAGGCACCCTCCTCTCCATCACCGCGGACGAGGACGCCACTGTCGAGGTCGGCGGCGAGCTCGGCGTGATCGGCGAGGCCGGTGAGGACGCCGATTCCGGCGCACCGGCCCCGGCCGAGGAGCAGACCGTGGACGCTCCGGACGAGGCGCCCGTCGCGGAGGCGCCCTCCACCGACGCGCCGGAGGACACGCCCGCGCCGCAGGCCGAAGCCGAGCCCGCCGACGGCGGTGGCGAGAGCACGTCGGTGAAGATGCCCGCGCTCGGCGAGTCGGTCACCGAGGGCACCGTGACCCGCTGGCTCAAGCAGGTCGGCGACACCGTCGCCGTCGACGAGCCGCTGCTGGAGGTGTCCACCGACAAGGTCGACACCGAGATCCCCTCCCCGGTGGCAGGCACCCTCCTCTCGATCACCGCGGACGAGGACGCCACTGTCGAGGTCGGCGGCGAGCTCGGTGTGATCGGCGCGGCCGGTGCCGCACCGGCGAAGCAGGACGCCCCGAAGCAGGACGCCCCCGAGCAGGAGCCCGCCGCGCAGGCCGAGCCGGAGTCGGAGCCGAAGCCCGAGCCGAAGCAGGCCGAGCCGGAGAACCCGCCGGCCGAGGAGTCCGAGGCCCCGGCCCGGAACGCGGTCGAGTCCACGCCGCCGCCGGCCGCGAGCGCCCCGGCGCCCAGCGCCCCAGCCCCCAGCGCCCCGGCTGCCGAGTCGACCGACAACGGTCACGGCGCCTACGTGACGCCGCTGGTCCGCAAGCTCGCCAACGAGCACGGCATCGACCTGAACAGCGTCAAGGGCACCGGGGTCGGTGGCCGGATCCGCAAGCAGGACATCCTGGACGCTGCCGAGGCCAAGAAGGCAGCCGCCGCGGCTCCGGCGCCCGCCGCTGCCTCCGCGGCGGCCCCGGCCGCCGCGCCGAAGGCTCCGGCCCAGCCGTCGCCGCTGCGCGGCCGCACCGAGAAGCTGAGCCGCCTGCGCAAGGTGATCGCCCAGCGCATGGTCGAGTCGCTGCAGGTCGCGGCGCAGCTGACCACGGTGGTCGAGGTGGACGTCACGAAGATCGCCCAGCTGCGGCAGCGCGCCAAGAACGACTTCCAGGCCCGGCACGGCGTGAAGCTCTCGTTCCTGCCGTTCTTCGCGGTCGCCGCCGTCGAGGCCCTGCAGCAGTACCCGCAGGTCAACTCGATCCTCAACCTCGAGGAAGGCACGGTCACCTACCCGGACGCCGAGCACCTGGGCATCGCCGTCGACACCGAGCGCGGCCTGCTGGTGGCGACCGTGCGGGAGGCCGGTGACCTCAACCTGGCCGGCATGGCCCGGAAGATCGCCGACCTCGCGGACCGCACCCGCAACAACAAGGTCAGCCCGGACGAGCTGGCCGGCGCCACGTTCACGCTGACCAACACCGGCAGCCGCGGCGCCCTGTTCGACACGCCGATCATCTTCCAGCCGAACTCGGCGATCCTCGGCACCGGCGCCGTGGTGAAGCGCGCGGTGGTGATCAACGACCCGAACCTCGGCGAGGTGATCGCGCCGCGGTCGATGGTGTACCTGGCGCTCTCCTACGACCACCGGATCGTCGACGGCGCGGACGCCGCGCGGTTCCTCACCGCGGTCAAGGAGCGCCTGGAGGGTGGGGCGTTCGAGGGCGAGCTCGGCCTGGCCTGAGTTTCCCGGCACGACACCGGCACCGGCCCGTCCCGTCAGGGGCGGGCCGGTGCCGTTCCCGGCGCGCCCCGACTCGCGCGCGGTGTGCCGCCGCGAGACGATCTCTCCATGCGGATCGTGGTGAGCGGTGCCAGCGGCCTGATCGGAACGGCCCTCGTCGAGTCGCTGCGACTGGACGGGCACACGGTGACCCGGCTGGTGCGCCGCGAACCGACCCGGCCCGACGAGGAGCGGTGGGACCCGGCCACCGGACGCCTCGACCCGGAGGTGCTCTCCGGCGTCGACGCGGTCGTGCACCTGGCCGGCGCGGGCGTCGGGGACCGGCGCTGGACGTCGCGGTACAAGGCGAAGCTGATCGACAGCCGGGTCGACGGCACCACCACGATCGCGACCGCCGCCGCCAGGGCCGAGAAGCCTCCCCGGACGCTGATCTCGGCGTCCGGCATCGACTACTACGGGGACACCGGCGACCGGGAGATCCGCGAGGACGCCCCGGCGGGCAACACGTTCCTCGCCGACCTCTGCCGCGCGTGGGAGGGCGCGACGACGCCGGCCGAGGAGGCGGGTGTGCGGGTCGCGCACCTCCGCTCCAGCCTGGTGCTGGCGCCGTCGGGCGGCCTGCTGGGTCGGCTGAAGCCGCTGTTCATGATGGGGCTGGGTGGGTCGCTGGGCACCGGGCGCCAGTACTGGCCGGTGATCTCGCTGCGCGACGAGGTCGCCGCGATCCGGTTCCTGATCGACACCGACGAGATCTCCGGGCCGGTGAACCTCACCGCGCCGGAGCAGGTGACCAACGCGGAGTTCACCGCGGAGTTCGGGCGGCAGGTGCACCGGCCGACCGTGCTGCGGGTACCGGCGTTCGCGCTGCGGATCGCGCTGGCCGACTTCGCCGACGAGGGCGTGCTGAGCGGTCAGCGGGCGATCCCCGGCGTGTTGCTGGACCACGGGTTCACGTTCACTGATCCGACGGTGGCGTCGGCGCTTCGGTATGCCCTGCACTGAGATCCTCGATTACGAGTAGGCGGTCGAGCGGGAGCGGGTCGCACGTCTTTCGGAGTGCGGTGGCGACTTCGGCGGCGGTGGGACGCCGCTCCGGCTCGGTCGCGAGCGCGCCGGCCAGCATCGTCACCAGCCCGGCGGGCACCCCGAGCGCGAAGGCGCGCTCGGCCCAGTCGTCGACGCCGCACGGCCCGACCAGCGCGATGACGAGGAGAGCGGCGAGGTCCCGGACGTCGTCCGGGGGTGGTGCGCCCGGAGCCAGGCCCGCGTCCAAGTACGGGATGCCGTCGGGCGCCACCACGACGGTGTCGGCGCCGACCGCACCGTGTGTGCCGCCCGCGGCGTGTGCGGCCGCCAGCGCGTCGGCGAGCGGTGCGAACAGCGCGACTGCTTCGCCGCACCGCACCCGGTCGACCCGCGCGAGTAATTCGGCCAGTGAAGTTCCGTCCATGGCCCGGGGACGCTAGCCCGGCCGGATCGGCGCCGCGTCGAGCGTCCACAAGCGCATTTCGTCTGACCGACACCAGAGCGGCATATTCGGGACATCCGGCACTGGCGCAAACGTAGTTATCCACAAGCATCTGAAGGAGCCGGTCACAAACGGGACGGCGCGCCGTAGTCTCATCCCCACCGGAGGATGCGATTGTTCCGGTGTAAGGCGTTCGCGTTCGGGGGACGGTGATCGCATGGACCTCACCACACTCGCCGGGGACCCGACCTCGGAGCCGGACGACCTCGCGGGCGCCGTCGACGCGGCCGCCGGAGAGGTCGCGGCATTCGGGCCCGTCCTGGGGCTCGTCGACCACGACGCGCCCGCGGTCCGCACGGCGGTCGCCCGTGCACTGCCGCACCTGGCCGCGATGGAGATCAACGCACCGTTCGCACCGCTCGCGGTCGACGCGCTGATCAGCCTCACGGCCGACCCGAACGGTGACGTCCGCAACTGGGCGTGCTTCGGGCTCGGCACGCAGATGGACGAGATCGACGGCCCGACGATCCGCGAGGCACTGGCCGCCCGGCTCACCGACCGGCACGGCGAGGCCCGCCGCGAAGCGCTGATCGGCCTGGCCCGCCGGCGCGACCCGCGTGCGCTCCCCGCGGTCCGGACCGCCCTGTGCCGGTCGGACGTCTGGCTGCTGGAGGTGGAGGCGGCCGGCGCGCTCGGCGACACGTCGCTGCACCCGCTCGTCCTGCGTCACCTCGACGGCTGGGACGGCGGCGCGGCACGCACGGTGGCTGCGGTCGCCCGGCTCACCGACCCGGACGGTCTGGGCGCCGACCTGATCGAGGGCCTGGCCGTCTGGTACCGCTGCGGCGGCCCGCTCGCGGTGGACGCCAACCCCGGCTGGTGGCGGATCGCGCTGGACCTGCTCGAGCTGGCGCCGTACCGCGCGACCGAGCTGGCGAGCGCGGTGGCCTCGCGGCTGGGCAACGACACCGACGCGCTGGGCGCGCTGGATGACTCAACGCTCGGCGCGATCGCCCGCACTCACGGGTGGGCGGGCGTCCTGCACTGACTCCTCGTCGTCGGCGTCGACGATCCGGGCGGCGCGGCTGGGCCACCAGATCCGCCGCCCGAGTTCCAGCGTCGCGGCGGGCACCAGCAGCGACCGCACCACCAGCGTGTCGAGCAGGACGCCGAACGCGACCAGGAACGCCATCTGGGCGAGGAACAGGATCGGCAGCACCGACAGCGCGGCGAACGTCGCGGCGAGCACAACGCCGGCCGACGTGATCACGCCGCCCGTGACCCGCAGGCCGGTGAGCGTGCCGGCTCGGGTGCCGTGTCGCAGCGATTCCTCGCGGACCCGCGTCATCAGGAAGATGTTGTAGTCGATCCCGAGCGCGACGAGGAACACGAACGCGAACAGCGGGACCACCGGGTCCGACCCCGGGAACCCGAAGAGGTGGTCGAAGACGAGCGCGGCGACGCCCAGCGTCGCGCCGAACGAGAGCACGACGGTGGCGATCAGCATCAGCGGCGCCACCAGCGCACGGAGCAGCAGCGCCAGGATCACGAAGATCACCGCGAGCACGATCGGGACGATCGTCCGCAGGTCACGGCTGGTCGTCGTCTGGGTGTCCAGCAGCGTCGCGGTGTACCCGCCGACGAGCGCGTCCGCACCGGGCACGGCGTGCAGGGCTTCGCGCAGGTCGCGGACGGCGCGCATCGCCGTGGGGCTGTCGGCGGCGTCGGCCAGCGTGACGTCGATCTCGACCAGGCCGTCGACGATCTTCGGAGGCTTCGCCTTCGCGTTCGGGTCGAAGTCCAGCGTGCCGGTGAACGGCGTGACCGCCTCGACGCCGTCCACGCTCTTCACCGCGGTGACCATCGGCTCCAGCGCCTCCGCCCGGCCGATCACCACCGCCGGCGTCCCGAACCCGGCCGGGAAGTACCCCTGCAGGATCTCCTCGCCCTGCACCGCGTCCACCCGCTTCAGGAACGCGTCGGTCTGAGTGACGCCGTTCGCCCGGAACGTCGGGGCGAACGCCGCGGCGAGCAGCAGCACCAGCGAGGTGACGATCCAGATCCGGCGATGCCGCCGGGACACCATCTGCGCGACCCGGTCCCAGATCCCGTGCCGCAGCGCGCGCTCCGAGCCGTAGCGCGGCATGAACGGCCAGAACGCCGCGCGCCCGAGCAGGGCCAGCACCGCGGGCAGGAACGTGAGCGAGGCGAGCAGCGCCGCGACGATGCCGATCGCTCCGATCGGCCCCAGGCTGCGGTTGGACGCCAGGTCGGAGAAGAGCAGGCACAGCAGGCCGGCGATGACCGTGCCGCCGGACGCGACGATCGGCTCGAACGCGCCCTTGTAGGCGGCCCGCACGGCGTCCCAGCGGCTCGCGTGCCTGCCGCACTCCTCCCGCGCGCGGGCGATCAGCAGCAGCGCGTAGTCGGTGGTGGCGCCGAACACCAGCACCGAGAGGATGCCCTGGGACTGACCGTTGAGGTCGAGCGTCCCGTTCTTCGTCAGCGCGTAGACGACGCCCGCCGAGGCACCGAGCGCCAGCCCCACCGTGGTCAGCACGACCAGCGGCAGGATCGGGCTGCGGTACACCACGATCAGGATCACCGCGACGACCAGCGCGGTGACGCCGATCAGCAGGCCGTCGATCGCGCCGAAGACCTCGAAGAAGTCCGCGATGATGCCGGACGGCCCGGCCACGTGCGCGGTCAGCGGCCCCGGGCGTTGCACGATGTCGCGGATCAGCGACACCTCGCGCTCGGTGACCTCGCCGTCGGCGCCGGCGAGCGGCACGATGACCTGCGCTGCCTCGCCGTCCCGGGACGGGATGATCGGCGAGATCTCGCCGACCGTGATGTTCGCGGCGCGGATCTTCGCCACGTCGCCCTGGATCGTGCGGGCGTCCTCCAGCGTCAGGCCGCCGCGGTGCAGGTAGACGACGATCGCGGGCACCGTCGGCTGGTCGACGAACCGCTCCTGCAGTTCGGCTACCTCGGTGGCCTCCGCGCTGCTCGGCAGGAACGCGGCGTTGTCGTTCTTCTGGACCTCGGACAGCTTCGCCTGGTACGGACCGAACACTCCGCCGACGACCAACCAGCCGACGATCAAGAGCGCGGGCACCAGCCAGCGGACGTTCCTCACCCGCCGCACGCTATCGCTACCCGTGCACGATGGCGTGGTGAGCGGCGTGAGTGAGGACGTGACCTGGCGCACGGTCGGGCGCCACCGCGCGGCGTAGGCTCGCGACCATGACGGAGATGCTGGTCCCGACGGCGCCTACCGACGTCCGGCGGCTGCCGGGTCTGATCGAGTACCGCGAGGCCTGGGACGAGCAGCGCCGGCTGCACGCGGCGCGCGTCGACGGCGCGATTCCGGACACCGTGCTGCTGCTCGAGCACCCGAACGTCTACACGGCCGGCCGCCGCACCGAGGACTGGGAGCGGCCGTTCGACGGCACCCCGGTCGTCGATGTGGACCGCGGCGGCAAGATCACCTGGCACGGCCCCGGTCAGCTGGTGGGTTACCCGATCGTCCAGCTGCCGCGCCCGCTGGACGTGGTGGCCTACGTCCGCCGGATCGAGGCGATGCTGATCGAGGTCTGCGCCGACCTCGGCCTCGCGACCGGCCGCGTCGAGGGCCGTAGTGGCGTCTGGGTGCCCGCCGACGAGCGCGGGCCGGAGCGGAAGCTCGCCGCGATCGGCGTCCGGGTGAGCCGCCGGGTGGCGATGCACGGCTTCGCGCTCAACTGCAACCCCGACCTGGACGCGTTCGGCCGCATCGTGCCGTGCGGCATCCAGGACGCCGGCGTCACGTCGCTGACGGCCGAGTTGGGCCGGACCGTGACCGTCGATGACGTCGTCGGTCTGGTGGAGCCGCGGCTCCCCTCTTTGGCGGGCGGACCCGACCGGGTCTGACGTTTCGCGGCCCGGTTGCGGGGGTAACGGCCGACGGGAAGCCCACACTCGTGGTAGGCAGACCCGACCGTATCCGCCCTACCGGAGGTGGCCAGGTGTCCCAGATGGATGGCGGTACCACGTCGGACACGTTCAGCGCGCTGGCCGCCGAGCCCTACCTGAGCCTCACCACCTACCGCCGGAACGGCACCCCCGTGCCGACGCCGGTCTGGGCCGCCCCGTCGGGCGGCCACCTGCTGGTCTGGACCGGCGCGGAGTCCGGCAAGGTCAAGCGGCTGCGGCACACGCCGGTCGCCACCGTCGCCCCGTGTGACCGCGGTGGCTCGCTGCTCGGCGAACCGGTGGCGGCCCACGCGCGCATCATGCGCCGGGACGAGAACCCGGCCCTGAACACCGCGATGAAGGCCAAGTACGGCTGGCAGTTCCGGATCTCCGCGCTGGGCGCCGCGATCGGCCGGGTGATCGGCATCGCACGCCCCGGCCAGATCGGGCTGGAGATCACGCTCGAGGCCTAGTTTCGGCTCGGCAGGTCGAGTGACGCCGGGCCGGTGAACCGCAGCGTCTCCCCCGTGGTGTTCTCGTCCAGGTACATCAGGTCCTTCGCGTCCACCACCAGCGCCAGCCGCCGTCCGGCGGGCACGTCGAACGCCATCGGGTCGAACCGCACGTCGATCGTCCGTGCGCGCCCGGGAGTCGCCCCGGTCCAGGTGAACGAGGCGTGGTTGATCAGCTCACCGGTGCCCGCGCCGTCCACCGCGTAGAGGTAGCCGAAGACGGTTCCCACCGCATCGTTCGGCACCACCGTCAAGTGCAGGTCGACGGTGCCGCGCAGCTTCGTCGCCCTGGCCAGCGGCGCCGACTGCCACAGCAACGCCCGGCGGCGGTCCACCCCGGGGAGCCAGACGGTCGGCGGACGCCCGGTCAGCGCCTCCAGCGTCGAGGTCCCCATCGTGATGCCGGCGTCGGACGTCGTCGAATCGGCGGTGATCGACGACTGCCACGCCGAGGTCTCCCCCGGCGCCAACGCGGTCCCCGGCGCCCCCAGCCCGTACCGGGTGGCCGGCGCCTCGAACTCGGCCGTCGACCGGTAGGTCTCCAGCGGGCCGGACCGATCGGGCGTGCGCGGGCGCAACCGGATCGGCGTCGCCACGTCGGCGGGGTTCCGGACTCCGGCGACGTGCACCTCCAGCCACCGGTAGAGCGTGTCGAACGCCTCGTTGGGGAGCGTCAGCACGCCGGTGAGCTCCGGGCTGACGTGGTCGCCGGGGTAGAGCTCCAGCCGCTTCGGTCCGGTGAGCCGGTCGTAGAACCGCATGATCTGCCCGTTCCGCGCGACCGAATCGTTCCACGCGTGCGCCATGTAGACCGCGGTGCCGTTCCGGTTGAGCGCGTCGAGCCGGGTGACCGGCGAGCGCTCCCGAGCCCAGGCGCGCAGCTCGTCCATGTTCCGGTTCGCGAAGAAGTCGTCCAGCATCGTGTTGAAGTCCGGTGCGGTCCGGGCGGTGATCGCCGCGGTCACCCGGAACCCGAGCGCGAGCAGCCCGTACCGGGTCTCCTGACGGATCAGCATCTCCTCGATGTCGACGAGCCCGCTGGTCATCACGACGGCCTTGATCCGCGGGTCGGCGGCGGCCGCGTTGAGCATGATCGGACCCGCGTAGGAGATCCCGGCCAACCCGATGCGCGCCGGGTCGGCGTCGGTGTTCGCGAGCGCCCAGTTGATCACCGACCGCACGTCACGGACGTCGTCCGGGCCGGCGAAGTCGACGGTGCCGCCGGAGTCGCCAGCACCCCGGGTCGCGTAGTTGACCGCGATCATGCCGCGCTTCGCGAGCTCGGTCGACCACAGCAGGTTCTGGGTGTTGCCACCGCCCCACGACCCCGGGAGGACGATCAGCGGGTGCGGGCCGGGCGACGTCGGCGTGACGACGTTCGCGCCGAGCTTGATGCCGTCGTGCCCGGCGAGGTCGACGAACCGGACCGTGAACTTCTCGTCCGCCCTGGCGGCCGGTGTGAGAACTCCGCACCCCACCACCAGAACGAGTAACAGGCTGAGTAGGCGCACGAGCGGGGCTCCTTCAGGTGAGCTTCGACACCGTGGGTGGGGCGCACGCACGCTAGCGAGACCACAAGATCCGGACAAGTCGGTTCGTAAGTATCATCGCGCCACAGCCAACGGCTCGTTTCCGCGCTGACAACGAGGTGACAACTTCCCCGCGGCCACCGCCCGACCAAATCTGCGTTCCGCGGCTCGGCGACTTGTCGGTGATCCGGCGTAGGCTCAACGAACGTGACGACGGTGCAGCCCGAAGGACGCAAACTGCTTCGGTTGGAGGCCCGCAACGCGGAGACTCCGATCGAGCGCAAGCCACCCTGGATCCGCGTGACGGCCAAGATGGGCCCCGAGTACACCGAGCTCAAGGGCCTGGTGAAGCGCGAGGGCCTGCACACGGTGTGCGAAGAGGCCGGCTGCCCGAACATCTACGAATGCTGGGAAGACCGGGAAGCCACGTTCCTGATCGGCGGCGACCAGTGCACCCGGCGCTGTGACTTCTGCCAGATCGACACCGGCAAGCCCCAGGCGCTCGACCGGGACGAGCCGCGGCGGGTCGCGGAGAGCGTCGCCTCGATGGGGCTGCGCTACGCGACCGTCACCGGCGTAGCGCGCGACGACCTGGCCGACGGTGGTGCGTGGCTCTACGCCGAGACCGTGCGGCAGATCCACGGGCTGGGGCAGGGCACCGGTGTCGAGCTGCTCGCGCCCGACTTCAACGCCCGGCCGGAGCTGCTCGGCCAGGTGTTCGAGGCTGCGCCCGAGGTGTTCGCCCACAACATCGAGACCGTGCCGCGGATCTTCAAGCGGATCCGCCCCGGCTTCCGCTACGAGCGTTCGCTGGACGTCATCCGCCAGGCCCGCGCCGCCGGGCTGGTCACCAAGTCGAACCTGATCCTGGGCATGGGCGAGGAGCCGGAGGAGGTCTCCGCGTCACTGCGCGACCTGCACGAGGCCGGCTGCGACCTGGTGACGATCACCCAGTACCTGCGTCCGTCCGCGCGGCACCACCCGGTCTCCCGCTGGGTGAAGCCGGAGGAGTTCGTCGCATTCCGTGAGGAGGCCGAGCAGATCGGCTTCGCCGGGGTGCTCTCCGGACCGCTGGTTCGCTCCTCGTACCGCGCCGGCCGGCTCTACCAGCAGGCGATCGAGGCTCGCGCGGCGGCGTCCGCGCCTGCTGTCGCGTTCAATTAACGCTGCTCAGCGACCGCTGTTCGGTTTGAGCTGTCCCGGAGCAGTTATCCGGAGGACACACATCGGACATGACGGTCCGGCATGATGTTCTGTGCGGACCGCAAACGACCTACTACTGACAGTAAGCAGGAGGTGCCTGTGACTCCCGTCGAGCCGCTGCGCCAGCTGTTCACGTCCGCGATCGCGCTCCTCCCCGAAGGTGGGCAGCGCACCGCGCGTCGTAACGCTTGGGCCGCAATGAGCGAAGACAACCGCCGTGCCCGTGACCGTCGCGAAGCCGCCACCGCGTTCACCGCGGTGCCCGGAGTGGTTCGTCAGGCGAACCGGGGTGCCGGCCACACCCACTGAACTGCGCTGGTAGCCAGGCTCACGGTTCCCTACCGCGCCTGGCGCTCTAGACTCGACTTATGGCCTCCACCACCCCCGAGAAAGTCGGCTTCCGCCAGCGGCTTCGGCAGATCTTCCAGGTATTCAAGTTCGTTCGGGGGCACGATCGTCTGATCGTCCCGCTGATGCTGGTGGCGTTCCTGGTGCCGCTGCTCATCGGCATCGGGGTCGCCTGGTTCACCGGGCTGTGGGTGATCGTCCCGCTCGCGGTGCTGATCGCGATCCTCGCCACGCTGATCGTGTTCAGCCGGCGGGTGCAGAAGGCGACGTATGCGCAGGTGGAGGGGCAACCGGGAGCCGCGCTGGCGGTGCTCGAGTCGATGCCGGGCAACCGGAATCAGCGCAACTGGAAGTTCACGCCCGCTGTGCAGGTCAGCCAGCAGCAGGACGTCGTCCACCGGGTGGTGGGGCGGCCGGGCGTGATCCTGCTCGGCGAGGGCGCCAGCCACCGGGTGAAGCAGCTGGTCAACACCGAGCGCAAGCGGATCAGCCGGGTGCTCACCGACGTGCCGATCCACGACGTGATCGTGGGCGAGGACGAGGACAAGGTCTCGATCCGGAAGCTCCAGTCGCACCTGCAGAAGCTGCCGAAGAGCTTGACGCCGGGGCAGGTCGGGCAGGTTGCGCAGCGGCTCCAGGGCCTCGGCGGCGCCCGTCCCCCGATCCCCAAGGGCCCGATGCCGAAGAGCGCGCGGGCCATGAAGGGCGCCAAACAACAAATGTACCGGGGGCGGTGAGCGGCGGGCTCCAGCGCCGTTGTTTGAACGACAACTGCGCGCGCCTGGCGGCGAGCCGCGTTGTTCCGCGGGGTGGCCTGGGAGTGGACCCGGTTGGGCGCGTTATGGGTGGCCTAGGTGGGGCCGCTCTCATGGGTGCAGCGCGCCATGCGTCGCGGGCGGGGCGGCGCGGCGGGCTATGCGGTGGGCGCGTTGCGGAGCACGATGCTGCCGGCGATCTTGTCGTGGTAGCGACGTCCGTCGGCGGTGGTGAGTAGCGCTGGGATCAGCACGATGATCAGCAGCGTGCGCAGCAGCCCCCGGAAGAGCCCGATCGGACGGCTGTCGGCGACCCCCAGGCAGCGGATCCCGAGCAGCCGCATCCCCGGCGACTCTCCGAACAGCCCGATGAAGAGCGTGTAGGCGACCAGGAACACGAGCGTGCTCCAGCCGCCCGGAGGGTCGGGGTAGGTGAACAGCCCGGCGACCATCGCGCACAGCACGCCATCCACGAGAAACGCCGCGACACGGCGTCCGAATGACGCAGTTGGCAGTTCGACGGCGGCCGAACCGCCGCGCGACGCACTGGACCGGTCCTCACTCACCCCCCGAGCCTAGCCAACCGTGAACCCGCAGCGTGAACAAGGTTTGACACGTACGGAGCCGGAACACCCGGGGCGGCCTACGCAGCGTCGTTGCTTCGTCCTAAGCTGTCCGAGAATGGGCGCTCCCGCCTTCGTACCGTCACCCTGGTTAACATCCGCGAAACTGATGGGACATTGGCAGGCAACGGGCGCTTCCTACGTTGTGGCCAGCGACCCACACTGACGGAGGACGGATGTTTTCCCAGCCCGATGAACTGATTCGGTACATCCAGGACGAAGGCGTTCGCTTCGTGGACGTCCGGTTCTGTGACCTCCCGGGTGTCATGCAGCACTTCACGGTCCCGGTCGAGTCGTTCGACACGGACATCCTCGAAGAGGGACTGGCGTTCGACGGATCCTCGATCCGTGGCTTCCAGGCCATCCACGAGTCGGACATGCTGCTGCTGCCGGACGTCTCGACGGCCTTCGTCGACCCGTTCCGAGTGCAGAAGACGGTCGCGCTGAACTTCTTCATCGCTGACCCGTTCACCCGCGAGGCCTACTCCCGCGACCCGCGCAACATCGCCAAGAAGGCCGAGCAGTACCTGGCCACCAGCGGCATCGCCGACACCGCGTACTTCGGTGCCGAGGCGGAGTTCTACATCTTCGACTCGATTCGTTTCGACACGAACCAGCACAGCTCGTTCTACTACGTCGACTCGATCGAGGGCGCCTGGAACAGCGGCCGCGAGGAAGAGGGCGGCAACCGCGGCTACAAGACGAACTACAAGGGCGGGTACTTCCCGGTCCCCCCGGTCGACCACTACGCCGACCTGCGCGACGAGATGGTGCAGAAGCTGCAGCAGGTGGGCATCAGCGTCGAGCGTGGTCACCACGAGGTGGGCACCGCCGGCCAGGCCGAGATCAACTACAAGTTCTCGACGCTGCTGCACTCCGCGGACAACCTGATGCTGTTCAAGTACATCATCAAGAACACCGCGTGGAACGCCGGCAAGACCGTCACCTTCATGCCGAAGCCGCTCTTCGGTGACAACGGCTCGGGTATGCACACCCACCAGAGCCTGTGGAAGGACGGCAACCCGCTCATGTACGACGAGGTCGGCTACGCCGGTCTCTCGGACACCGCGCGCTGGTACATCGGTGGTCTGCTCAAGCACGCCCCGTCGCTGCTCGCGTTCACCAACCCGACCGTCAACTCGTACCGCCGGCTGGTGCCGGGCTACGAGGCCCCGGTCAACCTGGTCTACTCGCAGCGCAACCGCTCCGCCTGCACGCGTATCCCGATCGTCAGCAGCCCGAAGGCCAAGCGGATCGAGTTCCGGGTGCCGGACCCGTCGGCCAACCCGTACCTCGCGTTCTCCGCGATGCTGATGGCCGGCCTGGACGGCATCAAGAACAAGATCGAGCCGCCGACGCCGGTCGACAAGGACCTCTACGAGCTCCCGCCGGACGAGCTGGCCGAGGTCGCGCAGGTTCCGGGCTCGCTCCCCGAGGTGCTCGACCGCCTCGAGGTCGACCACGACTACCTGCTCGAGGGTGGCGTGTTCACCTCGGACCTGATCGAGACGTGGATCGAGTACAAGCGGGCCAACGAGGTCGACCCGGTGCGTCTGCGCCCGACCCCGCACGAGTTCGCGCTGTACTTCGACATCTGATCGAGCGGTAGGCCCCGTCAGGACGTCGCCGAGCCGCCGGCCGCCTCTGCTCCGCACGGAGCACGCGGCCGGCGGCTTTTCGCTCAGCCGATCAGCGGCAGATCCCGGTCCTTGCGACGATCCGTGGGACGACGCAGCGGAGGGTACCGGCGCCCCACGCAGGTTCAGGCTCGTGCGTCGGCCGCCGACAGCGAGGTGGGTAGACGCCACGCGACCAGGACGCCGGTCACCGAGACCACGGCCAGCACCGCCATCGCCAACCCGTACGCCCGCTCGGGCGTGCTCGTGAGACCGGCGACGAGGATCGTGCCCGCGATCGCGGTGCCGAGCGACGAGCCCAGGTTGGACACGCTGCGCGAGAGACCCGAGATCTCGCCCTGCAGGTCCTCGTCGAAGCTCGATTGGACGACGTTCACCGACGGGGTCAGCATGGCGCCCAGACCGAACCCGATCAGCAGCAGCCCCGGCGCGAACGCCCACGCGCTGGGCGAGCCGATCACCATCGCCAGCAGCACCCCGATGCCGCAGGCCGTGAGGCCGAAGCCCGCCATGATCAGCGTGCGCTGCGACCGGCGCTTGGCGAGTCGCGCGGCGGCCAGCGACGACGTGAGGAGGCCGACCGTGACCGCGGTGAAGATGACGCCGGTCTCGATCGCGTCGTAGCCGCGGACGACCTGCAGGTAGGCCGAGACCACGAACGATGACCCCATCAGCACCAGCCACTGCGCGTTCTGGGTGACCAGGCCGAGATTGGACGTGCGGTTGCGGAACAGGCGCGTCGGCAGCAGGACCTCGTCGCCGGCCCGCTCCCGGGCGCGCGTGGAACGGAAGAACCACGCCAGCACGGCGGCGCCTGCGGCGATGAGCCCGAGCATCAACCAGACGTTGTCGTCGGCCGCCAGGATTCCCAGCACCAGCAGTATCAGCCCGACCGCTGACAGGGCCGCGCCCCGCCCGTCGAACGGCAGCGTGGGGTTCGCCGGAAGCGGGTCGCGGATCCGGCGGGCCAGCCAGACGATCACGCCGACGATCACCGCCTGGAAGACGAACGCCACCCGCCAGCTGATCGCGTAGGTGATGAGCCCGCCGATCAGAGGGCCGGCCGCGGCGCCGACGCCGCCCAGCGCGCTGATCACGCCGAACGCGCGAGCACGGGACGTCAGGCCGGTGAAGAGCAACGTGGTGAGGATGTAGACCGGCGGGATCAGGAGCGCGGTGCCCACCCCTTGCAGGATCGAGTAGCCGAGGATCAGCACACCCAAGCCCGGCGCCAGCGCGCTCACCAGCGCGCCGACGCCGTACAGGGCCAGCCCCGCGAGGAAGCACCGGTTCCGCCCGTAGCGGTCGGTGAGCTTGCCGCCGGGGATCATCAACGCGGCCATCACCAGGAGAAACGCGGTGATCGCGGTCTGCACACCCTGCACCGTGGTGTCCAGATCGGAGCTGATGTCGTTGATCATCACGTTCATGTTCGAACCGGCGAAGCTGCAGATGAACTGGGCCAGCGCGAGCGGGATCAGGGCCCGCCGCTGTGCGGTCGTCGGTCGTCCCGCCGAGTGCTCGTCGGCCACTGCGTCCGCCCTTCTCTCCCGTCCCGCGAGCCGTCGGCCCGCGGGGCTGGGGCAATCTGCGCCCTGATCCTCGCGTCCGCGCGGGATCACCGCCTCGCCCGGAACAGGTGATCCGCGACCGGCTGCCAGCGGATCGGCAGCGCGGGCGTAGCGCGCGGCGACCTCGTCGCCCGGGTGTAGCGCGGCGACCTCGTCGCCCAGGCGTAGCGCGGCGATCTCGTCGCCCAGGCGTAGCGCGCGGCGAGCTCGTCGCCGTTAGGCGGCGGTGGCCACGAGGACGTGCGCTTCGTCGGCGGACACCGTCCGGCAGTCCAGCCCGGACGCCGTGACGAACGACGCGAGCGTCGGCGCCTGGCGCTCGCTGGTCTCCACCAGCAGGTGTCCCCCGGGCGCCAACCAGCTCGCCGCGTCCCGGATCACCCGCCGCAGCACGTCGAGTCCGTCCGGACCACCGTCGAGCGCGACCCGATGCTCGTGCACACGCGCCTCCGGCGGGAGCAGCCGAATCGCCTCGGTCGGGACGTACGGCGCGTTGGCGAGCAGGACGTCCACCCGGCCGCGCAGCGTCGGCGGGAGCGGCGCGTAGAGGTCGCCCTCGTACACATGCCCGCCGACCGGGAGCACGTTGCGCCGCGCGGACCGGACGGCGGCGGGGTCGATGTCGACCGCGTGCAGCGCGACGCCGTCCAGAGCAGCCGCCAGCGCAACGCCCAGCGCCCCCGAGCCGCAGCACAGGTCGACGATCGTCGCCGCCGACGGAGCCAGCGCCGCGGCCTGCCGAACGAGCAGCTCGGTCCGGCGCCGGGGCACGAACACCCCCGGGTCGACGGTGATCCGGAGCCCACAGAACTCAGCCCAGCCGAGGACGTGTTCGAGGGGCAGACCGGCGATGCGTTGATCGACCATGGCGATCAGCTTGTTGGGCGACGGCGACGCGGCTATGAGCAGCTGGGCTTCGTCCTCCGCGAAGACGCATCCGGCGGCACGCAGACGGCTCACGATGACCGACTCGGAAGGGAACAGCGAGGAAACCGACATGAGAGGGCCTTTCACCTGTTGAAGGGCGCTCCCGCGGTCCCTCCCCTACCGGGAGGAGCCCGGACGGCGGTGAGGAGGGAGCACCCAGCCAAACCAGACGTTGATGGGTCTCACCTCCTCGACTCGTGCACGGATCCGAACGACGCACACAGTACCGGCGAGA
Organism: Cryptosporangium aurantiacum; assembly: GCF_900143005.1. Taxonomy (NCBI): domain Bacteria; kingdom Bacillati; phylum Actinomycetota; class Actinomycetes; order Cryptosporangiales; family Cryptosporangiaceae; genus Cryptosporangium; species Cryptosporangium aurantiacum. The sequence goes on from NZ_FRCS01000008.1 coordinate 220,083, forward strand.
CGCGGCCCCGGCGAGCGAACTTCGCGCCCCGCCCGGGAGCCTCAGTCGTCCGTGAACGGATGAGTGTGCATCCACCAGATCAACACCGCGCGGGTCGCCGCACGGCGGGAGGCGTACGTCTCGGCCCACGGCAGCGATTCCTCCACCGGGCAGATCCACCATTCGCCGGTACTGAGCACGCCGAGCACGGCGACCGGTACCTCCTCCCGCAGCAGCAGCCACCGGGTTCGAGGCAGCGGACGGAGCTGCCAGGGCGACGGTGGATCCTCCTCGGCGGGGTCGGGCTGACCGGTGCGAGACCGCGCGGGCCGCCCGGGCCGCACGGGTGGCGCAGGCGGCGCGGGTGGCGCAGGCGGCGCAGGCGGCGTGGGCGGCGTGGGCGGCGTTGCCCGCACGGGCGTGGGGTCGAACCAGGGATTGCGCTCGGCCATCGGTGCTACCTCCCCGTCGGACGCCGGCGTTTCCGGCGTTCGTGGAGGCAGCAAAGTCGGTCCGGGGAAATGTCCGACGGCGCTTCTACGATGCCGGACACCGGACGGACGGCCGGACAAGACCGGACAGTGTCCGGACGCCCGCGGCACTGGACCGGACGCCTCGGTCAGGGGACAAATTGGATTCGCCGGGGGAGGGTGAGGCGCATGGATCGGGTGGATCAGAGGTCGCCGGTTGCCGACGCGCACCGGCTGGCGGCGGCGCTCCGGCAGCACCGGACACGAGCCGGTCTGACGCAGCGCGAACTCGCCTTGCGGGTGCGGTACAGCCGGTCGTCGATCGCGAACGCCGAGGCGGGCGACGTCCGCGCGGTCGACCTGTACCGCCGCTGCGACGCCGCCCTCGGCACCGGCGGCACGTTGGAAGCGGCTCGAAGGGCGCTCGGCACGGCCGCCCACCCGCGTGCCGGGTCCTCGCCGCCCGCGTCCTCCGGTTCCCCGTCCGGCCCGCCCGACGCCACCGGACGCACCGCGTCACGCGAACCCGGCGCCGCCGGACACACCGCGTCACGCGAACCCGGCGCCGCCGGACACACCGCATCACACGAACCCGGCGCCACCGGACACACCGCATCACACGAACCCGACGCCACCGGACGCCCAGCGTCGCGGGAGACCGGCGCCTCCGGACACTCCGCGTCACGCGAACCCGGCGCCTCCAGCCAGCCCGCGTCACGCGAGCCCCGCGCAGGTGGCCGTTCTGCGTCGGACTCGCCCGGTGCAGCCGGACGCGCTGCTGCGGCCGCGTTCGCGGCGGACGCACCGTCCGGGCCGGTGCCGGTCGAGGAGGCGATCGAGCACCTGCGGCAGCACTGGCACCTCCTCGTCCGCACCGACAACCTGCTCGGTCCGCAAGCCGCGCTGCCCACCGCGCTCGATCACCTGTCGACGCTGGCGACGCTGCTGCGAACCGCCGCCGGCCCGGCCCGCACCGCGTTGCTCTGCCTCTCCGTCCGGTACGCGGAGACCGCCGCCTGGCTGCACCAGGACGTCGGGCAGCTCGATCACGCCACGGTCTGGGCCGACCGGGCGCTCGACTGGGCGCACGAGGGCGACGACCGCACCGCGCTGGCCTGGGTGCTGCACCGGCGCAGCCAGCTGCGGGCCGCCGGGGGCGACGCCGCCGGTGCGCTGTCGCTCGCGCGGGCAGCGCGGCGGTCCGGTGCGGACGCGGATCCCCCGCTGGCCGCGGCGCTGCACGTCCAGCAGGCGCGGGCCTACGCGGCGGTCGGCGACCGGCGCCGCTGCGTAGCCCTGCTACGCCGGGCTGCCGCTCTCGCCGACACCCGCGAGACCGCAGGAGACGGACGGGCCGGCTACGGCGGCCACTGCACTCGCGCGTGGGTGCTCGCGCACCGCGGCGCCTGCGCGCTGCGGTTCGACGCTCCGGCGGAGGCCGCGGTACAGCTCCGCACGGCGCTGGCCGGGCTCGCTCCGGTCTACCGGCGCAATCGCGGTCTGGTCACCGGCTGGCTCGCCGAGGCGTACGCCCGCCTCGGCGCGGCGGACGAGGCGCTGCGGGCCGCGGCGTGGAGCCGGGCAGTGGGCGAGGCCACCGGCTCGGCGTCCGTGCTGGCCCAGGCCGGTGCGGCGGAAGAACTCGCCAGGGCGGCCGAGGGATCGGGCCGCCCGGCGCCCGTCCGCACGGTCCTCAGCCGCGCAGCCTGAGCGCGCGCAGCCTGAGCGCGTGCCCGGACGCGAGCGGCCCGAGGCTCGGCGGCCTGAGGCTGGGCCGCCCCAGCGCGTGCGGCGGGAGTGCGCGGTCAGCAGCGGGAGCGCCAGGGCTGGTCGAACGTCCCGGTCAGGAAGTACGTACCGGCCCGCTGCAGCTTCACTTTCACCCAGGTGCCGTCGGGCTCGATGCAGCCCTCCGGCCCGCGCAGCGTCAGCCACGGCGACCACCGCACGCGCACGGTGAGGTCGGTCGCGACCGGGCTGGTGAACCGGACGCCGGTCGCCCCGCTGGACACCAGCTGCGCCGGGTACGGCACCACGGCCGGTCCGCCGACCACCCGGTAGAGCGACCAGTCGCTGTTCTCCCACTCCTTGCGCAGGTAGGAGAGGTTCGCCTCGACCAGCGCGGCCTCTTCGCGCCCTGCGGGGTCCAGCCGCGATTCCCGCGGCACCGCCACGTAGCTGACCGCGTTCTCGTAGAGCCAGGAGAGGTACGTGTCCGGGGCGAGCGTGTCGTCGTAGAACAACGGGTTGCGATCGACGTCCACCTGGCGTTCCCAGCCGCGCGCGATCGGGACCACGTCCGCGACGTAGGTCGACTCCCAGTGGTCGCGGAGCGGCACCACCTCGACGCGGCCCACCGGGCCGCGGTGTTCCAGCTGGGCGATCAGCGGCTGGTAGTACAGCCGGGTCGCTTCGCGCGCGCCCGCGTAGGCGAGGTCGCCACCGATCAACGGCGGCTGCCACCAGCAGAGCAACGCGACGACACCGGCCAGCAGCCGCCGGTCGAGCGTGGAGATCGCGACGACGACCGGCGCCGCGAACAGCATCGACAGCCGGACGACGTTACTGCCGACCGGGTTGTCCGTGTAGTACGTCAACGCGGCGCCGACCGCCGACAGCAGGGCCGCGATCCGCACCGCCTGGTAGCCACGGCGCGGCACCAGCAGCACGACCGCGAGGCACGCCGCCACGCAGACCTTCATCGACTCCTCGCTGAACGGCTGCACACCGCCGTCGTGGAAGACGAAGGTCGGCACGGCCATCGCGATGCCCGCGCCGATGCCGAGGACCAGGCCCTCGGTGACCATCCCGGAGAGGAGAAGGGCGGCGCCGCACAACCCGACGAACAGCCCGGCGACCGGGCTGGCCGCGGTGCTCGCGGCGGCGAGCGCTCCGGCCAGCAGCAGTTCCCACCAGGTCGCGCGGGAGGAGAACAGGCCCCTGATCCAGTGCCCGGCCGTGCCGTACGGCGCCCGGTAGCGGTGGGCCGAGGCGGCGATGACGCAGAGCGCGAGCATCCCGAGCGCGATGCCCATCGCGAACGTCGTCCGGCCGCTGACCAGGTTGAACACGCCGGTGACGGCGCCCAGCACGCCGGCCGTGAGCGGACGCCTGGCGCCGACCTGGGCGAGCAACCAGGCGAACGCGACGGCCGAGACGACGACCGAGATCGCGCCGACGCCACGGGAGCCGAAGATCGCGTTCGCCGGGCCGGTGAACGCGCTGTAGCCGAACGGATAGACGCCGCCGTACCAGCGGAAGTCGATCGGGACGAAGCCGTGCTCGTCGAAGAAGTGACCGCGGGCGACCTGCGCGGACAGGTCGGTGCCTGCCAGTGGGAGCGACAGGAAACCGACCGCGAGCAGCAGGGACGTCAGGAATGTGACGGTCACCGGCATGCGGTGGGACTCCGGGAGCAGACGGTCCAGGAAACCGTCCCAGCGTCCGCCGTCGCGCCGCGGTGGCTCCGAGCCGACCGGCAGCCGAAGGCTCACGCCGCCGAGCCCTCCGTGCATAGCCGTCGCGGGTTCCGCGGCCCTCACCTGAGCGCCCGCATCGACGACAGCCCGCGAGCCAGCCCCAGCAGGCGCCGCCACCGGCGCCTCCGCGGGCGCCGCCGACTCGACCGCCACCGGCTCCGCCTCCGGCGCCACCGACGCCTCCGCCGACGCGGGCCCAGACTCATCGGCCGCCGCCGCAGACGCGGGCCGCGCCCCGCCCGCCGCGGCCACGGGCCGAGCCTCATCCGCCGCAGACGCGGGCCGCGCCTCATCCGCCGCGGCGGCGACCTCGTCAGCCGGCGCCGCCGCGGACGGCGCGGCGGCGTCCGCGGCCTCCACCGGCGGCGAGACCGGAGCCGCCGCGCCCGGCTCGCCGTCGGAGGATGACGCCGAGGACGACGCGTCGGTGTCCGTTTCGGCTGCGGCAGACGCGGACGAATCCGAGGTCGGCGCGTCCCGGTGGGGCGACGCCGGCGACACCGTTTCAGGCATAGAACACCCGCTCCACCGCTTGCCGTCCGTGCCGCATCGTCCGCAGATAGTCGTCGAGGAACTCGCCGGTATCGGCGTCGGCGGGTCGCCCGAGCGCCCGCGCCACCCCGTGCAACTCGCTCCCGTGCCGCGGCAACTGGTCCGACGGGCGACCCCGGACGAGCATCAACGCGTTCCGGACCTCCGCCGCCATCTCCCACGCCGCGACCAACGCGTCGTGGTCGGCCGCCGTGATGAGGTCGGCGTCCCGTGCCGCCTCCAGCGCCGCGATCGTCTGCGTCGTCTGCAGCCCCGGCACCTTCGCCCCGGAGCGCAACTGCAACAGCTGCACGGTCCATTCGACGTCGGCGAGCCCGCCGCGCCCGAGTTTCGTGTGGGTGGCGGGGTCGGCGCCGCGTGGCAGCCGCTCGACGTCCACCCGGGCCTTGATCCGGCGGATCTCGGTGATCGCGGACGCGTCCAGGCCCTCGGCCGGGTAGCGCAGCGGGTCGATCAGCTCGATGAACCGCCGCCCGAGGTCCTCGTCGCCGGCGACCGGCCGGGCGCGCAGCAGCGCCTGCCATTCCCACGGCTTCGACCAGCGTCGGTAGTACTCGCTGTACGAACCCATCGACCGCACCAGCGGACCCTGCCGCCCCTCCGGACGCAGGTTCGCGTCGATCCCGAGCGGCGGGTCCGGAGCCGGCGAGCTGAGCAACCGGCGCAGTTCCTCGGCCACCGCCCGGGCCGCGACCGTCGCCTCCTGCTCGGTCGCGCCGTCGAGCGGCTCGTGGACGAACATCACGTCGGCGTCGGAGGAGTACGACATCTCCGCGCCGCCGAGCCGCCCCATGCCGATGATCGCCATCCGCATCGGCAGCCGGCCGCCCCGGTTCTCGGCGACCACTCGCTCCGCGACCGAGAGCGCAGCCACCAGGACGGCGTCCGTGACGTCGGTCAGCGCGCGGCCGACCGCTGAGACGTCGTCGAAGCCGAGCAGGTCCGCGAACGCGGTCCGCAGCAGCTCACGACGGCGCAGCGCCCGGGCAGCCACCACCGAGGACTCCGCTTCCGAGTGCCGGCCGGCCGCAGCGCGCAGCGCCCCGTGCAGGACGTCACGGGACCGTGGCACCAGCTCGGCGTCGTCGGCCAGCAGCCGCAGCCCCTCCGGGTCGTGGGTGAGCAGGTCGGCGACGTAAGCGCTGGTCCCGAGCAGGGTCGGCAGCCGCTCGGCCACCAGCCCCTCGTCCCGCACCAGGCGCAGGAACCAGGGCGTGGCGCCGAGCCGGTCGGACACCTGCCGGTAGGCGAGCAGGCCGGCGTCCGGGTCCGGCGCGTCGGCGAACAGCCCCAGCATCGCGGGTAGCAGCGCCCGCTGGATGTGCGCCCGCCGGGACACGCCCTGCGTCAACGCCTGGACGTGCCGCAGCGCGCCGGCCGGGTCGCTGAACCCGAGCGCCTCCAGCCGAGCCTGCGCGGACGCCGGGAGCATCCGCAGGTCCTCGTTGGAGACCGTGGCAACCGCCTCCAGCAGCGGCCGGTAGAAGAGCTTCTCGTGCAGCCTGCGGACCTCGCGCGCGTGCCGGGCCCACTCCGCGGAGAAACCCTCCACCGGGTCGCCGCCACCGCGGTGCCCGAGCGTCGCGGCGAGCCACCGCAGCTCGTCGTGGTCGGTCGGGAGCCGGTGGGTACGGCGTAGGCGCTGCAGTTGCAGGCGGTGTTCGACCGTGCGGAGGAACCGGTAGGACGAGTCGAGCGCTTCACCGTCGAGCCGACCCACGTACCCGCCGTCGATCAGCGCCCGCAGCGCGTCCAGCGTGTTGCCGCTGCGCAGCGTCGCGTCGCCCCGACCGTGGACGAGTTGCAGCAGCTGCACCGCGAACTCGATGTCCCGCAGGCCACCGGGGCCCAGTTTGATCTCCCGCGGGGCCTCCTTGACCGGCAGCGACTGCTCGACCCGCTGGCGCATCGCGCGGATCTCGGCCACCGCGCCCTCGCGGCCGGCCGCACCCTCGCGGCGCGACGAGCCGGTGGTGGTGCCCCAGACCAGCGGCGTCACCTCGGCCATCCACGCCATGCCCAGGTCGAGGTCACCGGCGATCGGACGGGCCTTGATCAGCGCCTGGAACTCCCAGGTGCGGGCCCACTGCTTGTAGTACGCGGCGTGCGAAGCCAGGGTCCGGACCAGCGGCCCGTCCTTGCCCTCCGGCCGCAGCGCCGCGTCGACCTGCCAGGCCACGTCCCTGCAGATCCGGATCATCGTGCCGGCCAGCGTGGTCGCGGTACGGAGTGCCGGTCCCGGGTTCTCCGTCGCCGGGAAATCTTCGCCGGGCGCACCCGGTTCGGCCACGAACACCACGTCGACGTCGCTGACGTAGTTGAGCTCCCGGCCGCCGCACTTGCCCATCCCGATGACGCCGAGCCGGACCGCGGGAGCGTCGTCCGGAAGTGCGGCTGCGGCCACCGCGAGCGCTGCCCGCACCGTCGCCTCGGCGAGGTCGGCCAGTTCGGTGGCGATCATCGCGACGTCCGAGCGGCCGTTCGGCCCGGCGTCGCTCAGGTCCCTGGCCACCGTGCGCAGCAGACAGCGCCGGTAGGCCAGCCGCAGATCGGCGACGATCTCCGGCCCGGCACCCCGAGCCTTCACCCCGCCGCTACCCCAGGTCTCCCCGGCGTCGGTGGGCGCGCCCACAGCGTCCAACAGGATTTCACGGAGCAGTTCGGGTGACGGCGGGGAAGGCTCCCACACACCGGTCACCAACGCGCGCCACTCGTCGGGGAACGCGCACAGGTGATCGCCGAGCGCCGCGGACGCTCCGAGGATGCCCACCAGCCGGTGCCGGAGACCGACGTCCGTCCGGAGGGCCTCGGTCAGCGTCGTCGGGTCCTTCTGACCGGCGTTCAACCGGTGCAGGGTGAGCACCGCCAGGTCGGGGTCGGCGGCGGCCGCGAGTTCGGTGATCAGCACCTCGCCGTCCGGACCGGCCGGTGTGGACGTCTCCGGGCTCCACCACCCGAGGCCGTCGGGACCGAGCAGTTCGGCGGCGCGCCCCGGGTTGACGAAACCGAGCCGCGCCAACCGGCTGGTGCCGACCGGTTGGGGCCGGGTCATGCGTCTACCACCGGCAGCGGGATGCCGCGGCCGGAGAGACGGCCGGCGGCCAGCGCGACGAACCGCCCGGCGAACGGACGCCACACTTCTTCGATGTCGTCCTCCACGGCGGCGCAGCGGGTGAGTACGTCCTCGGCGTCGAGGCCGGTCCGGCTCAACGAGCCGTCGTCGCTCGCCGCCCAGTCAGCGAGCATCGGCACGTCGCACTCGATGTGGAACTGGATGCCCCAGGCCCGCTCGCCGAGCCGGAACGCCTGGTGCGGCACCCGCGGCGAGGACGCCAGCAGGACCGCACCCGGCGGCAGCACGGTGATCTCGTCGACGTGCCACTGGTACACGTCGGGAGTGAACGGCAGCATCGCGAACAGCGGGTCGGTCTCGGCCAGGTCGCGTTTGGCGACCAGGAACGCCCCGATCTCCGGTCCGTTGCGGGCCGGCTCGACCCGGCCGCCCAGCGCACCGGCGAGCAGCTGACCGCCGAGGCACACGCCGAGCGTGGCCACGCGGTTGGCCACCGCTTCGCGCAGGAGGCCCCGCAACGCCGGGAACCACGGCGATGCGGGCTTCCCGTCGACGTCGTAGGCGGGCTGGGCGCCACCGAGCACGACCAGGCCGTCGTAGCCGGTCAGGTCGGCCGGGAGCGGCTCGCCGTCGTTGGCCCGCACCACGTGGAGCTCCCCGCCGGCTTCGGTGAGCCAGTCACCCAGTCGGCGGGCGTCGTCCTCGGCGTCGTTCTGGACGACCAGCAGTCGTGGGTTGCTCACCCTTGCAGGCTATCGACTGCCCGCGCGGGCACGCTCAGAGCCAGTGCCCGCTTACAAAAAGGGCAGGTATCGACGCCGCTCGTAAGCGGTCACCTGTCGGCGGTAGTCGTCCCACTCGGCCCGCTTGTTCTTCAGGAAGAAGTCGAAGATCTGCTCACCGAGCGCCTCGGCGACCAGTTCACTCTTCTCCATGTAGCCGAGGGCCTCGGACAGGTCGTGCGGCAGGTCCTGGTAGCCCAGCGCCCGCCGCTCGTCGGGTGAGAGCGACCAGACGTCGTCCTCGGCACCGGGCGGGAGTTCGTACCCCTCTTCGATGCCCTTGAGACCGGCGGTAAGCAGCACCGCGAACGTCAGGTACGGGTTGCACGCGGCGTCGACCGAACGGATCTCGACCCGGGCCGAGTGCGGCTTGCCGTAGCGCGGCACCCGGACCAGCGCCGACCGGTTGAGGTGACCCCAGCAGATCGAGCTCGGCGCCTCGTTCACCGTGTTCGGCTGGATCGCGCCGAACAGCCGCTTGTAGGAGTTCACCCACTGGTTGGTGACCGCGGTGTACTCCCGGGCGTGGAACAGCATGCCCGCGATGAACGCCTTCGCGGTCTTCGACAGCGTCATCGGGTCGCCCGGGTCGTGGAACGCGTTGCGCTCGCCCTCGAACAGCGACAGGTGGGTGTGCATGCCGTTGCCGGCCAGGTCGGTGAACGGCTTCGGCATGAACGTCGCGGAGACGCCCTGGAAGAGCGCGACCTCCTTGATGACGTGCCGGAACGTCATGATGTTGTCGGCGGTGGCCAGCGCGTCGGCGTAGCGGAGGTCGATCTCCTGCTGGCCGGGCGCGGTCTCGTGGTGGCTGAACTCCACCGAGATGCCGATCCGCTCCAGCGCCAGGACGGCCTGCCGCCGGAAGTCACGGGCGGTGGCATGCGTGGTGTGGTCGAAGTAGCCGCCGGAGTCGACCGGCGTGGGCCGGCGACCGTCGGTGGGGTGGTCGGCGAGCAGGAAGAACTCGATCTCGGGGTGCGTGTAGAACGTGAACCCCTTGTCGGCGGCCTTCCGCAGCGCGCGGCGCAGCACGTGCCGCGGGTCGGCCCAGGACGGCGACCCGTCCGGCATCTGGATGTCGCAGAACATCCGGGCGCTCTCACCGGAGCCCGCGCCCTCGAAGGGGAAGACCTGGAACGTCGAGGGGTCCGGCATCGCGACCATGTCGGCCTCGTAGACGCGGGTGAAGCCCTCGATCGCCGACCCGTCGAACCCGATGCCCTCTTCGAACGCGGCCTCGAGCTCCGCCGGCGCGACCGAGACGCTCTTCAGCGTCCCGAGCACATCGGTGAACCACAGCCGGACGAAGCGAATGTCTCGCTCTTCCAGCGTGCGCAGCACGAAATCCTGCTGACGGTCCACGACGCCTACCCCTCCAGTTGGTGCTCGAAGCCTGGCCCCGGAGTCTTCCGGGACGGTGTTACGACGACGTTACGGCCTTGGGGCACCATGTGGGGAATCGCCGGTTGTGGCCCCGGATTGACGCCCTCATCACATCCGGCCGGATCAACTTTCATCCTATTCGGCGAGTTCGTGCACAGACGAGATATACCGCCTGCACAAAAACGGGCGAAAGACCCACCGCCGACGTTACTCGTCAGTAGCGTCGGGCTCGTGATTTCCAAACCCATGCTCGTGGTCGTCGGTCTGCTGCTCCTCGGTGCGACTGCCTGTTCTTCCTCGGACGACGCTCCGCAGGCGAGCGGTACCAGCACCTCCGTGCCGACCACCGCACCCGCCTCCACACCGTCGAGCACCGGCGGCAGCGGCACGGACGCGGTCTGCGACCGGGTCGTGAAGATCGTCCAGGACTCCAGCCGGAACGCGCTCGCCGTCCTCACCCCCGCGCTCCAGACCGGCGACCAGGCCAAGGTGAACGCCGCGAAGAGCAAGGCCCAGCAGTACTACGCCGCCGCGGCCGACGAACTGCGGAAAGAGGCCGCAGCGACGTCCGACACCGGGCTCGCCACCGACATCCGGGCAGCGGCCGGGTACTTCGACAAGGCAGCCCGGAACGTGGGGGCGACCGGCAGCGACAACTCGCTGGGGACGCTCTCCGAGCGCTGCGCGTGAACCGCGCGCAGCGGGTAACCCTCCCCTGACCGAACCTCCGCAAGGGTGACGAACCCCACGCCCGCAGCGGCCGCTCCGGTGCGACGATGAGGCCGTACCCGGGGACCCGCGCACGTGGGCCTCGAGGAGGAAAGGGGACGATGATGTCCGAAGAGACGTCTCTGTACGGCGGACCGGCGCATCGCCGGGTCCGTGCCCGTGACCTGGTCGCCGCCAAGGAGCGCGGCGAGCGGTGGGCGATGCTCACGTCCTACGACCAGTACACGGCCGCCCTGTTCGACCGGGTCGGCATCCCCGTGCTGCTGGTCGGCGACTCCGCGTCGAACAACGTGTTCGGCAACGAGACCTCGCTGCCGGTGACCGTCGACGAGTTGATCCCGCTGGTTCGAGCCGTGAGCGGGGCAGCGAAGCGCGCGATGGTCGTGGCCGACTTCCCGTTCGGTTCGTTCGAGGCCGGTCCCGAGCAGGCGCTCGCCACCGGCGTGCGGTTCCTCAAGGAGGGGCGCGCGCACGCGGTCAAGCTCGAAGGCGGAGCGCGGGTCGCACCGCAGGTCGAGGCGCTGACCGGCGCGGGCATCCCGGTGTTCGCCCACGTCGGGTTCACACCGCAGCACGAGAACCTGCTGTCCGGCTACCGCGTCCAGGGTCGCGGCGACGACGCCGACCGGATCGTCGACGACGCGGTCACGCTGGCCGAGGCCGGTGCGATCGCGGTGGTTCTGGAGATGGTGACGTCCGACGTCGCCAAGCGCATTACGGACGCCGTCCGCATCCCCACGGTCGGCATCGGCGCCGGCGCGTACACCGACGCTCAGGTGCTGGTCTGGCAGGACATGGCAGGCCTGCGCACCGGGCGGCTGCCGAGGTTCGTCAAGCAGTACGCGGATCTGGACGCGATCCTGGACGACGCGGCGCGCCGCTTCGCCGAGGACGTCCGGGCCGGGGCCTTCCCGGCCGAGGAACACACGTTCCACTGACCTCGTGACAGCCGGCGGCTAGCGGTGGTGGCGATGGCCACCACCGCGGCCGCCGAACATGAAGATGCCGATCAGCAACAGCGGCCAGAGCGCGAAGAAGCCGCGGCTCGCCGCCGCCACCGCGCCGGCCACCAGCAGCACCGCGATCCCGATCACCGCGACGCGGATCCACGGATCGGCCTGCTCGCCGCGCCACGGGACCGGGGCGGCCGGAGCAGGCGTCCGCAGCGGCAGCACCTCGTCCAGCGCGACCGGCAGGTCGGCCAGTAACGGCCGTAGCTCCGCGACCGTACGCGCGGAGTACGCGGCGTCGACCCGCTGCTCGTACTCCTCGATCGTCAACCGGCCGTCGGAGGTGTGCTGACGCAGCAGGTCGGCTACCCGTTGCCGGTCACTGTCGGAGGCCCGCAGAGGACGGACGGGTTCGGAGCCGTGCTGCGCCATGGGTGCCTCCCGAAGTACTCAGCGAACCCTTTTCAACCCACCGGCCTTCGCTCAGCCTCAGCGACCTCCGCAGACGCCGACCGAAAAGAGTCCGCTACCGACGGTACCCCGGGAGCGCCGGTCAGTCGTTCCAGCGACGGTCCTCGGCATCCGCGGCGGCGTTACGCGCGGCGACGGTGTCCAACGCTTTCTCGGCGGCCTCGCGGGTCGTGTACGGGCCGAGCCGGTCAGCGGCCTTGCCCTTGTCCTCGTCGGTTTCGACCCGCTTGTGCTTGAGGTTCCACCAGTACCGGGTTTCCTCCGCCATACCGATCACCTGACCTCTCTGTCGGATCCATCCCGCAGATGCCCGGCCGCATCGTCCGACAAACGAGCACCGCCCGCGTGGGCCAGCGCCGCGGCCCGCTCCCCCGCCGCCACCGCGGCGGCCTCGTCGCCGAGGGCGCGGGCCAGTTCGCTCTGCTTGAGCCAGTTGTACGGACTGCACGGCCGGACGTTCAACCGTTCGCTGACCAACGATCGGGCGATCGCAAGGCGACCGGCCCGCAGAGCCGCTTCGATCAGCGTCTTGTAGACCGCGTCCCGCTGCGCGTGGCTGCCGCCGAACTCGTTGACGTGACCCCGGATCGGATACAGCAGGTCGACGACCGTGTCGTACTCGCCGCGGCCGAACGCGAGCAGCGCCTGGCAGACCGGCAGGCCGACCCGGGCGGTCATCTCCTGGTTGCTCACGCCGGGGTGCGGCGTGCGCAGCCACGCGACCCGGTCGGCGATCAGCGCTTCGGCGAGGTCGAATCGTCCGGCGCCGACGTAGGCCATCACGGCGTGCGCGTCGTTGAACGCGTAGAAGGCGGTCGCCGTTCGCTGCTGCCACGGCTCGACTAGGTCGGCGAACCGCTCCGGCTGCGGGTCACCGGCCAGCGCGAAGCGCCACAGCAGCGCGGCGGCGTCGAGCAGCTCGAGGGAAACACCGGACGACTTCGGCCCGTGCAACACCGTGTCGTAGATGTCCAGCGCACGGTTCCGATCGCCGGCCTCGATCGCGTAGAGCCCGTAGTGCCACCAGTTGTGGACGTTGAAGAACGTGTCGGTCGACCAGTCGTCCAGCCGGTCGTCGAGATAGCGGGTGCCCTCGCCGAAGCGGCCCTGCATCTCGTACGTGTGCACGACCGCGTGGATACCCCAGACGTCCCGGTGGTCACGCTCGACGGCCTCGCGTCCGACGTCCTCTGACCGGTCGTAGTGACCGGCCTCTTCGAGGCCGAACGCATACATGCCGAGGACGTTGGGATAGTGCCGGTCGTCCGGACGCCACGACGTCAGGGCGCCCCCGACCCGGTCGCGCAGGCTCGTGGCGTTGCCGGTGAAGAAGTCGATCTGGTGGCCGACCGCCAGCGCGAGCGCGTCCCGCGGGTACTCCACCGTGAGCTCGGCGAGGATCCGTCCGGCGCCGTGGAAGTCGCCGTCGGCCAGCGTCCGGACCGCGCCGAGGTGGGCGCGCTCCCTCTCGTTCGCGGCGCCGGGCTGGTAGCTCGCGAGGTACGTCCGGGCCGCCACCGCGTCGTCGACGTCGGTGGTGAGCAGTCCGAGGTATCCGCGGAGCGCGACCGCCATCGGGAACGTCGGGTCTTCGGCGAGCGCGGCGTCGGACTCGGCGACCACCTCGGCCCGGAAGTGCAGCAGTTCGTCGACCGCGCGGTCGTAGTGGTCGAGAGCCGCCTGGCTGCCCACGGTCGTCTGCAGGCCGTGTTGGTCGAGCCCCATCGCAACCCCCTACTTTGTCGGTAGGAAAACTCTAGTCGGTTACGGTGTGGCCGGCGGCTCGCAGCAGGACGACCGCCTTCTCGGCGGACGACGCCGGCACCAGGACGAGGTCGGCGTTGTAGGTGGACGCCGCGAACACCGGCAGGTCGGCTTCGCTCAGCGGGGAGAGGATGCTGACGAGCATTCCCGGGACGTCGAGCTCGTGCCCGATGTCTCCCTCGAACGCGCGCCAGCCGTCGGCGCCGTTGGCGGCGGTACGGATCACGGTCAGGCCGCTCGCTCCACGGACCAGCGCGACCCAGTCGCCGCTGCCGACGATCTCGTCGGTGTCGTGTCGCTCGATCGCGAAGGTTTCCGAGCGGAGCGTCAGGTGCTGGGGCACAAAAGTCGCCATGTTCCGAGCCTACGGCCGCGTCGGGCGGCGCGGCGTGCAGTGGCCGGTGTCCCACGCCCATGCCGCGATCGCGACGCGATTCTCGACACCGAGCTTTTGCTGGATGTTCGCGAGGTGCGTCTTGACCGTGCCCGCGGTGATGTAGAGCGTCGCGCCGATCTCGGCGTTCGTCCTGCCCTCCGCGACCAGCGCGACGATGTCCAGCTCGCGGTCGGTGAGCGGGTGCTCGGCGGGGCTCGGCGTCGCGAGCTCGCGGAGCAGCCGGACCGTGACCTCGGGGCTGATCAGCGCGTCCCCCGCCGCCGCGGCCCGGACCGCCTCGGTCAGCAACCCGGCGCCGGAGTGTTTCAGCAGGAAGCCGCACGCGCCGTTGCGGAGTGCGGTGTGCACGTAGGCGTCCAGGTCGTAAGTGGTCACCACCACGACGCGGGTTGCCGGGACGGCCTCGCCGAGGACCCGAGTGAGCTCCAGACCGTCCATCCCGGGCATCCGGATGTCGACGAGCGCGACGTCGGGGAGTTGCTCTTTGGCCAGGGTCAGTGCCGCGTTGCCGTCCGCGGCCTCACCCACGACCCTGATGTCCGGCGCCGCGCCGAGGATCGTGCGGAAGCTGAACCGCACGGCGTCCTGGTCGTCCGCGATCAACACTCGGATCATCGCTGCATCACGGCCCGTACCTCCCAGTGGTGGCCGACCGGTCCGGCGCTGAATGTTCCGCCCAGCGTCCGCACCTGTTCGTCCAGGCTCGACAGGCCGAACCCGAGGCCCGGGCCCTGGCTGCTCGTCCCGGCGGGGTTGGTGACCGTGACGACGAGACGGTCCTGGTCGCGCTCGAGACGCACGACCGCTCCGGCGTCGGGTCCGGCGTGCTTGCGGACGTTGGTCAGCGACTCCGCGACGACCCGGTACAGCGCGGCGGGCACCTGCGCGAGTTCGGGGTCGACGTGCAGGACCGCGGTGGGATGCTGCTCGACGAGCGCGGTGAGGTCGGCGACGTCCCGGTCCTTCGGGTCGTCCTCCCGGAGGACCCGGATCGACTGCTGCATCGAGGTGAGTGCTCGCGCCCCGTCGGCCTCGATCCGCTCCAGCACCGCTGCGACGTCACCCGCCCGGTCGCCGAGCAGCACCCGTGCTGCCTGCGCCTGCAGCACCATCGCGCTCACGTCATGGGCGACGTGGTCGTGCAGGTCCGCGGCGAGCCGCACCTGCTGGGCACGGCGCGCGGCGCGTACGGCGGCGCCGCGTCGAGCGTCCAAAAGGCGTAAGTAGGTGCCGGAAGCCGCGCCGACCAGGCCCGCCAGTGACCAGAACGCGCAGGCCCCGACCGCCTCCCAGCCGCGCAGCGGCGGGGAACCCGTGGTCGGCAGGATCAGCAGTGCCTCGGCGACCACGGCCGGCACACCGACCGCCCAGGCCCACACCGGCGGAGCCCAGCGGCAGAGCAACGCGAGCAGCACCATCAGCACCGCGGTCAGGAGCAGCGTCCAGGTGCCGCCGCCCAGGCCCGGGCTGCGTAACCAGAGCGCGGAACCGCCCAGGCTCACCAGGGCGACGCCGAACGTCGCCGGGGCCAGCCACCGTTTGCTGCGCGGCCACGTGGCCACCACCGCGGCGAGCGTGAGCACGCCGACGACCGACGGGACGACGAGCGCCGGGCTTGGCAGCGGCACGGCAACAATGGCCGTCCCCAGCACCACCGCGACGACCGAGGCGGTGCCGATCAGCCGAGTCACCGGTCCACGATAGAGCGGCGAGGCGGCAGCGCACCTCTGCCGATCGGCAGATACCTCCGGGCGGGCGGTCGCCCGAGGCTCGAGGCATGTCTCGATCACTCGCCGCACTGTGGTGCGCCGTCTACGGCTCCCTGTCCCTTGCCTGGGCGTTCGGCGCGCCCGGCTTCCCGCTCGGCGTTGGCGACCGGCGCGCCGTCGAGATGGATCACTGGCTCGCCCACGCGGAGCCGGGCCCGACCGGCGCCGTGCTGTTCGTCGGCTGCCTGGTGGCGTTCCTGGCCGCGGTGCTCCCGCAACGGCGTGCGTCGGGTGTGATCCTGCTGGCGTCTGCGGCGCTGATCGTCGTGTGCGTGCCGGACGCCCGCGTGCTGCAAAACCTCGCGTACGGCCTGCGGGGGTACTTCGGCCTGGTCGACTGGCCATTGCTCAACCAGGTATTTTGCCTGTTCGGTGCGGCCCTGCTGGGCCGGGCCGGGTTCCGTTCACTACATGTGGACGCCGCCTCGGGCACCTCCGCGCGCTGGTTGCAGATCGGCCGCTGGGCAACGCTGGTCGCGGTGCTCGCGCCGTTGCCGTACGCGCTCCAGCGAGCCGCGTGGAACCTCGGCGTTCCGCTCGGGGTGTCGGAGGAGTTCGTCGACGAGCTCGCCGCGGACCTGGAAGCGAAAGGGCTGAGCCCGTTGACGGCGTGGAGCCTGGTGATCCCGGACGTCATCGGGGTGCTGCTGACGCTCGGGCTCGTGATGCGCTGGGGCGAGCGGTTGCCCGCGTGGGTGCCGTCTCTCGGTGGGCGGCGGGTGCCGGCTCTGCTGGCGGTGGTGCCGGCGACCGTGGTGGCGCTGGCGGTGAGCGTCGCGGGGCTGACCGTGCTGCGGTACGCGTTCACGGACGGGCTCACTGGTGCCGGGGTGCCGGGTTTGCTGTGGTTGCCGTGGGGGGTGGCGCTGGGTATCGCGACGTTCGCGTACTACCAGCGACGCCGCGCAGCGGCTCAGGAGCCGGTGCCTTGGCCGCGTGATGCGAAGTTCGTCTAGGCCGTCCGGCTCCCCCGTCCCGTGCCGGGTGGGCACCGTCCGCCTCCGCGCCAGCCCTCGCGGAGCGGGCGCCGGCAGATGGGTGTCCCCGCGCGGGTGCTCCAGCACCCACGCGGGGACACCCACGAGAGCCGCACCCCGACAACGCGACAACCATCGACCGCGCCCCTCGGCATGCGACGGCCAGGGGCGGCGATCACCCGCCGTCAGATTCGCCGGATGGGTGCCCCGTGACCGTCCCGGGCGATTCGCGCACTGGTGCACCGGTCGCCCGAGCCCTCGCGATCTTTCGCCTAGGAGCGCCTCGCCGGGAGTGAGTAGTCCAGCACGAACGCTGCGGCGTCCATGACCGCCTCGCAGACCTCGACGGGCCGACCGTCGGCGAAAGCTGTCCGGACCACTTGCAGCACCGGGGTGGACCCAGGAAGCAGCAGCAAGCGCGACTCTTCCTCGGTGGCGACTCGAGCAGTGACCTCCTCGTCGTATTTGTCGAAGGTCAAGCCCTGTTCCTCCATACGCGCGTAGATCCCACCGGGACCGGGGTCCTCCTCGGCGATCGGAGTTCCCGCGGCGATGTCGAGCGGGATATAAGAAACCGCCGATCGAGCCGGCCTCCCCTCGAGGAGGTATCGACGATTCCGCACGATGACGTCGTCTCCCGCGACCAGCCCGAGCCGCTCAGCCATTTTGGCCGGCACCGGTCCCCTTCCCACGAACAGCACCTCGACCGGCGCGTCCTCCGTACCGGCGTCGCGGCTGTCGAACCGATCGGACGACAGCCGCTGGACCGGCGGTGGAGTCCGGAGAAAGTAACCGCGTCCGTGCTCGGACTGCGCGAGACCGTCGTTCACCAGCACGCTCAGCGCCCGCCGCGCAGTCACCCGGCTGACCTTGAAACGGGCCTCCAGTGCGCTCTCCGACGGCAGCTGCGCTCCAGGCGCGAAGTCACCCCGAGCAACCTCGGCGCGTAGCCGGTCAGCAATCTGCCGATACGCCGGCCGGTCGCTCGCTCGATTCAACCGCTCCGCCACAGCCAACCTCCACTCGTACACATGTGTGTGCGAGAGGTTACCGCATTTCAAGCGAGCACGTTGGCACGAGCCCACAAATTGATCAACCCCGTTCCGTCGCGGGGACCGCCGGTCCTAGGCTGATGCCATGCTCAGGTGGCTGGTGGACCGCCTTCCGCACCGCCTGTGGCGGGCAGGAAATTTTCACTTTTTCGTGGGCGGGCGGGCGACGCTGCACTTCTGCGTAGGAGCAGACTCCGAGCGGACGATCGAGGTCAACGGGCGCGAACTCCTACGCGGCCGCCCCGGCGGCGCATCCAACCTCACGGTCGCGTGATTTACTCCGCATCGGGGACGCTGGGGGCTTTCCCACCCCCACTTGCCCGGCGCGCCGCTGCGGAGGGTAGGACCGGCGTTCTCAACAGCGAAGGGCGGCGGACGAGTCGGCCTGTACGCCGGGTCCTGTTGCCAGGGCGCCTCGCGGCACTGCCCTGGCCGGCGGCCATCCATCTCGGCCTGCCGTTGCCGACAGGCTCTAGCGGTCTACCCGTGAGCTCGGGCGGGCAGCCCTCGAACGCTCACGCAGGGCGACCGAGGTCGCCCCTCTTGACCTTGCTCCGGGTGGGGTTTACCGAGCCGCCCCGGTCACCCGGGGCGCTGGTGGTCTCTTACACCACCGTTTCACCCTTACCGGTCGCGAAGCCGCGCCCGGCGGTCTGTTTTCTGTGGCACTTTCCCGCGGGTCACCCCGGGTTGCCGTTAACAACCACCCTGCCCTGTGAAGCCCGGACGTTCCTCGGCAGCACCACTGGGTACTGACGCGACCGCCCGGCCGGCTCGTCCGCCGCGGCGCCAATGTTACGCACCCCGCCCCGTACGGTGAGGCCGATGCACCTGTCACTGACCGACATCACACTGCTCATCGTCGCGGGGCTGGCTGCGGGGGTCGTCAACGCGTTCGCCGGGGGTGGATCGCTCCTGACGTTCCCCGCGCTGATCGCCACCGGCCTGCCCCCGGTGTCGGCCAACGTGACGAACTCGCTGTCGGTCACCCCCGGATACTGGTCGAGCGTCTACGGCAGCCGCGCCGAACTCACGGGCCAGCGGCGGCGGGCGCTGAGCCTGGCACCCATCGGACTGGTCGGCGGCATCGCCGGGTGCATCCTGCTGCTGGTCACGCCGGCCGGTGTGTTCGAGTACATCGTCCCGTTCCTGGTGCTGAGCGCGACGGCGGTGCTGGGCTTCCAGACGAAGCTCCGTGACCTGGTCGGCCACCCCGCCCAGCTGCCGCGCGCGCGGAAAAACGCCACGCTGGTGATTCTCACGTTCCTCGGTTCCGCCTACGGCGGCTACTTCGGTGCTGCGCTCGGCGTCGTCCTGGTTGCGGTTCTTGCTTTGGTTTTGGACGAGACGCTGCAGCGCGTCAACGCGTTGAAGAACGTCCTTTCGGCGGTCGTCGGGCTGGTCACGGTCGTCGTGTACGCGATTTTCGGACCGGTGTCGTGGCTCGGGGTAGCGGTGACGGCACCGGCCACGGTCGCGGGTGGGTACCTGGGCGCCAGGCTGGCACGGCGACTGTCGGCGAACGCCCTGCGCTGGACGATCGTCATCTTCGGCACGGTGATCGGCCTGGTTCTGCTCTACCGCGCGATCTGGGCCTGACGCCCCGCGCGGAACGAGGTGCCCGAGCGCTCGCCAGGCGCACCCGAGTACGGCCACGGAGTGCGGGAGCAGCGACGACCCGCCACACCGCGAGAAATGTGGCCATGCACCGACCTATCCCCGCGCGGGGACACGTCGGTAGATGGCCAAATTTCTGAGGCTAGGAAAGAGTGACCCGTGCCGCAGGCACGCCCCAGCGGGCAGCCGGGCGAGCCCGCCCTCGCGCCGGGGTTATCCGGCCGCGAACAACCCCGATCGCCCCCTGGACCTGCGCGATGTAGCGGCGTGACAAGAACTGCTCTTATCGCCTTATTCCTCTGCGAATCACCGCAAGCCAGCGCTAACGTCGCGGCCCCCAACACCCCTCACTGCTGAGGAGCGACATGGCAGCCCCGCGAAAACGCCGCTGGTACGGCGTCCTCATCCTCATGGCACTGGTCGCGGCCGGGCTTCACGCGCCCGCGCACGCGGTCGAAACCCCCACCCTCACGCTGATCCCCGCCGACCTCGGCAAAGGAATTCAGGGGCGAGTCAGCCCGACGGCCCAGGACCTTCCCGCGCTCGGCTACACCGAGGAGGAGTACAAGGTCAAAGGCACGGCCACCAGCTACACCGCCGACGGGAGCCTGGGCGGCGACGGCAAGTGGAACGTGAAGCCCGCGAGCCAGGCGCCGTACACGACGCGGATCGTCGTCCGCCGTCCGACGAACCCGGCGAAGTTCAACGGCACGGTCGTGGTCGAGTGGGTCAACGTCAGCTTCGGCGTGGACATCCCGGTGGAGTTCGGCCAGTCCTGGGAGGAGTTCGTCCGCGAGGGGTACGCGTACGTGGGAGTTTCCGCGCAGAAGGTCGGGATCGACAAGCTCAAGAGCTACGACCCGGTCCGCTACCCGGATGTGACCACACCCGGTGACGCCGCCTCGTACGACATTTTCTCCCAGGCCGCGAAAGCCGCAGGCCAGCACCTCAAGGCCGAGCGCTTGATCGCGTCCGGCCACTCGCAGTCAGCTCTTCGGCTGGTCACCTACGCGAACGCGATCCAGCCGCGGGACAAGGTGTTCGACGGCTTCCTCATCCACGGACGCTCGACCGGCTCAGCCGAGCTCGCGAGCGGCCAGACCACTCCGCTGGTGTCGAACATCCGGTCTGACCTGGGCGTGCCCACGCTCCAGGTGCAGTCCGAGACCGACACGATCGTCTACAGCGTGAGCCGTCAGCCGGACGCCGCGAACCTCCGCACATGGGAGGTGGCCGGTACCGCGCACGGCGACCAGTACCTCACCGAGTCGCTCGACAAGGTGAACGCCCGGGAGAAAATCATCGACAACGGCAACCCGGTGCGGTGCGACAAGCCGCTCAACTCGATGCCGGCGCACTACGTGCACAACGCGGCGTACCACGCGCTCAACCAGTGGATCCGGACGAAGACCCCCGCGCCGCGCGCTCCGGTGATCGCCGGACTGCCGGTGCTGCTGGAGCGGGACGCCGATCAGAACGTCAAGGGCGGCATCCGGTTGCCCGACATCGAGGCGCCGATCGCGAGTTACGGACCGACGAACAGCGGCGGCAACGTCGCCGGTGCGTGTCTGTTGCTCGGCACGACAACGGCGTTCGACGCCGCGAAGCTGCGGAGCCGCTACCCGACCCACGCCGACTACGTCGCGAAGTACACCGCTGCGGCGGCGAAGGCGCGGGACGCCGGGTTCCTGCGTCCCGCGGACTACACCGCCGCCGTCGAGGCAGCCAAGGCCCGCCCCATCCCACCGGCGTAACCGCCGGAACCCGCCGGGCCGCCCGGCCCAGCAGCCGGCGCGGCCGGACGGTGAACGACCGCGGGCAAAGGACCGGGTGGCCTGCCGACCGGGACGGCAGGCCACCCGGCAGCCCTACTACGTCGACGAGGACGACGGCCGCCCCTCCCCGACCAGTTCTGGAATGTCGTGCACCTTCGGGTCACCCAGGTCGGCGGTGTAGTCCGACGGCTTGGTGACGTCCCCACCGTCCGCGACCTTGCCCGCGCGCAGACCCCACGTCACCAGCACGACCACGAGCAGGTTCAGCGCGATCGCCAGGAACCCGGCATAGATCGTCCACTTGGTGTCGATCCCCAGCTCGGACAGCTTGAACGCCGAGCCGCCGAAGTGCTTCCGGTCGGTCGCCGGGTTCGGGATCGTCCACAGCATCCAGAACCCGAACGCCATCCCTGCGACCCATCCGGCCACCAGCGCCCACTTGTGGAACCACCGGGTGAACACGCCGAGCGCCACCGCGGGCAGCGTCTGCAGGATGATCACGCCGCCGATCAGCTGCAGGTCGATCGAGTACTGGGTGTCCAGCCCCAGCACCAGCACGACCGCGACGAACTTCACGACGAGCGAGACCAGCTTGCTGACCCGCGCTTCCTCGGCCGGCGAAGCCTCCCGCCGGATGTACTCGGTGTAGATGTTCCGCGTGAACAGGTTCGCGGCCGCGATCGACATGACCGCCGCCGGAACGAGCGCACCGATCCCGACCGCCGCGTGCGCGATCCCGGTGAACCAGGACGGGAACGCCCAGTCGAACAGCAACGGCACGACCGTGTTGCGGTCTCCGGGAACGCCGGCCTCCGGGTCCGCCCCGACGGGAACGATCTTGGCCGCGATCGCCATCAAACCCAGCAGCGCCAGCAGCCCGAGCACGAACGAGTACGCCGGCAGCGCCGCCATGTTCCGCTTGACGGTGTCGCGTGAACGGGCGGACAGCACCCCGGTCAACGAGTGCGGGTAGAGGAACAGCGCCAACGCCGAGCCGAACGCCAGCGTGATGTAGTTCAGCTGGTTGTTCGCGTTGAGCAGCAACCCCGACCCCGCGGCTTGCGCGGCCGGCTGACTGAACTTCTCCCCCGCCGCCGCGAAGATCGCGTCCCAGCCGCCGAGCTTCGTGGGGATCACGACGATCGCGACGATGACGGTCAGGTAGATCAGCGTGTCCTTGACGAACGCGATCAGCGCCGGTGCACGCAGACCCGAGTTGTACGTGTAGATGGCCAGGATCAGGAACGCGATCGTGATCGGCCACTTGCCCTCGACGCCCATCGCCTTCAGCACGGCCTCGATGCCGACCAGCTGCAGCGCGATGTACGGCATCGTCGCGACGATCCCGGTGACCGCGACCAGCAACGCCAGCGTCGACGACCCGAACCGGGCCCGGACGAAGTCGGCGGGCGTCACGAAACCGTGCACGTGCGAGACCGACCAGAGCCGGATCAACGGCAGCAACACCAGCGGATACAGCACCACCGTGTACGGCAGCGCGAAAAAGCCCATCGCGCCGGCGCCGTACATCAGCGCGGGCACCGCGACGAACGTGTAGGCCGTGTAGAGGTCACCGCCGAGCAGGAACCAGGTGATCCACCCGCCGAAGTTCCGACCGCCGAGCCCCCACTCGTCCAGGTGCTCCATCGTGTCGGGCCGCCGCCAGCGCGACGCGACGAACCCGAGCACGCTGACGAACGCGAACAGGATGATGAAGATCGTCAGCTCGGTGACTTTGACTTCCATCGGTCATCGCCTCCGCGTCTGCCGGTAGACGACGAGCGTGATTCCGACGCTCAGCACCACGAACAGCAGCTGGAGCCAGTAGAACCGCGGAATGCCCCACAAGATCGGATCGGTGTGGTTGTAGAGCATCGGCATCAGCGGGATCACGATCGGAACGAGCAGCAACCAGTACCAGTGATTGCGGTCGGACCGTACCGGCGGTTCCGAGGGAGGCGGCGACGGCGTTTCCTCGGTAGTGGACATAGCGGTCTCCTCACACCGAATCGCAGTGGTGCAGGTCACAAGACACTAGCCCGCAAATGCCCCACCGGGAACCGATGCCGCGCCAAGCGGTCACGCCAGCGCGCTCGGCGGTCGCTCAGCCGGTCAGGTGGTGCGCGTCGTTCACCAGGCGCACGTTCGCCGGACCGTCGGCGTACCAGTCGACCTCCGAAACGCCCGTGACGTCGAGCTGCAGCCGGTACAGCATCGTCGGCGGCGCCTCCAGCGCCATCCGCAGCAGCGTCTTCAACGGCGTGACGTGCGAGACCACGACGATCGTCTGCCCGGCGTAGTCGGCGACCAGCCGCTCCCGGGCCTGCTGCACCCGCTCGGCGACCTGTGCGAAACTCTCCCCGCCCGGCGGCGCCACGTCGGGCGAGGCCAGCCAGGCGTCCACCGCAGCCGGATCAGCCCGCCGCGCCTCGCTGAACGTCAGCCCCTCCCAGGCGCCAAAATCGGTCTCGACCAGGTCGTCGTCGGTGACCAACTCGATACCGGCGGCCTTCGCGATCAGCTCCGCGGTATGCCGGGCGCGGCGCAGCGGCGAGCTGACCACCACGTCGAGACCCGGCCGCGCCCCCAGCCGCGCGGCCACCCGTTCGGCCTGCGCCACACCGTCCTCCGACAGCGGCACATCCCCACGCCCGGAGAACCGCTTCTCCGGCGAGAGCACCGACGAGGCATGCCGGACCAGCACCGTCGTGGTGGCCCGCCGTTGCGGCCCCCACCCCGGTCCCGCGTTTTTTATCGACGCGTGCCGGGGCGCCACCGCAGGACGGTCCTGCGCCGGCGTACCGCGCAACGCCTCCGCCGGTGCGGTCGCCGTCGGGTCGGTGCCACTCACACCAGCGGTATCCCTCGAGCCGCTCTCCGCCGCGGGCCCGTCGGCGTCGAACAGCGTCGCCGCGGCACCGGAAGCATCGTCCGTGGCCGGCGCGACGGCGGCGTGGTCGCGGGCGATGTCCTCGCCGTCCATCGCCGCGTTGGCCAGTGCGTCCGCGGCCTTGTTCTGCGCCCTCGGGATCCAGGTCATCGTCGTCGCCTCGAACGAGCCCAGCAACGCGGTGGCCCGACTCACCAGCGGTCGCAGGTGAGGCTGCTTCACCTGCCACCGCCCGGAGCACTGCTCGATGACCAGTTTGGAATCCATCCGAACGTCGACCCGGCGCGCACCGAGCGCCTGCGCGGCCTCCAGCCCGGCGATCAGCCCGGAGTACTCCGCGACGTTGTTCGTCGTGACGCCGAGCGCCTTGGCCCGCTCGGCCAGCACGATGCCGGTCTCCGGGTCGAGCACCACCGCGCCGTATCCGGCGGGGCCGGGGTTGCCCCGCGATCCGCCGTCGGCCTCAACGACAACGTGCTCAACGCTCACAGACCGGACTCCGCGGTACGCACCAGGATCCGGCGGCACTCCTCGCAGCGCAGCACTTCGTCCTCGTCCGCGGCCTTGGCGTCTTGAAGCGCGGTGCCGTACAGCTCGATCCGGCAGCCGCCGCACCGGCGGGCGCGCAGCGCCGCGGCGCCGATGCCACCGCTGGAGGCGCGCAGCTTCTCGTACAGCGCACGCAGGTCGTCCGGGATCGCGGCGGCGAGCGGCTCGCGCTCGGCCGTTCGGGCGGCGACGTCGGTGTCGATCTCGGACTCGATCGTGTCGCGGCGGAGCTCCAGCGCGGCCAGCCCCTCGTTCGCCGCGTCGAACCGGCCCTGCACCTCCGCGCGGACGGCGTCCGCGGTCTCCCGTTCCTCCATCAGCGCCAGCTCGTCGTCCTCCAACGCGGACTGACGTGCGCCGAGCGTCTCGACCTCGTGCTGGAGCCGCTCCAGCTCCTTCGCCGACCCGACCGCACCGGAGTCCATCCGCTGCCGGTCCTTGTCGGCCTTCGCCCGCACCTGCTCGACCTCGTTCTCCAGCTTCCGGATCTTCGTGTCCAGCGACTCCACCGCGGACTCGGCGCCGGTCAGCTCGTCGCGGAGCGCGGCCAGCGTGGCGGCGGTCTTCTCGATCTCGGCGTGTTCGGGCAGCGTGCGCTTCCGGTGCGCGAGCTGGTCGATCGAGAGGTCCACCGCCTGCAGGTCGAGCAGGCGGAGCTGGTCTGCGGCGGGTGCCTTCACTGTTCTCCCATACTTCACAGGTGCCGGTACGTCAGAGCTGTCGGACCGGCACCACCGCGTTCGTCCACGGGTCGGTGACGAGGTCGGATACGAAGGTCTCCACCGTAGCGTTCCGCAAGCCGGTGGTCAGGGCCGTAGCAGCCTGGACGAGCCACGGCTGCTCGGTCGCCCAGTGCGCGACGTCGAGCAGCGCGGGGCCGCCCGCCTCGGTGTGTTCGGAGGCCGGGTGGTGGCGCAGGTCGGCGGTGAGGAACGCGTCGACGCCCGCCCGCGTGGCGTCCCCCAGATAGCTGTCACCCGCACCACCGCTGACGGCCACCGTCCGCACCAGGCGGTCGGGGTCACCGGTGTAGCGGATCCCGCCGGGCGTAGCCGGCAGGGCCTTGGCGGCCAGCTCGGCGAGCCGGGCGAGCCGCAGCGGGGTCGGCAGCGTGCCGATCCGGCCGATGCCGTGGAACGGCTGCTTGGGCCGCGGGCTGAGCGGACGCAGATCCTGCAGGTCGAGGCGCGCGGCGAGGGCATCGGAGACGCCGGGAAGGGCGGAATCGGCGTTGGTGTGGGCCACGAACAGGCCGACGCCTGCCCGGATCAGCCGGTGCAGCGTGCGGCCCTTGGGCGTGGTCGTCGGGATCGCGGTGACGCCACGCAGCAGCAGCGGGTGGTGCGCGACGATCAGGTCGGCGCCCCAGTCCAGCGCTTCGTCCACGGTGGCGGCGACGACGTCGACGCAGAAGTACACCTTCTGCACGTCCGTCGACGGATCACCGCACACCAAGCCGACCGCGTCCCAGCTCTCGGCGAGATCCGGCGGATAGAGCTCGTCGAACACCCGGACGACTTTCCCGATCGTGACCACGCCAGGAGGCTAACCTGTCGGGGCCGATGGCCACGCGGCGAGGAGATTCGCATGTTCGACACCCCTCGGCTCAGCTACGGGGCGGCGCTCACACTCCTCGCCCGCGGCGACGAGCGGATGACGCGGCTGGACCGGGCACTCGGCGGTGTGTTGCTGGCCGCGGCACCGTTCACCGGCGGTTCCTCGCTCGCGCTGATCGATCCGAAGACCGAGTTGATGGCGTTGCTCCGGCACGTCACCGACATCGCGCCGGCCCGGATCAAGGTGGCACGGGGCAAGCAGCACCTCGAGATGCTGGAAGCCGCCCACACCGTGCTGGTGTTGTCGGCGTTCTTCGACGCTTTCCGGCAGGAGGTCGGGCCGGGCTACGACCGGTTAGAGGTGACCGACGCGGAACGGTCGGCGCTGGTCCAGCGCGCGGACGCGCCGGACCTGCTGGGCGCACCGGGAATCGCGCTGCCGACGGTGACCAGCCCGTTCACCGAGAACCTCGGCCACATCCAGGCCCGGCTCGAGTTGCTGGCCGACGAGACGCTCTGGTTCGTGTCCGGACTCGCGGCCTGGACGCACGTCCGGCCGCCGGGCGACGACGCCGAGTTGCGGCGGGCGGTGGTCGAGCGGGCGCTGGGTTACTACCGCGACCGGTACGTCCGTCTCGGCGCTGACCTGCCGGAGTTCGCGTTCTGGTCCGACCTGGACGAGCATGCCGCGACCCGCCGCTCCGTCGACGCGGTCGGCGGCGCGCTGGCGGCCCAGACCGAGACGTTGACCGAGCTGACCCGGCTGCTCACGACGACGGTGGCCGGCGACGGTCAGGCCTCCGACGTCACGGCGAAGCTCGCGACCCAGGCCTCGGCCGTCCTCGGCGAGCGGCTGTGGCGGGAAACCCCCGGCGCGCGTTTCCCGCTGGTCGCCGACGGGTTCGTGAGCCCGCGGTTCCGGCAGGCCGTCGCGACCAATGACGCGATGCCGAGCGACGAGGCGTGGTGGGCGACTCAGGACACGCACGACGGGCTCGCCGGGTACCTCGCCCGCTACCTCGCCAACCCGCACGCCGCGCGGCACCCGCTGATCGTCCTCGGTCACCCGGGCGCCGGGAAGTCGCTGCTCAGCCGCATCGTGGCAGCTCGGCTGCCGTCCACCGCGTACACCGCGATCCTGATCCGGTTGCGCCGCGCCGACGCCGAAGCCGAGATCTACGAGCAGATCGAGGAGGCGCTGCGGGCCGAGGTGCACGAGCGGGTCGACTGGGGCAAGTTCTCCCGGGAGACCGCGACCACGAAGGTCGTGATCTTCGACGGTTTTGACGAGCTGATCCAGACCACCGGCGTAGTCCAGTCGCGCTACCTGGAGCGGATCGCCGCGTTCCAGGCCAAGGAGTGGCACTACGGGCACTCGGTCATCCCGATCGTCACGTCCCGCACGCTGGTGATGGACCGGGCCAAGGTGCCGGACGGCAGTGTCCTGATCAGGCTGGAGGATTTCGACGACGACCAGGTGGAGCGGTGGATCGGTGCGTGGAACCGGGCGAACGCGCCGACGCCGGGCTTTCGTGCGCTGACCGCCGCGGAGGCGCTGCACCACGGGGACATCGCCCGGCAGCCGCTGCTGCTCACGCTGCTGGCCGTGTACGCCGCGCAGGGCGGTGTGGAGTCGCTGGCCGCCGAGGACCTGTCCGGCGCCGAGCTGTACCGGCGGCTGCTGGACACGTTCATCGCCCGGCAGGTCGGGGACAAGGTGGCCCGCGACCTGGATCCGGCCGACGCGCGGCGGCGGGCGACCCAGCTCCGCGGCGATCTGTCGCTCGCCGCGTTCGCGATGTTCAACCGCGGTCAGCAGTTCGTCAGCGAGGACGACCTCGGCCACGACCTGGGGGCGCTGCTGCCGCGGAGCAGCGAGGTGACCCGCACCGACGCCGGGCAACCGGTCAGCCGGGCCGAGCAGGCGCTGGCGGCGTTCTTCTTCATCCACGTCGCTCGCTCGACCGACGAGGCGACCGAGCTGCGCACGTACGAGTTCCTGCACGCGACGTTCCAGGAGTACCTGGTCGCGGAGTTCACGGTCACGCTGATGCACCAGCTGGCCGCCGACCGGGCCCGGACTGCCGACCGGATCGACGCCGCGCCGCTGGACAGTCCACGGCTCCGCGAGCTGCTGTCCCACCAGACGCTGTTCGTCCGGGCACCGATCGTGGCGTTCGCGCGGCAGCGGCTGGCCGCGCTGGGCGCCGAGGCGGCGGACGTGCGCGAGGCCGCGATCGACCTGTTCCGGCGGGCGCGGGACCGCGCGCCGAACGACGGTGCCGCCGGGTACGCGCCGACGCGGTACGACCCGGTGCGGCGGCTGGCCTGTTACACGGCGAACCTCGTGACGCTCGCCGTGCTCTGTGGTGAGCCGGTCCCGGTGGCGGCGCTGGCCGAGCCGGACGAGTGGACGTCGACCGTGCGGCTCTGGCAGGCCGGCCTGGACGCCGAGGGACGTTCGGCGCTGTTCAGCAAGCTCGTCCGCACCGACGCCGAGCTCGTCGTTCCCAACTACCCCGAGCACGTGTGGGGAACCTCGGCCGAGCAGCGCCGGGTGGCGCAGCTGACCGACGACCCGACGCTGGACGGCGTCCTCGCGATCGGCGCCGAGCTCCTGGGGATGCCGTTCATCACGCCGACCCAGCTCACCCGCGACGTCAGCAGAGAGCTGGCCCAACTACTCCGCAACCGCTGGCCGACACCGGGCCTCCGCCGCCTGGTGACCTACGACGAGGACGTCTACCGGGACTTGCTGGCCACGTTGGAGGCCAACGTCGAGCGCCTGCCGACGCTCTCCGAGCACGCGGTGAACGTGCTCGTGAACTGCCTGATCGACGACGGCCCGCAGCTCCCGCCCGATTTGGTCCTGCGCTTCGTGCGGCTCCTGGTGGGAAGCGGTCCGCCGCCGGACGGCGCGGCCGGGCTGCTCGGCGGCCACCGGCTGCCCGCGCTCGCGCTCCGCTGTCCGTATCTCTGGGACGACCCACTGCTCGCCGCCGAACTGCGTCTTTCGATCGAGTACCCGACGATCCTGCCCGCGTTCCTGCTGGCGCGATCACCGGAGCGGATTCCGCTCGAGCACCGCAGCGAAGTGCTCGCCGCGCTCGAGCAGCGGTTCACGCACATCGGCCCGGGGGATTTCATCTCCGGTGGCGTCGCGGTCGAGATGCTCGACCAGTTCGGCGGCGTGTTGAGCGAGTCGGCCGCCGGTGAGCTGCTGGCCTACCTCGGGCACCAGCCCGAGACTGCGTGGCCCGCGGTGGCTCCGACGGCCCTCCGGCGGTTCCTGGCCGGCCTGCCGTCCGGATCGACCTACCAACGACTGCTCGACTCCGTCAATGCGTACCTCGGTCACCGAGGGCGGAACACCGACAGCACGACGCTCGGCGCGGCGATCGCGGTGCTGGACGCGTACATCGCCGAGCGGGAGGCTCAGGCGGACGCCAGCGCGTGACGGATCGCGGCGGCGGGGTCGCCGTGGTGGTAGATGCGTTCGGACGGCTCGATGCCGTCGAGGAACTCCTGGTACCGCACCGCGAACGCGAGGTGCGCCAGTGGCTCGGCCAGGCGCAGCGCCTCGGCCGGGTTCGACCCAGGGGCCGCCGCGCCCCAGGCGGCGATCCAGGCCTTCGCGGCCGTGGCGCGCCGGCTCTCCGGGAGATAGTCGATCGCCCGCAGGCCGTCCTGCACGGGGTTGCCCCAGTACGCGTCGGCGAAGTCGATCACCGTCGGCGGGCTTTCCGGGGTGCCGCGCCAGTTGCCGGGGTGGAAGTCGCCGTGCACGAGCGTGTCCGGCAGCCCGCATTCCTCCAGCGCCGCCCAGCGTGTGTTCAGCGCGCGGGCGCGGATGATCTCGTCGGCGCTCAGTTCCGCCGCGACCGGTCCGTCGAGCAGCGCCTCGACGTGTGCGCGCAGTACCGCCGACGTCCGATCACGAAGAGGGGCCGACGCGTTTCCGGAGTATCCCGGCGCCGCAGTCGTCGATCCCCCAACCGCCGCCTGGGCAGCGACGAAGCGGGTGATCGTGCTGGTCACCTGCGTCTCGGATGCGTTCCAGAGATCCTCGCCCGGAACGTCGGCGAGGAGCAAGCGCCCCGGCGCGGACGCCAGCACCCGCGGCACGATCCCGGCGTCGACCTCGCGCAGCAACCCGATCGCGGCGGCTTCGTCGGCGGCGAACGGCGGTGTGGCCTTGAGCCACGCACCCCCGTCGGCGGTCGGGAGGTAGAACAGCGCGGCCAGGTTCCAGGACTTGTGCTGGCGCGGCCGACCGGTCAGCGGTACCGCGTCCGCCGCCCACGCGAGCAGTTCCCGCACGCCGTCAGCGGTCGCCCACGGCAGCCGCAGCGGTTGCGTGTCCAGCGTGAACGCGGTGGCTCGCAGCGACCCCGGCCGCTCCGACGCCTCGACGTGGTAGGTGACGTGCCCGTCCCGAGCACCCTCGCCCTGCTCGACCGACAGCAGCCGCAGCACGACCACCGGCACGCCGAGGGTTTCCTCGACGGCGTCCACGACCGGAGCGACCTCCGCCCACCACGGGACGTCGACCGGAAACGGCCCGACCTCCCCGAGACACTCGTCCCCGAGCGTCACCACCGCACTGGCGGTACGGCTCACGACGCGAGATGCGCGGCCAGGAACGACCCCACGGCCTTCACGTACACGACCCGGTTGGGCTTGCGCAGCACCTCGTGGCCCTCGTCGTCGAACAGCAGGTACTGCACCGGATGGTTCCGCGCTTCCAGCGCCGCCACCACCTGCTCGGCCTCGTACAGCGGCACGTTCGTGTCGTTCGCACCGTGGGCGACCAGCAGCGGGGCGACCAGTCGGTCGATCCGGTGGATCGGCGAGAGTTCGGCCAGCAGCTCGCGGTCGTGGTCCGGGTGACCGTACTTGCTGGTGGCGGCCGCGGCGACCCACGGCTCGGTGCGCTCGTAGAACGTCTGGAGGTCGGCCATCCCGCAGGTGTCGACGCCCACTGCGAACAGCTCCGGGAACTGGGTCAGCGCCACCAGCGTCAGGTAACCGCCGTACGACCGGCCGAACACGCCGAGCCGCGCGGGGTCGGCCAGCCCGGCGTCGATCACGTACCGGGCCGCGGTCCGGACGTCCTCGATGCCGGCGTGCCGCTTCTCCAGGTTGTCCGCGTTGACGAACGCCCGGCCGAACCCGGAGGACCCACGGACGTTCGGCGCGAACACCGAGATCCCGCGGGACACGACCTCCCGGAACAGCGGGTTCCAGACCGGACGCTCCTGCGCCTCCGGTCCGCCGTGGAAGTGGAGCACCATCGGCCCGGCTCCGGACGTTCCGGCGCCGGGGTAGAGCCACCCGGTCAGCTCCAGGCCGTCGTGCGCGATGAACCGGTGCAACTCCGGGACGATCGGCGCGACCGGCAGCGGCGGCGGGTAGGTCACCGGCTTGGCCGCGCCGCTCGCCACCTCGATCACCCAGATCGTCGGCGGCAGCGACGGGCTCTCGGCGGTGAGCGCGAGCGTCACCCCGTCGGCGGAGAGGTCCAGGTCGCCCACGACGTCGCCCGGCAGGTCGGTCAGCGACCGTTCCTCGCCGGTGCGCAGGTCGAGCACCGACACCTCGCTGCGGCCGCCGAACACGTTCCAGAGCAGCGCGGCCGTGCCACCGTCCTCGCTGAGCGTGAAGTACTCGAGCTCCGCGTCGTCGCGCTGGGCCAGCACGCGGGGGTGACCGTCGGTGCCGACCGGAACCGCGACCAGCGCGGGGAGCCGTCGTCCGACGTCCGTACGCACGTAGACGGATCCACCGTCGGCGGAGAGGTGACCGAGGTCGGTCGAGCCGTCCCCGTCGGCGGGGAACAGCCGGTGCGCAGCACCGCTCTCGACGTCCACGACCTCGAGCCAGCGGGCGCTGCGCAGGCCGCAGCGGACCAGCGCGGTCGTGCCGTCGCGGCTCACGTCGATCGCGGCGCGGAGGTCGGCCTCGCCGACCGTCACCCGCCAGCCGGTGGACGGGTCGATCAGGTGTGCGGCGCTGCGCCCGGCGGCGTCCGCCTCGGCGACGGTCAGCCAGGCGCCGTCGTGGCTCCAGTGGCCGAAGAACCCGTTGGTACCACCGAACCCGCCGATCTGGTGCAGGTCGGTTCCGTCGGGCCGGACCACCCAGATTTCGGTGCGGTCCGAACCACCGGGGGCGATCAGCACGGCGAGCCATTCGCCGTCCGGTGACCACCGCACTTCTTCCACCGGCTCCGGCCCGGTCGGGACTTCGACCGGGTGCGCGCCGTCGACGGAACTGGTCCAGAGCTGTGGCTCGCCGCCGCGGTCGGACACGAACGCGATCGCGTCCCCCCGCGGCGAGAGCGTCGCGCCCCAACTGGCCGGAGCGGCGGCCGGATCCCCCGCATACGGTGCGGGTTCCGGCTCCGGCTGAGCCACCCAGTTCGCACCGTCGCCGGTGCCGAGGCCAGTGGTCATCCAACTCCCCTCTTCTGCAACCACAGCTCCAGCAACCCCAACTGCCAGAGCGCATTGGACCCGAGTGTCGTACGGGTGTCGTTCGGCTTGTCGAGCAGGGCCGACACCTGCCCACTATCGAAGATGTTCCGCTGCCTGGCGGCCTCCGACGTCAGAGCGTCGGCGACCTGCTCGAGCAGCGGCCCTGACAGATGCCGGATCGCCGGGACCGGGAAGTAGCCCTTGGTCCGGTCGATGACCTCGTCCGGGACGACCCCGCGAGCAGCGGCCTTGAGGATGCCCTTGCCGCCGGCCGCGAGCTTGAGCCGGGGCGGGCAGGCCGCCGCGAGCTCCACCAACTCGTGGTCGAGAAACGGTACCCGGGCTTCCAGGCCCCACGCCATCGTCATGTTGTCGACACGCTTGACCGGATCGTCCACCAACATGATCTGGCTGTCGATCCGTAACGCCGCATCGACGGTCTCCGCGGCCCCCGGCGCGGCGAAGTGCGCCTGGACGAACGCCTTGCTGACGTCGGTGGGCAGCCGCCACTCCGGCTGCAGCAGGTCGTTGAGCGCGGCGTGCGGCCGGTCGAAGAACACGCTCCGGTACGCGTCGAGCGCGTCCCGGCGGGGGACGTCGGCCAGCGGCGGGTACCAGTCGTAGCCGGCGAACACCTCGTCGGCGCCCTGTCCGGACTGGACGACCTTCACGTGCTTGGCGACCTGCTCGGAGAGCAGGTAGAACGCGACGCAGTCGTGGCTGACCATCGGTTCGCTCATCGCGCCGATCGCGGCGTCGACGGCGGGCACCATGTTCCGGGTCTCGATCCGGATCTGGTGGTGATCGGTCGCGAACCGCTCGGCGATCAGGTCGGAGTAGACGAACTCGTTGCCGCTCTCGCCGCCGGCGTCCTCGAACCCGATGCTGAACGTCTGCAGGCCGGTCTGGCCCGACTCGGCCAGCAACGCGACGACGAAGCTGGAGTCCAGGCCACCGGAGAGCAGGACGCCCACCGGGACGTCGGCGACCATCCGGCGTTCCACGGCCAGCCGCAGCGCCGCCAGCGTGCGGTCGCGCCACTCGTCGTCGGAGTAGTCGTGCAGGCGGGAGAACTCCGGCTTCCAGTACAGGATCTCGTCGGTCGTGCCGTCCGGTTCGATCACCCGCACGGTGGCCGGGGGCAGCTTCCGGACGCCGTTGAGGATCGTCCGCGGCGCCGGCACCACCGAGTGGAACGTCAGGTAGTGGTGCAGTGCGACCGAGTCGACGGAGGTGTCCAGGTCACCGGCGGCGACCAGCGCGGGAAGCGTCGAGGCGAAGCGGAGCCGGCCGGGGACCTCGGACAGGTACAGCGGCTTGATGCCCAGCCGGTCGCGGCCGAGCACGACGCGGCCGGTCTCCCACTCGCTGATCACGAACGCGAACATGCCGAGGAACTTCTCGACGCACCGCGGCCCCCAGCGGTGGTACGCCTTCAGGACGACTTCGGTGTCGGAGGTGGAGAAGAACCGGTAACCGGCGCTTCGCAACTCCTCGCGCAGCTGCTTGTAGTTGTAGATGATCCCGTTGAACACGAGCACGAGCCCGAGTTCCTCGTCGACCATCGGCTGCGCGCCCGCTTCCGAGAGGTCGATGATCTGCAGCCGGCGGTGCGCCAGCGCGAGCGGCCCCTTCGACCAGTGACCACCGCTGTCAGGTCCGCGATCGACCAGACAGGGCACCATCCTGGCCACCGCGTCCACGTCCGCGGCCCGACCGTCCAGGCGCAGCTCTCCGCCGAATCCGCACATCGAGTCCTCCTCCTCACGCCGGAGTGCACCTCGACGGCTTTCGAGCCTCGGCCGTCCCGGTTACACGGGCGTGTCTCAGGTGTAACTTCCCCGATTGGTGTCCGCGATTACCGGTTCTCATGCGCGGATCGACGTCGCATGCGCCACAGCCCGTGGCGCGTCAGGCCCCCAGGATCCAGGTGTCCTTCGCCCCGCCACCGCGGGAAGAGTTGACGACCAGGCTGCCTTCCGGAGCCACCCGCGTCAACGCCACCGGAGCCACCGCCGGGCTGTCGCCCAGGAGCACGAACGCCCGCAGGTCCACGTGGCGTGGTGTGAGCCGGCTGCCGTCGAACACCGGGTTCGTGGACAGGTGCAGGGTCTCCTGCGCGATCCAGCGGTGCGGTGCCGCCCGGATCTGGCGGCGCACCGCGTCGATCTCCTCGTCGGTGGCGCGCGGCCCGATCAGCACGCCCTCGCCGCCGTACCCGTCGACCGGCTTGACGACCAGCTGGTCCAGCCTGCGGAGCACCTCGTCGCGCTGTTCCGGGTCGCCGCACAGGTAGGTGGGGACGTGCGCGAGCAGCGGCTTCTCCCCCAGGTAGTACTCGATGAAGTCGGGGACGTAGGCGTACACCGCCTTGTCGTCGCCGACGCCGTTGCCGGGCGCGTTCGCGAGCGTCACCGTGCCCGCGCTGACCGCGGAGAGCAGCGGCGGCCCGAGCGGCCGCCCGTCCCCGGCGGGCGCGTGGACCAGCGTGTCCTCGTCGATCCGCAGGTAGATCACGTCGACCCGGCGCCGGGTCCCGTGCCGGTGCAGGTAGACCGCGCGGTCGTCGACGACGAGGTCGGTCGTGCGGACGACCGGCACACCCATCTCCTCGGCGAGCAGCTGGTGCTCGAACCACGCGGAGTCGACCGGGCCCTGGCTCAGCACGACGACCTGCGGGCCGCCGCCCCGGCCGGACATGCGAGGCGGCGCCGCGGCTTCCAGCGTCGTCCGCAGTAAGGCGGGCAGCGTCTCCACCGACAGCAACCCGGCAGGCCGGGGCAGGTCGGGCCAGATGTGTTCGGTCAGCCGGCGGTTCTGCACCGCGTAGCCGAGGCCGGAGGGCACGCGCAGGTTGTCCTCGAGGACGCTCCAGTGGCCGGACGCGTCGTGGACCAGATCCATCCCGGCGATGTGCGCCCGGACCGGCTGGCGGATCAGCGCGGCCAGCGGCAGCAGGCCGGGTGCGCCGTCGACCACCCAGGCCGGGACGACGCCGTCGTTGACGACCTCGCGGTCCGCGTAGACGTCCCGCAGGAACGCGTCCAGCGCGCGGGCTCGCTGGACCAGGCCGCGGCCGAGCGCCTCCCAGTCGTCGCCCTGGACGATCCGCGGGATCACGTCGAACGGGAACAGCCGGGCGGTGGTCTCGCCGGCCACCCGGAACGTCATCCGGTGGGACCGCTGCTCGGCGTCCCGCTCCTTCTCCCGGTCGCGGATCCCGCCCGCCCCGAGCCGCTCCAGCACCTGCAGCATCGGCTCGTACGCGGGGACGACGCTGCCGTCCTCGGCGATCACCTCGTCGCCGTCGGGGCGCACCAGCGCGTCGCCGGTGAGGTAGCCGGCGAGCAGCGCCTCCTGGCCACCGAAGCCGCCGACCGTGACCGCGCCACCGGCGCGCGTCTCGGCCAGCAGCATGTCGACGACGTCGGCGAGCCGGCCGCGGCGGGCGAACGCACGCCGCGCGCGGTCGGCCGCGCTGCCGCGGGCCAGCGCCTGACCGGCCAGCGCCGACACGTACTCCCAGTCGCCCGCGGCCTCCAGCTGCGGCCGGAGCGAGTCGACCAGCCCACGGACGGCCTCGGCGGCCGGTACCGGACGTGCGAACCCGGACAGGTCGACGAGGTCACCTTCGAGCCCGGAACGCGCGGCCCGCCACATCGCGGCCCGCTGCAGCGGTCCCCGAATGCGCGGCAGGGGGTAGTGGTTGGCCACCGCGTCGCGCTCACGCCGGACCAGGGCCCGGAACAGACCGGCCAGCAGGACGACGTCGTCGACTGCGGGACAGGCGTCGGTGACCCGTAGTTCGAGCGTGGGGACGTGAGCCGACGGCCGTACGTCGAAGTAGATCATCGCGGGGTCGGTGATCGTCCCGGACGCGATCAGCTCGGCCACCAGCGCGTCGTGGTCCTCGGCCGACTCGACCAGCCCGCTGGCACCCGCGGTGGGCCAGCGCTGCCAGAGCAACGACCGGATGCTCGCGTAACCGGTGTCCTCCCCCATCCAGAACGGAGAGCTGGCCGAGATCGCCAGCAGCACCGGCAGGTACTGGGAGACCCGCTGGGCGACCGCGACCGCGACGTCCCGGTCGGGCAGGCCGACGTGGACCTGCGCGCCGCAGATCAGCTGCTCACGGGCGAGCAGCTGGTAGTCGTCGAGCATCCGCTCGAAGCGGGCGTTCGGAGTGACCGACAGCTCCTCGACGTCCACCAGCGGGACCGTGCCCGCGGCGACGATGCCCAGTCCGACGGCGTCCGCGACCTCGCAGGCCTGGCGGCGGAGCGCGACGAGTTCGTCGCGGAGCCGCTCCAGGCTGGTGTGCACCTGGGTGTTCGTCTCGACCACCGAGCGGTGCAGCTCGGGCGAGTACGACGCGGCGGGCAGGTGCGCGAGCAGCTCCGGCGCACGCGGGACCAGCTCGCGGCTGTCCAGGTCGACGACGTGGAACTCCTCTTCGACGCCGAGCGTCAACGGCTCCGATGCCCGGACCGTGGCGGCGTCCGCCACCTGTCGAACCGTCGGCGTCACCACAGCCTCACGCTCTCCGCCCACCTATCCACCGCCTTTGCGTGTGCCGCCCACTGGCGGCTGGACTAGCGAGCCCCGATGGTTTCCGGCTTGCGTACCCAAGCCGTGAGGAGCCGGTAAATTCCCGGCAACACATCGAGACCTCCCCATCGTCCGGTTCATCCTGCTGTTCGGGCGCCGAACTCATGGTGCCCTACCCGGACCAGAGCGAACCTCGCTCGATCGGAACGCTCGGCGCCGCCGGAATTCACAGGCGTGATTTGCTCACAATTAGGGCATTACGGTGCCATGACGACGCAGACGCGACTCCTGTTGCTCGGAGCGGACGGGTTCGTCGGGCACCACGTCCGGGCCCGGCTCGCATCCGAGCCCGGCGTCACGGTCATCACGGTCGCGCGGCGCGGCGACGTCCACGCTGACGTGCAGCTCGACCTGACCGACGGTGTCGTCGGGGTCGCCCACGCGGTCCGGGAGGTCAGCCCCGACACCGTGGTGAACTGCGCGGGCGCCGCCTCCGCACCGAACACGGACCCGGCGGCGATGGCCGCGAACAACCTGGTTGCGGTCGGCAACCTGGTCGACGCGCTGCTCACATCCGGGCAGCCGATGCGGCTCGTGCACGTCGGCTCGGCCGCCGAGTACGGACGCGTGCCCGCGGGCATCGCGGCCAGCGAGGACACGCCGGAGCGGCCGGTCTCCACGTACGGCCTCTCGAAGCTGGCCGCCACCTGGCTGGTGCGGACCGCGGCCGCGGCCGGTCTGGACGCGGTCGCGCTGCGCGTGACCACGCCGATCGGCCCGGAGGCGCCGACGACCACGATCCCCGGGCGGGTGGTCGCGCAGCTGCGCCAGGTCGAGGCGGAGGGCGCAGGCGTGATCGCCACCGGCCCGCTGGACGACGTCCGCGACTACGTCGACGTCCGGGACGTGGCGGACGCGGTCGCGATGGCCGCGCTCCGGCCGCGCGGCCACGGCGCGTTGCCCTCGGTGCTCAACGTCGGCAGCGGGGTGGCGACACCGGTGCGCGAGATGGTGAACACGCTGCTGACGCTGGCCGGTTACACCGGCGGGCTGCGGACCGACGGTGGCGGAATCCACCGGGACACCGCGGTGCCGTGGCAGCAGTGCGACGTGAGCGCCGCCCGGAGCGCCCTGGGCTGGGCCCCGACACGCTCCCTGGAAACGTCACTCCGCGACCTCTGGGAGTCCAGCGACGCGCTGGCCGTTTGCTGACCTGGCCACGCACGAAGGACACCGGCCCCACCAGGTGACTTCGGCCTCGTCCAGCTGGAAGCCGCGGTGGTCGGAGGGGACGAGACAGGGCGCGGAGCCGATCGCGCAGTCGACGTCCTCGATCCGGCCGCAATCCCGGCACACCAGGTGATGGTGGTTGTCGGCCACCCGCGCCTCGTAGCGCCGTGCGCTCCCGGCCGGCTCGATCAGCCGGGCCAGGCCGCTGTCCACGAGCGCGGCCAGCACGTCGTAGATCGCCTGGGTCGACACCGCGCCGATGCGCGCGCGGACGGCGTCGGTCAGTTCGTCGACCGTGTGATGGCCGCCCTGAGCGAGCAGCGTGAGCACGGCGAGGCGCGGCGTGGTGATCCGGAGGCCGGCCGAACGCAGCCGCTCCCGGTTCTCGTCGGTCGTGGTAACCACGGACCCGGGTTACCAAGCTGGAACAGATCCAATCCTCGGACCCGAAAGAATCTTCCCGCACGGGGCGGCTGCCCTTACTCTCGGCGCCGTGCGCGCCCTCGCTGCTCTGCTTCTGCTCGCCACCGTGGCCGGCTGCTCGCTGTTGCGCGACGACGATCCGGCTCCCACGCCGACGCCGCCGAGCCCGGCCCCGGTCACCTCCAGCGCGTTACCGGCGCCCTCGCCGTCGCCGTCGCCGTCGCCGCTGCAGACGAGACCGCTGGTGCCGCTGACGCACGCGGAGCTCTGCGACTGGGCAATGGACATGGCCGCGCTGTTCGGCGGCAACCCGGACCCGGTGCAGTGGGAGCGGTTCGCGGGCGAGGCCCGGAAAGCCGCCGATCAGGAGTTGGCCCTGATCGGCGACAACATGGCGACCGCCATCCGCGGCGCCGACTACGCCAGAGCCACGAACATCCTGGAACGAGACCTCCCCGCCGAGTGCCCGCCGCAGTAGCGAACGCCCAATAACGGCGGGACGGCCCTCCCTTAAGAAAACGGCGGTGGAGCCCGTCCAGCGTCGTTCTGGGCGGGCCGTGCAGGTGGGCGCAGTAGGGTTCGAACCTACGACCCCTCGCTTGTAAGGCGAGTGCTCTTCCGCTGAGCTATGCGCCCGGATGGGACTCCTCTGAGGGTAGCGGGCCGCAGCCCGCCACCCGTAACGCGAACCCCCGTCACGACTCCAAGGCCGCGAGCGCGCTCGCGTAGTCGGTGGCCGAGCGGGCGACGCCGAGCTCGGTGACGACCTTCCACCGCACGACGCCCTCGGTGTCGACGAGGAACGTCCCGCGCCGCGCGGAGCCCTTCTGCTCGTCGAACACGCCGTAACTCTGCGCCACCGCCCCGTGCGGCCAGAAGTCCGACAGCAGCGGGAAGTCGAAACCTTCCTGGTCCGCCCACACCCGGTGCACGAAGAACGAGTCGACGCTGATCGTCAGGATCTGCACGCGGTCGTTCTGGAACCGCGGCAGGTCGTCACGCAGCGCGCACAGCTCGCCGGAGCACACCCCGGAGAACGCGAGCGGATAGAACACCACGAGCACGTTCTTGTCGCCCTTGAACGACGACAGCGACACCGGCTGGTTGTTCTGGTCCGCGAGCGTGAAGTCCGGGGCCAGGTCACCGACCTCGACGGGCATGAGTTTGTCCCTCCTCGAGTGAACGCACGCCAAAGACGCACCGGAGCGAACGCTGCCGGTGCCGGCGGGCGGCCCAGGTCAGCGCTTGGAGCGCGCCGCCTTCGGTGCGACGAGTCGCGCACCGGACCAGTCCTGCGCGGCGCTGATGCTCGACGTCTGCTGAAGGCCAGCGGTCGGAGCGACCTCGCTGATGTCGCTCGGCTCGACGTGCCCCGGCCGGCCGGCCTTCGGCGTCAGAAGCCAGACGACGCCGTTGTCGGCGAGCGGGCTCAGCGCGTTGACCAGTGCATCGAACAGGTCACCGTCGTCCTCCCGCCACCAGAGCATGACGACGTCGACGACCTCGTCGGAGTCCTCGTCGACCAGGTCGTCACCCACCCGGTCGGCAACGGCGTCACGCAGCTCCTCGGCGCAGTCCTCCTCGAAGCCGATCTCCATGACCACCATGCCCGGCTGGATGCCGAGCCGGTCGGCCGGGCTCTTGACGCCGTCGGCGTGACCCGCGGTCGCGCTCACTCTTCGGTTCCCTCCTCCTACTGATGGCGGCGCGTCGCCGCCTAGTCCGGTAGTCCACACATTCATCCAGCGCAACGCAAGTGTTGGCCTCAGATGGACGCGACGCGTCGCGCCCACCGGGTATTGACGGACCACCTGCGCCAGGTTTGTACCCGCAGGTCAGGCCCCCTCACACTCACCCGGCGAGGAACGAGAAGCGGACCTGGCGATCGTGGTTGTCGACGTTCAGGTCAACCAGGCACAGGCTCTGCCAGGTTCCCAGCGCGAGCGCGCCGCCGAGCACCGGCAGCGACGCATAGGGCGGAATCAGCCCGGGCATCACGTGGCTGCGCCCGTGCCCGCGGCTGCCGTGCCGATGCTTCCACCGGTCGTCGGCCGGCAGCAGGTCCTCCAGCGCTGCCAGTAGGTCGTCGTCGCTACCCGCACCGGTCTCCAGGACGGCCAGGCCTGCGGTCGCGTGCGGGACGAAGACGTGCAGGAGGCCGTCGCCCCGACCTCGGACGAACGCCGACGCCTTGTCCGTCAGGTCGAGCACGACCGGCTTGGATCCGGTACGGACGGTGATGATCTCGCTGTCCACATCCCCTATCCTGCCCGTCGCCTCCGTGTCCGCTGCGACGGGTGGTGCGGGCGAACACACTACCCACCAGTAACGGTCCCCCGGCGCTAACCATCCAGGCCACCAGGGGGCAGGATGGATCGGTAAAGCGAAAAGTGGCCTCGGCCGGTCGCCGACCGTGATCGACCGGACCTACCCACCGACGAGTGTGACGAGGATCGACGTGGCGAACTCACGCGAACGGCTCCCGGTGATCAGCGACGGGCTGCCCAGTCAGCTCCCGGACATCGACCCCACGGAGACGTCCGAGTGGCTCGAGTCGCTGGATGCAGTGATCGACAACGCCGGCCGTCAGCGGGCCAGGTACATCATGCTGCGCCTGCTGGAGCGTGCCCGCGAGAAGCAGGTCGGCGTACCTGCGCTGCGCAGCACCGACTACATCAACTCCATCCCGCCGGAGCGGGAGCCGTGGTTCCCCGGCGACGAGCACATCGAGCGCAGGCTCCGCGCGTACATGCGGTGGAACGCCGCGATCCTCGTGCACCGGGCGCAGCGTCCCGGCGTCGAGGTCGGCGGTCACATCTCGACGTACGCGTCCAGCGCGAGCCTGTACGAAGTGGGCTTCAACCACTTCTTCCGCGGTCACGACGACCCGGGCGGCGGTGACCAGATCTTCTTCCAGGGGCACGCGTCCCCGGGCATGTACGCGCGGGCGTACCTCGAGGGCCGGCTGACCGAGCACCAGCTCGACGGGTTCCGGCAGGAGTTCTCGCACCCCGGCGGCGGCCTGTCCAGCTACCCGCACCCGCGGTTGATGCCGGACTTCTGGGAGTTCCCCACCGTCTCGATGGGTCTCGGCCCGATCAACGCGATCTACCAGGCCCGGTTCAACCGGTACCTGCAGTCGCGCGGCATCCGCGACACGAGCAAGCAGCACGTCTGGGCGTTCCTCGGCGACGGTGAGATGGACGAGCCCGAGTCGCTCGGCGCGATCGGCCTGGCCGCCCGCGAGGAGCTCGACAACCTCACGTTCGTCATCAACTGCAACCTGCAGCGGCTCGACGGCCCGGTGCGCGGCAACGGCAAGGTGATGCAGGAGCTGGAGGCGTTCTTCCGCGGCGCCGGCTGGAACGTCATCAAGGTCGTCTGGGGCCGCGAGTGGGACCCGCTGCTGGCCGCCGACACCGACGGCGCGCTGGTGAACCTCATGAACACCACGCCGGACGGTGACTTCCAGACCTACAAGGCCGAGTCCGGCTCGTTCGTCCGCGAGCACTTCTTCGGGCGCGACCCGCGCACCCGCAAGATGGTCGAGCACCTCTCGGACGACGAGATCTGGAACCTCAAGCGTGGTGGCCACGACTACCGGAAGCTCTACGCCGCCTACAAGGCCGCGACCGAGCACTCCGGCCAGCCGACCGTGATCCTCGCGAAGACGATCAAGGGCTGGACGCTGGGCAGCCACTTCGAGGCCCGCAACGCCACCCACCAGATGAAGAAGCTGACGGTGGAGGACCTGAAGGCCTTCCGCGACCGGCTCTACATCGACATTCCGGACGAGAAGCTCGACAAGTACCTGCCGCCGTACTACCACCCCGGCAAGGACTCGGACGAGTACCAGTACCTGATGGAGCGTCGTCGCCAGCTCGGCGGCTCGGTTCCCAAGCGGGTCGTGAAGGCCACGCCGCTCCAGCTGCCCGGCAAGGACGCCTACGCGCAGCTGAAGAAGGGCTCCGGCAAGCAGAAGATCGCCACCACGATGGCCTTCGTCCGGCAGCTCAAGGACCTGATGAAGGACAAGAACATCGGGGCCCGCTTCGTACCGATCATCCCGGACGAGGCACGGACGTTCGGCATGGACTCGCTGTTCCCGACCGCCAAGATCTACTCGCCGCACGGCCA
This sequence comes from Cryptosporangium aurantiacum, assembly GCF_900143005.1. Lineage (NCBI taxonomy): Bacteria > Bacillati > Actinomycetota > Actinomycetes > Cryptosporangiales > Cryptosporangiaceae > Cryptosporangium > Cryptosporangium aurantiacum. The sequence goes on from NZ_FRCS01000008.1 coordinate 263,114, forward strand.
GGGTTACACCTCGGTCGACCGCGAGCTGATGCTGGCGTACAAGGAGTCGCAGCAGGGCCAGATCCTGCACGAGGGCATCAACGAGGCCGGTTCGGTCGCGTCGTTCACCGCGGTCGGGACGTCGTACGCCACCCAGGGCGAACCGATGATCCCGGTTTACATCTTCTACTCGATGTTCGGCTTCCAGCGGACCGGCGACGCGTTCTGGGCGGCCGCCGACCAGCTGGCCCGCGGGTTCGTGCTCGGCGCCACCGCGGGCCGCACGACGCTGAACGGCGAGGGGCTCCAGCACGAGGACGGCCACTCGCTGCTGCTGGCCTCGACGAACCCGGCGGTCGTCTCGTACGACCCGGCCTGGTCGTACGAGGTGGCGGTGATCACCGAGGACGCTCTCCGCCGGATGTACGGGGACGACCCGGAGAACATCTACTACTACCTGACCGTCTACAACGAGCCGATGGTCCAGCCCGCGATGCCGGACCACGTGACCGAGGAGGGCATCCTCCGGGGTCTGTACAAGTTCGCGCCGTCGCGGCGGACCGTGGACGGCGCGCCGCGGGCGCAGCTGCTCGCGTCCGGCGTCGCACTGCCCTGGGCCCTGCGGGCCCAGCAGCTGCTGGCCGAGGACTGGAACGTCTCGGCCGACGTGTGGTCGGTGACGTCCTGGACCGAGCTCCGGCGGGACGCGGTCGCCGCGGACGGTGACGCGCTCCTGCATCCGGACGCCGAGCCGCGGACGCCGTGGGTCACTGCCCAGCTGGCCGACTCCGAGGGGCCGGTCATCGCGTCCAGCGACTGGATGCGGGCGGTGCCGGACCAGATCTCGCGCTGGGTTCCGAGCGACTACACCTCGCTCGGCACCGACGGGTTCGGCGCGTCCGACACCCGGCACGCGCTGCGGCGGCACTTCAAGGTGGACGCCGAGTCGATCGCGGTGGCGACGCTGCGGGCGCTGGCCCGCCGGGGCGAGATCGAGGCCTCGGTGGCGGCGGACGCGGTCGCGAAGTACCGCATCGACGACGTGACCGCGGCCCCTCCGGGCGAGACCGGCGGCGCGTCCTAAGCCAGAACACGCTCCGGTGCCGTTTCGACGGTGCCGGAGCGTTTCTGTAGGCACAGCGTGAGGTGCGCGAGGAGTGCGAGCCCGAGGAGCAGGTACGCGTTCTGGACGACCGTGAACGGCACGGCGAGCCAGGGCTCGCCCGGGCGGTCGACGAGGCGGGTGGCCCACATCGGCGACGTCGCGAACACCACGACGGCGGCCAGAGCGGCTCGGCGGTAACCGTCCCGCACCAGCACCACCAGCGCCGGTAGCGCCCACACCCAGTGATGGCTCCACGAGATCGGCGACACCAGCAGACCGGTCAGCCCGGTGGTGGCCAGCGCGGCGAGCCAGTCCCCGCGCCGGGCGTACACGGCGGCCACTCCGATCCCGACGGCTCCGAGGACCAGCGGCACGAGGACGTACCACCCGCCGACCTCACCCGGCAGCCGCACCAGCGCCCCATAGGGCGACTGGTTGCTGACGTACGGCACGCCGACCCGCGTCGTGTCGTAGAAGATGTCCCGCCAGTACACGAGCGAGGCATCCGGGGCCACCAGGAACCCGAGCAGCGTCCCGCCGGCGAACGTCGCCCCGGCGATCATCGCGGCCCGGACCCGTCCCGCGGCCAGCAGCAGCACGATGAAGATCCCGGGGGTCAGCTTGATCGCCGCCGCGATCCCGATGCCGATGCCCGCCCACCTCCCGGACGCGCCCCGCCGCAGGTCGGTCACCACCAGCGCACAAAGCATCAGGTTGATCTGCCCCAGGAACAGCGAGTGCCAGACCGGCTCGAGCAGCAGCCCGCCGACGACCACCACGGCGAGCACGCGCCGATAGCCCGCCAGCGCGAGCACTCCGCGGCAGGCGACCACGAACGCGGCAACCGACGCCAGTGCCCAGAGCGTCCGCGCGAGCACGAGCGGCACCGCCGAGAGCGGTACGAACGTGACCGCCGCGAACGGGGTGTACGTGAACCAGTGCGCGGCCTGCTGTTCGAGGTAGAGCCGGGTGCCGTCGCCGACGACCTGCCCGCCGAGCCGGTAGATGGAGAAGTCCAGCGGGTTCCAGAGCAGGGTGAACACCACCACGACCAGCAGCTGGACCCCGAACGCGACGCGCAGTTTCGACATGCGCTAGACGCTGCCGCCGGGCACCGTCCGTCCACATCGCTCCGCGGGCGATATCGCCCCTGGTCAGCAGGCTTAATCCCGTGGGCTGACGAGGCCGAACTGGTAGGCCAGGATCACCAGTTGCACCCGGTCGCGGGCGTCCAGCTTCGTCAGTAGCCGCGCCACGTGCGCCTTGGCGGTGGCGACGCTGATGAACAACTCGGACGCGATCTCGGCGTTCGACAGTCCGCGTCCGACCAGCGTCAGCACTTCGCGTTCCCGGTCGGTGATCCCGTTGGCCGACGGACGCTCGGGTGGGGCTGCCGTGCGGCCGGCCAGCATGTCGACCAGGCGCCGGGTGACGCTCGGTGCGATCAGCGCGTCGCCGCCGGCCACCACGCGGATCGCCGCCAGGATCTCGTCCAGCCCCATGTCCTTGACCAGGAAGCCGCTGGCTCCGGCCCGCAGCGCCCCGTAGACGTACTCGTCGTCGTCGAACGTCGTCAGCACCAGCACACGGACGTCCGGGGTGGCCGCGCTGATCGCGCGGGTCGCTTCGATGCCGTCCATCTCCGGCATCCGCAGGTCCATCACGACGACGTCCGGCAGCAGCCGCTCGGCCAGCGCCACCGCCTCGGTGCCGGTTGCCGCCTCGCCGACCAGTTTCAGGTCCGGCGTCTCGGAGAGCAGCACGCGCAGGCCGGTGCGGATCAGCGGCTGGTCGTCGGCGAGCACGATCCGGATCATGAGGGCACCGGAATGGACGCCGCCACGCAGAACCCGCCTTCGGGACGCGGCCCGGCGGTGAATCGTCCGTTGAGCAGCGTCACCCGCTCGCGCATTCCCACCAGGCCGTATCCGGTGCCGGGCGCGCCGGTGCCGGGCCCGTCGTCGAGCACTTCGATCGAGAGCGCGTCGTCGCGGTAGTCCAGCAGGACCCGGCATCGGTCGGTGCTCGCGTGGCGCACGACGTTCGTCACCGCCTCCTGGACGATCCGGTACGCGGACAGGTCGAGATCTCCCGGCAGGTCCCGGATCGCGCCGGTGCGCTCGACCTCCACCCGGACCCCGGCGTCCGCGGCCGTGGTGATCAGCCGGTCGAGGTCGGCGAGACCGGGTGACGGCGCGGTCGGCAGGCCCTCGGGCTCGGTGCGGCGGAGCGCGGTGAGCGTCCGGCGCAGCTCGGCGAGCGTCTCCCGGCTGGTGGTCTCGATCGCGTCGAGCGCGTTCCGGGCCTCGTCGGGGCGGTTGTCGATGACGCGGCGGCCGACGCCGGCCTGGATCGCGATCACGCCCATGCTGTGGGCGATCAGGTCGTGCAGGTCGCGGGCGATGCGGAGGCGCTCGGCGGTGACCGCACGCTCGGTCTCCTCGACCCGCCGCGCCCGGACGAACTCGCTGCGCTGCCGCACCGAGTTCCCGATCGTCCACACGCAGACCATGATCAGCGTCAGGAGCGCGATCGAGCGTTGAGCGTCGTCGGCCGCCGTCATGTAGAACGTCGCGGCGAGCGCGGCCTGGACCAGCAGCGCCACCACCGCGCCCGGAAGCGAGACCCGCCAGGACCGGGTGGCCGCGAGCCGTCCGACGGCCGCGTCCATCGCCAGCACCCCCACGGGCCCGACGACCTCGACGTCCAGCAGCGGGGTCAGGGCCACGGTGGACAGCAGCACCACCGACAGCGCGGATACTGGGTGGCGCCGCAGCGCCACGAGCGGCCAGCCCAGTACCACGATCAGCGGGGGCACGAGCCAGGGACCGGCCGCCCCCGCCGTTCCGTACGGCAGCACGTACAGGAGGCTCAGCACCACCACGACCACCACCGACACCAGCGCCAAGACTCGACGTTGCGGCAGGGCACCATCCATCCGGCCACCGTAACGACGCGACGCCGTCCACACAGTGGCCTGCGGGCGTACGCCCCGAGGCCACCCTGGTTCGATCCGATTGCCCCCCGGATGAGCGGGTAACCCCCAGCTAGCGCGTGGTCACCCCGGCCGTCCGCGCAACACCGGTCATCTCAGATCAACGACGCCTGCGATGCCCCATGCCCCGAACCGGCCGGGCTCCCGCTAAGGAGGCGATCCCTCGTGCCCGACCAGGTCCGACTCTCCGACGGAACAGCTGTCGTCATTAGCTCCGCGCCGGACGGTCCCGACCGGACGCCCTCCGGGACGTGGCTCGCGCAGTGCGTCTGCAACGGTGCACCGGGACGACCGGATCGAGTCGACGTGACCTACGAGTCCCCCACGCCCGGCGCCCGTGCCCCGGTTTCGGTGACCCTGACGTGGAACGTCGCGCCGGAGCGGCCGCCGTCGCCGTCGGACGCTCCGCCCGGTCCGCCCCCCGGCGTGGTCTTCCCGAGCCAGCGCCCCGGCGCCGGTCCGCCCACCAGCCCGCTCTAAGGACGGTCGGCGCGGCGGCGCAGCGGCGTCCCGTACAGCGCCTGGTGCCGACGACGGTAGGCCGGCCACCAGACCAGCCGGAACAGCACCCGGATCGGCACCGGGAACTCGGCCAGCGCTTGGGCGACCAACGCCGGAGCACCCGCGCCGCACGCCCAGCCGAACAGCAGCGGCAGTCGCTTCTTGTCGTAGCTCTTGACCACTTCCTGCCCGTGCGCCAGCCACTCCGCGTGGCTGACGTGCTGGTGGATCAGCGGGACCGCGGTGCGCTCCTCGTCGTCCAGATGGCGGTTCAGCGCCACGTGGAGCCGGGCGAACGCCGCGGCGCGTTCGGCGACCGGGCGGGACCGATCGCCCGCGAGGGCGACGTCCGGGTCGATCTGCTCGTGCTGCTCCTCCAGTTCGTCCAGCAGCGGCGCCGAGCGCGGGGCTCGCTCCCGCAGCCACGGCCAGATCACGGTGTCCTCGTCGCTGTGGTGGTGGTGCAGGTAGGACAGCAGGAAGTCGGCCTGGTCCTCCAGCAGCGCCGCGTGGGCGGCGTCCCGCGGGTGCGGGAGCGCTTCGGCGAGGCGGCCGAACTCCACCCGGAAGCCCGCGTGGGCGAGCAGGAACGCGGACAGGTCGGGCACGGCGGGGTGAGCGGTGGCGGTGGTCATCGGATCCTCCGGTCGGTCGGTTGTCGCCGGCAGCGTCACCCCGCGCTCTTGAGTCGCTCTTGCGGAGCGCTTGATCCGCCCAGTCGGGTGGCTGACCGTTACGCGGTCCGGTGCGGTGACGACGGCTAGCGTGACCCGCCGTGGGGCTGGAGTTCGCCGTGCTGGGCGGGGTCAGCGCGTCTCGCGACGGTGAACCGATCGACCTCGGTGGCCGACGTCAGCGAGCCGTGCTGGCCCTGCTCGTCGTCGCCCGGGGTGCGGTGGTGCCCGCCGAGCGGCTGATCGGGGCGCTGTGGCCGGACGAACCGCCACCGAAGCCGCAGAGCGCGCTGCAGGCCTACGTCTCGCACCTCCGCCGGGCGCTGGAACCCGACCGTCCGGCGCGGGCCAGGACCGGCCTGATCGTCAGCCTGCCCGCCGGCTACGCGCTGCGGGTGGATGTCGACGCGGTGGACGCCTGGCGGTTCGAGCAGGCGGTGAAACGCGGTGACCCGGACGGGCTGGAGTCCGCCCTGCACCTCTGGCGCGGCGATCCGTACGCCGACTACCCGGAGGCGCCCTGGGCCGTCGCCGAGCGGACGCGACTCGGCGAACTGCGGTCGGCGGCACGGGAGACGCTGGCAGGCGTCCGCCTGGAACGGGGTGACACCGGCCCGCTGATCGCCGAGCTCGAAGCGATGGTCGACGATGAACCGCTGCGGGAGCAGCGGTGGCAGCTGCTGGCGCTGGCGCTCTACCGCGCGCACCGGCAGGCCGACGCGCTCCGGGCCCTGCGACGGGCGCGGGAGTCGCTGCGGGACGAGCTGGGCGTGGATCCGGGGCCGGCGCTACGCGCGCTGGAAGCCGACATCCTCGCCCAGGCCCCGTCGCTGACAGCACAGTCCCTCGCAGCGCCCGCCACGGCGGCGTCGGCCACCTCGGCGTCGGCTGGGCCGGCGGCCGGGGCCGAGGCCTGGGCCGGCGCCGGAGCCGGGGTCTCGGCCCTGACCGAGGGCGTGGCGCTGGTACCGCCGCCCGCGCTGTTCGGGCGGGCCGACGTTCTCGCCCGGCTGCGCGACGCCTCAGCGCCGCTCACGCTGGTCACCGGCGACGCGGGCAGCGGAAAGAGCGCGGTGCTCACCGCACTCGATCGGCACCGCCGCTCGCAGGGCTGGCGCGTCGCCTGGGGACACTGCCCCGAAGTGGACGGCGCCCCCGCGCTCTGGCCCTGGGTGGAACTGCTGCGGGCACTGCCCGGCGCGGACGACGTCCCGGAGCTGCGACCGCTGCTGGTCGACGACAGCGCGCCCGCCGACGTCGACCCGGCGACGCTCCGGTTCCGGCTGCGGCACGCGGCCACCACGTTCCTCCGGACGCTCGCCGCCGAGTGTCCGCTGCTGCTGATCCTCGACGACGCCCACCGCGCCGACCAGGCGACGCTCGACCTGCTGTGCCACCTGCTGGGGAACCTGCACGGGGCCGCGGTCACGACCGTCGTCGCGTACCGGGACGGCGAGGTCGCCGGGCCGCTGGAGTCGGCGCTGGCGAAGGTGGCGCGCCATCACCCGGCGCGGGTGCCGCTCGGCGCGCTGCCCGCCGAGGCGGTGGAGGCACTGGTCCGGGCCGCCGCGGCCCGCCCGCTGGACGACCTCGCGGTCGCGAACGCGGTCCGGCGCAGCGACGGCAACCCGTTCTACGCCCGTGAGCTGGGACTGCTGCTGGGCACCACCGAGGCGCCCGCGGTCCCGGCCGGTGTTCTGGACGTCGTCCGGCACCGGGTTTCGCTGCTGCCCGCCCCCGGACCAACCGTCCTCAAACTCGCCGCCGTCGTGGGCCGCGAGGTCGACCTCGACGTCCTGCTGGAGCTGCTCCAGGACACCGGCGTCGACGAGGACGACGTGCTCGACGCGGTGGACGCCGCTCTGGTCGCCGGGCTCCTGGAGGCCGACGGCGACCGGCTGCGGTTCAGCCACCTGCTCACCCGCGACGCGCTGTACCACCAGATCTCGCCACCCCGCCGCTCGCGCTGGCACGGGCTGGTCGCCGAGGCCGTCAGCCGGGTCCGTCCCGACGACGTCGCGGCCCTGGCCCGCCACTACGCCCTGGCCGGCCCTGGCCACAGCGCCGCCGCGGCGTCGGCGGCGGGGCGCGCGGCGTCCCAAGCCGAGAGCCGGAGCGCGTACACCGAGGCCGCGCGGCTCTGGCGGCAGGCCGCGGACGCCGCCGCGACCGCAGGCTCCCCCGCCCGCGACCGGGTCGCGCTCCTGCTCTCGCTCTGCCGCGCGCTGACCACCCAGGGCGCCCGCGCGGAGGCGGTCGTCGCGCGAGGTGAGGCGATCGCGCTGGCCAGGGCGGCGGCCAATCCGGCGCTGCTCGGCACCGCGATGACCGCGTGGGCCGTCCCCACGCTCTGGCTGCAGGGCCGGTTCCGGCACCACGATCCGGCGCTGGTCGCGGAGGTCTCCGCGCTGCTGGCGAGCAGCGCGGACGACGACGACCGCTGCCGGCTGCTGTGCGCGCTGGTCAACGAGTCCGAGGACCCGGCGGCCGGCATCTCGGCCGCCCGGCGCCGGGAACTGGCCGACGAAGCGGTGGCCCTCGCCGGGCGCTCCGGCGACCCGGACCTGATCGGTCTCGCGACCGCGGCCGCGCTGCGGACGTCGTACTTCGGCGTTCCACTGGAGCGGCGGCGGGACCTGGCCCGGACCGCGCTGGACGTCGGACGGCGGTCGGGCCGGGTGTTGCTCGCGCTGCTCGGTGAGCAGGCGTCGGCGCAGGTCGCAGCCGCCACCGGGGACGTCGACGCGTTCGACCGGCACCGCCGCGCCGCGGACGAGATGACCTCGCAACTGCACCTGGGCGCTGCGCGGCTGGTCGGCATCGCCGCGCTCGGGCTCCGGCACTCGCTCGCCGGGCGGTTCGCGCAGGCCGACGCGGCCTACTCCGAGTTGGCGGACGCGATCACGGCTGCGGGCGGCAACGGCGGTCCGCTGCTCGGGTTCGCCGCGCGCGTCGGGGTGGCCGAGGCGCGCGGCGAGGACGCGCTGGCCGCGCTCGCCGGCGAGCTGCCCACGCTTGCCGAGTTCGGACGCATCGCCCACGAACCGCAAGCCCGGATCCTGCTCGCGGCCGGACGGCTCGACGAGGCGCGGAGCATCTGGCGGCCGGACGAGGAACTACCGCCGGACTTCCTGGCCCCCGGCTGGTACGCGTGCCGGATCACCACCGCGATCGCGTTCGACGAGCCCGCGGTCGTGCGCGCCACGTACCGGACGCTCCGGCCGTACCAGGATCAGCTCTGCGGCGGGATCACCGGGACGCTGACGTTCGCGCCGGTCGCCCAGTACCTCGGCGACGCGGCCCGGTATCTCGGCGACGCCGAGGCGGCGGCTGCCCACTACGCCGCGGCCGAGGTGCTGGCTCGCCGCGCGGGCGCCCAGCACTACCTCGACCGCGCGCTGGCGTCCGTCAGAATGGCGGGGTGAGCGTCGCCGTCGTCCTTCGGTACCGGAAGGCCGTGACCTACGGCCACCATGCGCTGCTCGGCGCGCTGGAGGCCGAACCACCCGAAACGCCGTTCACGGTCGCGTTCGCGACCTCGCCGGAGGCGACCGCGGAGGCGATCACCGAGGGCCTGCGGTCGGCTGACCGCGTGCTCGTCCTCTGGTCCTTCTATTCGCCGGACGCCGCCGCGCTCGCCGTGGAACTCGCGACGATCCGCACGCTGGCCGACGACGAGCGAGTGCTGCACGTCGCGGGCGGTGTGCACGCGACCGCCGAACCGCAGCAGGTACTCGACGCGGGCTGGGACGTCGCGGCGATCGGCGAGGGCGAGACGACCGTGATCCGGCTGGTGGACGCCGTCGGCACCGGCGCTCCGCTGACCGGCGTCCGCGGGCTGGCCGTGCGGGACGCGGACGGTGTCGCGCTGCGGACCGGGCCCGCGGTGACCCGGGAACTGGACGCGTTCGGCTCGTTCTCGCTGCGCTACCACAAGTTCGGCCCGATCGAGCTGACGCGCGGCTGCATCTACGCCTGCAAGTTCTGCCAGACGCCGTTCATGTTCTCGGCCCGGTTCCGGCACCGCAGCGTGGAGAACGTCCGGTGGCACGTGAAGGCCATGGTGGACGACGGGATGAAGGACGTCCGGTTCACCACGCCGACGTCGCTCTCCTACGGCACCCAGACCGACGAGCCGAACCTGGACGCGGTGGAGGAGTTGCTCGGCACGGTGCGGGCGGAGTTGCCACCGCACGGCCGGCTGTTCTTCGGGTCGTTCCCGTCGGAGGTGCGGCCGGAGCACGTGACGCCCGAAGCGATGCGGATGCTCCGGAAGTACGTCTCGAACGACAACATCATCATCGGGGCACAGTCCGGGTCCGACCGGATGCTGGCAGCGTCCCGGCGCGGCCACGGCGCCGGGCCGGTGCTCGACGCCGTCCGGATCGCCGTCGAGGCGGGGTTCCGGCCGAACGTCGACTTCCTGTTCGGGATGCCCGGCGAGGAGGCCGCGGACGCCGAGGCGTCCCTGCGGCTGGCGGAGGCGGTCGCCGACCTGGGCGGGCGGGTGCACGCGCACACGTTCATGCCACTGCCCGGCACGCCGTGGCGGGACGCCGAGCCGGCGTTCGTCTCGGCCGACACGATCACGACGTTCGACCGGCTGGCCGCCAAGGGTGCGCTCTACGGCCACTGGCGACGCCAAGCCGAGCACGCCGAACGCCTCGCCGAAACCGCGAAGGCCTACCCCCGCCGAATCCCGCGCCGGAGGGCGGGGCCGGTTACGTTCGAGACGTGAAACTTGCGATCCACTATCCGAACTTCTCCTACCCGGGTGGGAACACCACGATCGCGCCGCTGCTCGCCGCGACCGCGCGCGCCGCGGACGAGGGTGGAGCGACCACGTTCACGCTGATGGACCACTGGTTCCAGATGGAGGCCATGGCCCCGGCGACCGAGCCGATGCTGGAGGGGTACACCGGGCTGGGCTTCCTCGCCGGGATCACCCGCAAGGTCCGGCTCGGGCTGCTCGTCACCGGCGTCACCTACCGCCACCCGGGCCTGCTCGCGAAGACCGTCGCGACGCTGGACGTCCTCTCCGGCGGCCGGGCGATGTTCGGCATCGGTGCCGCCTGGTACGAGAAGGAGCACCGCGCGCTGGGCGTCCCGTTCCCGCCGGTCGCCGAACGGTTCGAGCGGCTGGAGGAGACGCTGCGGATCACGAGGCAGATGTTCAGCGACGACGACGGTCCGTACGAGGGCACGCACTACTCGCTGGCGGAGACGATCTGTCAGCCCAAGCCCATCCAGCAGCCCGGCCCACCGGTGATGATCGGCGGTTCCGGCGAGAAGAAGACGCTGCGGCTGGTCGCGCAGTACGGCGATGCGTGCAACCTGTTCGCGCCGGACGTCGAGACCGTGGCGCACAAGATCGACGTCCTGAGCCGACACTGCGCGGACGTCGGCCGCGACCCGGCGCAGATCGAGAAGACGATCATCACCAGCCTGGACCCGATCCGCGACACCGACGGGTTCCTCCGCGCGATGGAGGAGTACGCCAAGGTCGGCGTCGAACAGGTCTGGCTCAGCCCGAAGGGCACCGACGACCCGTCGACGTGGACGCTCGAGGTGACCGAGCGCGTCCTGCCCCGCCTACGCGACATCTGAGCCCGGAGAACGGCGCGGCCGGCGAGCGCTCAGCGCTCGCCGGCCGTGGCTCCCCGACCGGTGATTTCACCGGCCCTCAGCCCGGGGAGCTCACCCGCTCACGCGTCCACCGGGCGCGACGCCGACGAGGGCGTAGTCGCTCTGGACCGCGAGCGCGGCCGACGTACGGGTCGGGGCTCCGGCCGGCGCACCCACCGGGGCGCCGACCGTGGCGGCCACCGGGCGGCGACGGCGCAGCCAGCGCGCCGACCGCTCGGGGACGAGCAGCGCCAGCGCGGTGGGCGCCAGCAGGAACGGAACCGCGGCCACCGCCGCGACCTCGTCCGCCGCGACGATCGCGAGGCCGGGGCTGATCACCGCCAGCGTCGCGGCGGCGTACAGCGCCCAGCGGCGCCCCTCGCGCAGCCCGAGAGCCACCGAGCAGGCCACCCAGCCCACGCCCAACTGCCAGAACAGGGCTCCGGGCACCGCGGCGATCACGACCTCGGCCATGACCGCGGCCCCGAGCACCAGGGTCAGGAGGGACGCGACAGTGACCAGAGACGGACAAATCGCACGATGCTTCGCCATACGCACAGAGTAGAACTTCGGTGACGTAATTACACAGATGTGACACGCCAGAGATCAACCCTGACGTAGCACTCCCAGGAACTTCGTCACCTCGCTGCTCAGCGTCTCGGCCATCTGCGACAGGCCACCCACACCCCCGCCGCCCTCGACCGCCTCGGCGATACCGGCCGCCATCTGGTCCATCTCGGAGACCGAGGCGGTGACGCTGCGGATGGCCCCCACCGCGTCGTCCGTCCGGGAACCGGCGTCGGTGACCTGTTCAAGGATCCGCTCGCTGGCGCGCGACGTCTCGTCCGCCAGTTGTTTGACCTCGGTCGCGACCACACCGAAGCCCTTGCCGGCTTCGCCGGCCCTGGCGGCCTCGATCGTGGCGTTCAACGCCAGCAGCCGGGTCTGCGCGGCGATCTTCGTAATGATCTGGACGATCTGCGCGATCTGCGCGGACGCCTCGCTCATCGTCTGGATCGTGCCGGTGGCCTGGTCGGTGGCGTCGACCGCGTTCCGGGTCGCGGTCGCGAGAGTCTGTGCCGACGCGCCGAGCTCGGTGGACGCGGCGGCGACGTGCTCGGCCACCGACAGCACCGCGCTCTCGAACTCACCGGCCAGCTCCAGCCGATGGCCGGCCACCTCCTCGGCCTGCCGGGCGCCGACCTGCATCGCGTCCCGGGCCTGGTTGATCGACCGGGCGCCGGCGCGGAACGCACCGTGCATCCCCCGCTCCAGGAACCGCCGGTGGAACCGGCCCTCGGTGGCCGAGGCGAGCGACGCACCGGCCTCCCGGACGAACGCGTCGGTCATGTCGAGCAGGTGGTTGATGCTGTGCCGGGTGGTGGCGACGTCCGGATGTACGTCCTCGCCGGGCAGCCGCGGAACCCGCGCCTCGAAGTCGCCGTTGCTGGCGGCCTCGCTGGTCGCGGCGACGGCCCGCAGCACCGCGCGGTAGACCTCGAGCTCGGACAGGCCGTCGGCGCCCCCACGCGACTTCACCGGCCGCCCACCTTCGTCGACTCCAGCGACCAGACGAACCGCTCGTAACCGCCGGCCGCGTCCGCGCGCTCGTGCAGCATCGCGGTCGACGCGGCCATCGCCTCGGCGGGGCGGGAGTGCCGACGCTCCTCGGCCACCAGCTCCCCGTAGAGCGGGCGGATGATGTCCATCGCCAGCCGGTCGGGGCTGCGGCGGTTGGAGTGGTATCCGACGATCTGGCCCGCGGGGCCGAAGGACGGCGTGACGTGGGCTAGCACCCAGTAGTGCGCGCCGTCCCCGCCCAGGTTGACCACGTAGGCGAAGATCTCCTGCCCGGACTTGATCGTGTCCCAGAGCAGTTTGAAGACGCAGCGCGGCATGTCGGGGTGCCGGATCATGTTGTGCGGCTGGCCGAGCACCTCGTCCTCCGTGTAGGCCGACATCCGGAGGAACACGTCGTTGACGTAGGTCAGGATCCCCTTCGGGTCGGTCTTGCTGACGATCAACTCGTCCTCGCCGAGCGTCCGTTCCACGCCCGTCGGCACCGGCCTTTTCCGCGCACCTTCCCGCACCTCATACCCCCCATAAGGCAGACGTTGCGGCAAGCTTACGGGCATTTGCCTGCTTAACGGACTATCGGGACGAGCGCGCGCAGAGCGGCGACGACGTGCGGCCACTCCCGCGACCCCGGGGTGATCACGCCGAAGTGGTCGGCGCCAGGCAGAAGGACGAGCTCGGCGCGCCCGTCGGCGGCGTACCGCTCGGCGACGTCCGGCACAACGACGTCGTCGGACGCGCCGTGCAGAACCGTCACCGGGACACCCGGCGGCGGCAGCGCCGCCGGGTCGGCGACCGCGTAGCGGTCGGGGTGGTCGGCCGGGCCGCCACCGAGAAACGCGTCGGTCGCGCCGTCGCCGAGGCGGAGCCGCGACGCGGCCACCAGGTCCGCGACCGGCGCCAACGCGAGAACCCCGGCGACTGCGCTGTCACCCGCGCCGGGCGCGCCCCGGAGCAGAGCGCCGGGCGCGCCCGGGGGCAGGTGATGCCTGGCCGCCGCCCACAACGCGAGCTGCCCGCCCGCCGAGTGCCCGGCGAGCAACAGCGGCAGTTCCGGCGCCACCGCACCCGGAAGCACATCGACCGCCGTCGCGACATCGCGCAGCGTGCCCGGCCATCCCCCGCCGGGCTGCCCCACCCGGCGATACTCCGCGAGCAGCACCGCGAACCCGGTCTCGGCCAGCGCGCCCGCCAGCGGCCGGGCGTGGGTCCGGTCGTAGCGCGCCCGCCAGTAGCCGCCGTGCAGGAACAGCACCAGCGCCACCGGATCCTCGGCGGCGTAGTACTCGGCCACCTGATCGGGGCCGTCGCCGTACCGCACCAGCCGGCCCGGCGCGCCGCCTTCCGGCAGAGGTTCGCTCATAGGAGCTTTTCTAGTCCGCGTGCGGGCCCGGACAATGCCCGGGCCCCGAACGGTGTAGCCCGCACGCGGACGTGGCACGCTTCGGCCGTGACCACCGCCCCGCTCACCGCCACCCTTCGCCGCCTCGAGCGGGCGTCCGGCGCGCTGGCGACTCGGAGCGTGGCCCGGATGGACGACACGCTCCCCTGGTTCCGCTCGCTCCCGGCTGATCAGCGCTCCTGGGTCACGCTGGTGGTGCAGGCAGGCATCGGCTCGCTCGTGCAGTGGATGCGCAGCCCGGTGATGCGGCCGAAGGTGACCGGCGACGTGTTCGGCGCCGCTCCCCGGGAGATGGCCCGTTCGGTGACGCTGCAGCAGGCCCTGGCGATGGTGAAGATCACCGTCGAGGTGGCCGAGGAACAGGCAGGCGAGCTGGCCGCGCCCGGCGAGGAGTCCGAGCTGCGGGAGGCGATCCTCCGGTACTCGCGGGAGATCGCGTTCGCGACCGCGGAGGTCTACGCCAGGGCCGCCGAGACCCGCGGCGCGTGGGACCTGCGCCTTCAAGCCCTGCTCGTGGACGCCTTGCTCCGCGGTGACCCGGCGGACGCGCTGGCCAGTCGCGCCGCCGCCCTGGGGTGGACCGACCTCTCACCGGTGGCGGTGGTGATCGGCACCGCCCCGAGCCCGGCGACCGTGACCGACTCGGACCAGATCGTCGACAGCCTCGTGCACACCGGCCGCCGCGCCGGGCTCGACGTGCTGGCCGGTGTGCAGGGCCAGCGGCTGGTCGCCGTCCTCGGTGGCGCCGACGATCCGGTCCGCGCGACCCAGATGCTGCTCGCCGAGTTCGGGCCGGGCCCGGTCGTCGTCGGCCACGCGGTGCCGACGCTCTCCGGCGCACCGGAGTCCGCGCGCGCCGCCGAAGCCGGCTGGCGTGCGGTCGCGGCCTGGCCGGCCGCGCCCCGTCCGGTCGCCGCGGCCGACCTGCTGCCCGAGCGTGTCCTGGCCGGCGACACCGAAGCCCGCAGGCGGCTGGTGTCCGACGTCTACAAGCCACTGGACGCCGCGGGCCCGACGCTCGTCGAGACGCTCTCGGTCTACCTCGACAGCGGCGGCGCGCTGGAGGGGACCGCACGGATGTTGTTCGTTCACCCCAATACCGTCCGTTACCGGCTGCGACGGATCGGGGAGATCACCGGCCTGGTGCCGACCAATCCCCGGGACGCGTTCAGTTTGCGACTGGCGCTCGCGATCGGACGGATGCACGGCCAGTCCTGAGAACCACACCCGGTGTACCGATTCAGACCATCACACGCTGGCTAATGAGGCCCATTGGTGACCCGCGTCACCGGCACCCCCCAACCTTTGGAGGAAACCTCCAAAAAGCTGCGTAGGAGTTAGTCGCTCGCCATACCGCGCAAGGGGCCGTTCAGTTGCAAGGCTCAGTACGTGCTCGCCCTACTCGCCCCCGGACAGGGCTCGCAGAAGCCAGGTTTCCTCTCTCCATGGCTCACCGGTTGGGATGGCGCCGACCGGGCCACCGCTGTGCTCCGCGATTACTCCACCGCCACCGGCCTGGATCTCGCCGGGCTGGGAACCGAAGCCGACGCGGACGAGATCCGGGACACCGCCAAGACCCAACCTCTCCTGGTGGGCGCCGGCCTGATGGTCAGCACCTTCCTCCCCGTCGACAAAGCCGACGTCGTCGCCGGACACAGCATCGGTGAGCTGACCGCTGCCGCGCTGGCCGGCGTCCTCTCCCCGGAGGCGGCGGTGACGCTGGCCGGTGTGCGTGGCCGCGAGATGGCCGCCGCCTGCGCACTCGAACCGACCGGCATGAGCGCCGTGCTCGGTGGCGTCGAGGCCGACGTCCTCGAGCGTCTGGACGCGCTGGGTCTGACCCCGGCGAACCGCAACGGTGCCGGGCAGATCGTCGCCGCCGGCCCGCTGCCCGCGCTGGCCAAGCTGGCCGACGACCCGCCGGCCCGCGCCCGGGTGATCGCGCTGCAGGTCGCGGGCGCGTTCCACACCCCGTACATGGCGCCGGCTCGCGAGGCGCTCGGCGCGGTCGACGTCACGGTGAGCGAACCGGAGCGGACGCTCCTCTCGAACGCCGACGGCACCGCGGTGACCAGCGGCGCGGACGCACTCGCCCGGATCGTCCGGCAGGTGACCGCGCCGGTGCGCTGGGACTCCTGCCAGGCGACGCTGCTCGAACTCGGCGTCACCGCGGCGATCGAACTCAGCCCCGCGGGCACGCTGGCCGGGCTGGCCAAGCGCGCGATGAAGGGCGTCCAGGTCGTCACCGTCAACACTCCAGACGACCTGCCGGCCGCCGCCGCGCTGATCGCCGAGCACAGTTCGGAGGCTTCCTCATGAGCCGCTTCTCTGACGGGCCCGGCGCTCGCATCGTCGGCCTCGGCCACTACCAGCCGGCCCGGGTCGTCACCAACGACGACCTCGCCGCCGACTGGGGCGTCGAGACCAACGACGCCTGGATCCAGGAGCGGGTCGGGATCAAGGCTCGCCGGTTCGCCGCCGAGGGCGAGACCACTCTGGACATGTCGGTCGCCGCGTCCGGTAAGGCGCTGGCCGCCGCCGGCATCGAGGCCGCCGACGTCGACCTCGTCGTCGTCGCGACGCTGACCCCGCCGACCATGCTGCCGAACGTGGCCAGCCAGGTCGCCGCCCGGCTCGGCATCAACGCCCCGGGCGCGTTCGACGTCAACACCGCCTGCTCCGGCTTCAGCTACGGGCTGGCCACCGCGCAGCACGCGATCACCGCGGGTGCGTCGAAGACCGCGCTGGTGATCGGCGCGGAGAAGCTGACCGACGTGATGGACTTCCAGGACCGCACCACGTGCATCCTGTTCGCCGACGGCGCGGGCGCCGCGGTCGTCACCGCGTCCGAGCAGAACGGCATCGGGCCGGTGTACTGGGGCAGCGACGGCCCGCGCGGCGAAGTGTTGAACATCGACGACGATGGGTACATCCGTCAGGAGGGTCAGGCGGTGTTCCGCTGGGCCACCACCGCCCTCGCACCGCTCGCCAAGCAGGCGTGCGAGCGCGCCGGGGTCGACCCGTCGGAGCTCGTCGCGTTCATCCCGCACCAGGCCAACGTCCGGATCATCGATCTGATCGCGAAGCGCCTCGGCGCTACCAACGCGGTCATCGCCCGGGACATCGTCGAGTCCGGCAACACGTCGTCGGCCTCGATCCCCCTGGCCCTGTCGAAGCTGGTCGAACGGGGTGAGCTGCCATCCGGTGGCCCGGCCCTGCTGTTCGGCTTCGGTGGCGGCCTCACGTACGCCGGCCAGGTAGTCACCATCCCCTGAGCCGTTCCGTTCCACCACACAACGAAAGGAACCCACTCACTGTGAGCAGCAACGACGAGATCCGCGCCGGTCTGGCCGAGATCCTCGAGGAGATCGCGGACGTCTCCAAGGAGGACGTGGCGGACGACAAGTCCTTCACCGACGACCTGGACGTGGACTCGCTGTCCATGGTCGAGGTGGTTGTCGCCGCGGAGGAGAAGTTCGGGGTCAAGATCCCGGACGACGACGTGCAGGGCCTGAAGACCGTGGGCGACGCGGTGGCCTACATCTCGCAGGCGCAGGCCTGAGCTCATGACCGAGCGCCCCTCCGCTAAGGTCTCCGCCGCTTCGGCGCCCACCGGCTCCGGGGCGAAGGTCGAGGTACTCGTCACCGGGCTGGGTGCGACCACCCCGCTCGGTGGCGACACCGCTACTACCTGGCAAGCCATGCTCGACGGCCGGTCCGGCGTGAAGACGCTGACCGAGGACTGGGCCGCCGAGATGCCGGTGCGGATCGCCGCCCGGCTCGCGGTCGAGCCCACCGAGGTCATCGAGCGCGTCAAGGCGCGCCGGATGGACCGCGTCCAGCAGGTCGCGGTCGTCGCGGCCCGCGAGGCGTGGGCCGACGCCGGTGCCCCTGAAGTCGATCCGGAGCGACTCGCCGTTGTGGTCGGCTCCGGCATCGGTGGTGCGCTGACGCTGCTCGGCCAGTGGGACATCCTGCGGGAAAAGGGCCCTCGCCGGGTCTCCCCGCTCACCGTCCCGATGCTGATGCCGAACGGCCCGGCCGCCGTGGTCGGGCTCGAGCTCGGCGCGCAGGCGGCCGTCCGCGCCCCGGTCAGCGCGTGCGCGACCGGCGCCGAGGCGATCGCGATGGGCCTGGAGCTCATCCGCTCCGGCAAGGCGGACGTCGTCCTGGCCGGTGGCGCCGAAGCCTGCATCCACCCGCTGCCGATGGCCGGCTTCGCCGCCATGCGTGCGATGTCGACGCGGAACGACGAGCCGCACCGCGCGTCGCGTCCGTTCGACAAGGCCCGGGACGGTTTTGTCCTGGGTGAGGGCGGCGGCATGGTCGTCCTGGAGCGTGCCGACTTCGCCCGCGCGCGTGGACGCTCCGGGTACGCGGTGCTCGCCGGTGCGGGCATCACCGCCGACGGTTACGACATCGTGCAGCCGGATCCCTCGGGTACCGGGCAGGCGCGTGCCGTCCGCGAGGCACTCGAGGACGGCGACCTGACCGGCGCCGACATCCAGCACGTCAACGGCCACTCGACGTCGACCCCGGCCGGCGACATGGGTGAGCTGAAGGCGCTGCAGACCGCGATCGGCGACCACCCGGTCGTCACCGCGACGAAGTCGATGACCGGGCACCTGCTCGGCGCGGCCGGAGCGGTGGAAGCCATCGCTACCGTCCTCGCGATCCGGGACGGCGTCGTGCCGCCCACGATCAACCTCGAGGACCCGGACGACGAGGTCTGCCTGGACATCGCCGCCAACACGGCGCGGAAGATGAACATCACCGCCGCAGTCAACGACTCGTTCGGCTTCGGCGGCCACAACGTCGCGCTGGCGTTCCGCGCGATCTGACCCACGCGGATTGCGGTCGGAAGGGCTATAACCCTTCCGAACGCAATCCGCTTCAGCAGGCGCTGCGGGGCAGGCCGCTCACCGGGACCGGGGAGCGGCCAGGCGCTTTTGCCTTGCCGGCGAGTACGGCGGCGAGGGCCTTCATCGACGCCTCGACGTTGCCGTAGGTCGCCAGCAGCGTCGGCGACTTCGCGGATGCGAGCAGGTACGGGGTGTCCGTCGCCACCGTCACCGTCGCCGGTCGAAGGTCCGCAGGCTCGTCCAGGTACCCGGTCAGGTGGATCGAGTCCCCACCGCCGCCGACCCGCACGCCCTGTTTTCCGAGCGCCGCGGTCAGGGCCTCCCGCGCCTCGGCCGAGCCACCGGTGATCGTCACCGGCCCCTCGACGAGCGCACCGTCGCACTTCCCGCGCAACACCGTCACGGCCTTCGCGGCGGCCTCGTCCACCACGGCCTGGTGCTCCGGCGACTTCAGCGACGACAGCGCAGGCGCCGCCGGCCGGGACGTCAGCTTGACGGTCAGCACCCGGGTGACCGCCTCC
Source organism: Cryptosporangium aurantiacum (assembly GCF_900143005.1). Taxonomy (NCBI): domain Bacteria; kingdom Bacillati; phylum Actinomycetota; class Actinomycetes; order Cryptosporangiales; family Cryptosporangiaceae; genus Cryptosporangium; species Cryptosporangium aurantiacum. The sequence continues at coordinate 282,353 of NZ_FRCS01000008.1, forward strand.
ACCGCCCGTTCCCGGGGCAGGCGTCCGGACTTCAGCGCGGTCAGCAGGGCCTGCTGCGCGGCCGCGACGTTCGGGGGTAACAGCAGCAGGTCGTTCCCGGCCAGCACCGCCCGCACCGCCACCTCACCCGGCGAGTACTTGTCAGTCAGCGCCTTCATGTCCAGGCCGTCGGTCACCACCATCCCGGTGAACTTCAGCTCGCCGCGCAGCACGTCGGTGAGCACCTTGTGGCTCAGCGACGCCGGTGTCCCCGGGTCGATCGCCCGCGCGTCCAGGTGGCCGGACATCACGATCTCGCTGCCCGCGTCGATCCCGGCCCGGAACGGCGCCAGGTCCTCGCGCTCCAGCGACGCCCGATCCTGGCCCAGGACCGGGATCGCCTCGTGGCTGTCGACGTCGGTGTGCCCGTGGCCGGGGAAGTGCTTGAGCGCGGTCGCGATCCCGGCGCGTTCGTAACCTTTCACCGACGCCGCGACGTGGCGCGAGACCGCCGTCGGATCGGCGCCGTACGAGCGGGACCCGATCACGGTGTTGCCCGGTCCGCCGATCACGTCGGCGTCCGGGGCGAAGTCCACGTGGATGCCGAGCGCGGCCAGCTCGGTGCCGGACACGTACGCGGCCTGTTCGGTCAGCTCCGGATCGTCGGCGGCACCGAACGCCATCGCGGTCGGCAGCCGGGTCACGCCGTCCCGGATCCGGGTGACCGTGCCGTGCTCCTGGTCGACGCCCACCATCAGCGGGACCCCGGCGGGCAGCGTCGCGGCGGTCTTCTGCAGCCCGTCGGTGAACCGCCGTACCTGGTCGGGCGACCCCACGTTGGACGCGGGGTTCGTGGCCGCGGTGGGGTCGCCGGCTGCCTTGCGCACCAGGATCACGCCGCCGAGCCGGTACTTCCGCACGATCTCGGACGGCGTCGCGGCTCCGGTGCGGGCCAGGTTGGCCTTCCGGGTCGCGTCGTCGACGTCGTCCACCTCGTCGCCGTAGACGAACGGCATCAGCATCTGGCCGACCAGGTCCACGTCGGCCAGCTGGGCCGCGATGGCTCTCGCCTGGGTGGCGGGATCCCCGGACGGCACGGCTAAGGACGGCGACGGCGACGGTGGCGCGGCTGAGCGTTCCGGGTCGGGGTCGGGCCCTGACCGCGCCACCCAGACGCCGCTGACGACCAGGCCGAGGACGACGACCCCGGCGATCGCCAGGACGAGCGGTCGGCGCGATCTTCCTGAGCCGGGACGGCCAGAACGGGTGAGAGGTAGCTGTGCGGTGCGGGGCACGGCCCCACCGTACTCACCCTGTCCTGTGCAGCCAGGTGACCGGAGCGCCGTCGCCGGCGTGGCGGTACGGCTCGAGTTCGAGGTCCCACTCGGCGGCGAGCAGCTTCTCCAGGCCGTGTGCGATCGCGTCCGGGCCGACCGCGGTGGCCAGCAGGCTCCGCAGCCGGTCCTCGGACACCATGATGTCGCCGTTGGCGCTCATCGCGCTGCGGTGCACGCCGCGGCCCGGCACGTGCATGATCCGCTCGCCGTCGACGCCGGGGCTGGGTTCCTCGGTGATCTCGAACCTGGTCATCGGCCACGCACGCAGCGCGGTGGCGATCTCGCCCGCGGTCCCCGGGCTACCGGTCCACTGGGACTCGGTACGCAGGGTCGTGGGATCGGCAGGTTGCGCCGTCCACTTCAGATTCACGGGCACGCCAAGGACCCGTGCGACAGCCCACTCCACATGCGGGCACACCGCAGGCGGGCAGGAGTGGACGTACAGAACGCCACGTGCTGGCACCGGAGACCTCCCGAAGGAACGAGGTACGCCTTCCCCAACGCCCTCATCACTCAGGTGGTCGACACTCATGATGCCCTCGGGGCAGGTGCCGTGCCAAGCCGTTCTACCCGGTCAGATGCCCTAATCGTCGCGCATCAGAGCCGTTTCTGTACCGGTTTCGCCTTTTTCGGTGTGTCGGACGGCGTCAAGACGGCGCACCGCGTCGTCAACCCGACTCTCCAAACCCGCGAGACGCTGAGACAGTTCTCTCACCGCGGCGAGCAGTTCGGTCTGGTGATCCACCGCGTCCTCGACCGACTCCGCGGCCTCCTCCACCGACTCGGCCGCGGTCTCGACCGCCGCGGAGACCGCGGAGAACTGGCCGATGAACCAGGCGGCGATGCTCGCGGTGACGATACCGAGGATCGCGATCCCGGCGAGCATGAGGACGGCCGCCATCAACCGCCCCTGACCGGTCACCGGGAACCGGTCGCCGTATCCGACCGTCGTCATCGTCGTCATCGCCCACCAGAGGGCGTCCGGGAACGTCTTGATGTTGGCGTCCGGGTCGGCCTGCTCGGCGTCGTAGACGGTCACCGCGCCCGCGAACAGCACCCCGATGGCGAGGATCGCGGTGTAGGTGCCGGTGCGTACTTCGAGGCTTTGCCTGGACAGCCTGCCGACCATGCTGACGAGCCCGAGCAGCCGCAGCAGCGCCGCCACGACCCGCAGGCTGCGCAGCGGTGGCACCAGCACGACGACGAGGTCCGGGATGTGCTCCCGGACGAACGTCCACCGCTGCGGGGCGAGCAGCAGCCGGATGCCGTACTCGACCACGAACACGAGCCAGATCGCGATGTCGGCCCAGTGCAGGGCCTCACGCAGACCGGGCGGGAGATCGCGGTCGAGTAACGGCCAGACCAGCACGACGACGAACACCAGCGCGAGGACCAGCATGACGTCGTCGGTGCGATCGACGAAGCGCTGGTAGGCGCCGTTACGGCGGGCCCTCGTCAGCCAACCGTCCCCGGACACCCACCCACGCATGCCCCGAGTGTGCCGAACCGCCGGGACGACGTCAGCGGAGCACCCGAAACGTCAACCCGCCGGTGGAGTCAGAACGCCTCGCTCATCCCCGGTCGGCGGCGGGAGAACACCGCGCGCCGCCCGCTCGTCGGTGCGCCCTCGGAACGGAACGCGGTCTCCGGCCGGTCGTCCACCTCCCCCGGCAACGACGCCGCAACCCCCTGCGGCGCGGTCGCCGGCGAGGTCACCGGCGCGGTCGCCGGTGCGGGCGGTGCCGACACCGAGGAGATCTCTTCCGTGGGCGCCTGCGCCGCAGCGGCTTCCTTCGCCGCCCGCATCTCGGCGGCGAACTTGGCCAGCTCCGAGTCGGAGGCCTTGACCGGCGTCTGGGACGCCTTCTCCAGGTTCTCGTAGACCATGCCGACGTGATGCGCGATCGCACCGATCACGGCGGGCACCAGCGGAAGCACCCACTCGGTCCAGAAGCCGGGCGTCGCGGCTCTGGCGATCACGATCGCCGCCAGCGCGGCACCGGACCCCTTGGCCAGCGCCCGCACGAACGCCAGAGCGATCAGCACGATCCCCGACAGCCGGCTCACGTTGGTCACGGCCAGCGCCCGGGCGTCCCGGCGCCCGAGATAGGTACCGGCCAACCCGGCGGATACCGAGAACCCGACCGCCGCCGCCCACATCGTGCTGTCGGTGGCCAACCGGATCGCCAGGGCGGCGACCAAGCCGCTGCCCACGGCAATGCCCGCTTGTACCCAGTCGGTCTTCTGACCGGGGTACCAGTAATACGTCTGCGCGCCCTCGCCGCGCTCCTTGACGTAACGACCCATGAACTTGTCTCCGATCCCGTCGCCATGGACCAGTAGAACGACCCTCGTCGCTGAGGGTGCCGACTTAATTCTGAAGAGTGATCTGCAGAAAATCACGAGTTGCTGGCAATCGGTACGACCGGGTGCCGAAGGAACATGAGTGAATCGACCTGCCCCGTTCGTCCCGAACAACTCAATCACCACGCAGCTCACGATCGACGCGCCGGTACCACCCGCACGACGCTTCGAACTTTCGTTCGATACTGTGCCGCTATGCAGCGCGAACACCCGTCAGAACCGACAGCGGCGGCGTCCGGGGCGAGCACCACGGAGGTCCGCGAATTCTGGGTGCGGGTGGCGATCGACGGCACCGCGCGCGTGATCCGGGTCGTGGCGCGGTCACCGCAGGACGCGCTCCGCCGCTTTCCGCAGGATCTGCATCGCGGCGGGCGCCTGCAGTACTCCACCGCCGACGGCGACCTCGTGGTGGAGTGGGGCAACGTGGCGACGCTCGAGGTGGGACCGATCGTCCGGGTCGTCCGTATCGTGGAGCGCTAGGGGATCACCAGGTGTACTCCGGCAGCGGCAACATGTGACCCTCGGCCGCCGCGGCCCGCAACGCCGCCGCTACCCGGCCGGTGCGCTCGCTCTCCGCGAGCGTGACCGGGGCGGGGCCCCGCCCGGTGGCCGCCGCGACGAACGCCTCGACCTGCAGCCGGTAGTGGTCGACCGCGGGCAGTTCCTCGGTCCAGGTCTCCTTCTCGGTGGTCACCGTGATACGGCCGGGCTGTCCGTCCTTGGCCCAGGCGTTGTGGACGGTGATCGTGCCGGACTCCCCCTGCAGCTGGTACTCCGCGCACGGCCCGTAGTCGATGCTGTAGTCGAGCACCGCACGCCGGCCCTCGCCGAAGTCGAGCACCCCGGCCAGGCTGGTCTCCACCGACTCTCCCGGGCGGACGGTCGACTGCCCGGTGACCGTCAGCGGCTCCCGGTCGAACGCCACGCAGGCGACGTCGACCGCGTACACACCGACGTCCCAGGTCGCACCGCCGCCCAGCGTGGGGTCGAGCCGGATGTTCCCGCTCCCGCTGGCGATCGGGTACGCGAACGACGCCCGGACCAGCCGGAGCGACCCGACCGCGCCGTCGGCCAGCAGCGCGGCGGCCCGCGCCTGCTGCGGGTGGAAGCGGTACATGAACGCCTCCATCACCAGCCGGTCGGCGTCCCTGGCGGCGTCCGCGATCCGCGCCAGGTCGGCGCCCCGCAACACGATCGGCTTCTCTACCAGCACGTGTTTCCCGGCCGCCAGCGCGCGCAGCGTCCACTCGAGGTGCTCGGTGTTGGGCAGCGGCACGTAGACCGCGTCGACGTCCGGGTCGGCCACCAAGGCCGCGTAGTCGGGCTGCGCCCGAACTCCGTACTGCTCGGCCACGACCTCGGCACCCCGCGGGTCCCGGCTGGCGACCGACACCAAACTGCTTTTGTCGGACGCCACGATCGCGGGCATCAGCAGCGAACTGATGTACCCGGTGGCGCCGAGGATTCCCCACCTCACGAGTGCCCTCCCCGGATCAGCTCCGCGGCGCGTTCGGCGATCACGATCGTCGCGGCCTGGATGTTGCCGGTGATCATCTCCGGTATCACCGACGCGTCCGCGACCCGGAGTCCCTCGACGCCGCGCACCCGGAGCTCCGGGTCGACCACCGCCTCGTCGTCGGTGCCGAACCGGCAGGTGCCGACCGGGTGGAACTGGGTCTCGGCACCGGCCCGGACGAACTCCTCCAGCTCCCGCCTGCCGGGTTCGGGAAAACGGTCCGCGGCACCGTCGGCGCGCAGGTCGGCCAGCGGTTTGGTCGCCGCGATCGCCCGCGCGATCCGGACGCCCTCGATCAACGTCTCGACGTCGGCGGGGTCGGCGAGGTAGTTCGGGTCGATCCGCGGTGGTTCGCCGGGGGCCGCCGAGCGCAGGGTGAGCGTCCCCCGGCTGCGGGGCCGGGTGACCGCCGGGCCGATCGTGAACCCGCCGCCGAGCGCCTCGGCGTGGTTGAGGTTCTCCATCGGCGCGAACGAGAGCTGGATGTCCGGCGCGGGCAGCCCGGGGCGCGACGCGACAAACCCACCGGCCTCGCCGAGGTTCGACTCGGGCGCCAGCGGCACCAGGTCCTGGGTCCGGTAGGAGACCGAGATCTGCACGTGGTCGTGCAGGTTCGCGCCGACGCCGGGCAGGTCCAGTACCGGGGTGATGCCGTGCGGCCGGAGCTCGTCGGCCGGGCCGACGCCGGAGAGCAGGAGCAGCTGCGGGCTCGCGACGGTTCCGGCGGTGAGCACCACCTCCCTGCTCGCGCGGTACGTGGAGCCACCGCTGGTCACCCCGGTGGCCCGGCCGTTCTCGAGGACGATCCGCTCCACCGGCGAGTCCGGCACCACCGTGAGGCGGCCGGTCTCCAGCGCCGGGCGCAGATAACCCTCGGCCGTGGAGAACCGGTGCGGGCCGCGGCGGGTGATCCGGTAGAGGCCGATCCCCTCCTGGTCCCCGCGGTTGAAGTCCGGGTTCGGCGGCAGGCCGCTCGCGACCGCCGCCTCCACGAACGCGAGCGCGTACGGGTGCGGCCGGTACTGGGGCTCGACGCTCACGCGTCCGGACGATGCCAGCGCGGTGAATCGCTCGCTCATGGCGTCCGGACCCCAGGACGGCCCGCCGTAGCGGGCCCAGGCGGCAAAATCGGACGGTGCACCACGGATCCACACCAGGGCATTGATCGCGCCGGAACCACCGACGAGCCGGCCGCGCGGCCAGGACAGCACCCGCCCACCGAGGTGGCGCTGCGGTTCGGTGCGGTAGCGCCAGTCGTAGTCCGAGCCGAGCAGCCAGGGCCAGCCGCTCGGCCGGGTGATCCGCTCGTCCTCGACCCAGGGCCCGGCCTCCAGCACCAGGACCGTCGCGCCGGTCTCGGCGAGCCGCCCGGCGACGACGCACCCCGCGAGGCCCGCCCCGACCACGATGTAGTCGTACTCCTCAGCTCGCAAGGAAACCTCCGTCGACCGCGACGACCTGCCCGTTGACGTAGCTCGCGGCCGACGAGAACAGCCAGAGCGCGACCCCGGCCACCTCGTCGACCCGGCCGACCCGGCCCGCCGGGATCAGCGCTTTCCAGGCCGTGGCGCCGCCGACCGTGCGCTCGGACTCGGCGAGCATCGCGGTGTCGATCGGGCCGGGCGCGACGCCGTTGACCCGGATGCCGTGGGCCGCCTCCTCCATCGCGGCCACCCGGGTCAGCGCCACCGCCGCGTGTTTGGACGCGATGTACGCGGCGACGTTCGGGAACACCGCACGGAAGCCGTGCACCGACGTGTTGTTGACGATCGCGCCGTGGCCCTGCCTGCGCATCTGCGCGATCTCGTACTTCAGGCAGAGCCAGAGGCCGCGGGAGTTCACCGCGAACGTCGCGTCGAACGCCTCCTCGGTGAGGTCGGCGATGCCGCCACCGTGTGCGGCGCCCGCGTTGTTGAACGCAAAATCCAGGCTGCCGTACGCGTCCACGGTCGCTTCGACGAGCGTCCGGACGTCGTCGGCATCGGTGATGTCGGCGCGGTGGAAGCGGGCCTCGCCGCCCGCGTCGCGGATCGCGGCGGCCGCAGCCTCGCCGCGCGCGGCGTCCCTGGCGGCGATCATCACCCGCAGGCCGGCGACGGCGAACGCCTCGGCGGCGCCCTGCCCGATTCCGGTGCTGCCGCCGGTCACCAGGACGACGCGGCCCTCGAAGTCGTCGTTCATCGCGCACCGACCGGCGCGAGTTCGGCCATCGCCGCCGCCGCGGCCTCGATCTCGGCCGGCGTGACGTCGTTGAGGAAGCGGGCGGAGCCGATCGCGGCCATCACCGGCAGGTTCTGGTCGCCGTTGCGGTGCCGGACGGTGTCGGCGAGCGCCTCACCGAGGGCGTCCGGGTCGCAAAACAGCGGATGCCAGACCGGGAGTCCGAGCGACCGGGCGCAGGCCACCACGCGGTGGACGTCCTCCGGTTCCAGGAAGCCACGGTGCTCGGCGAGGAACGCGGAGAACACGCAGTCGAGCGCGACCGCCTCGCCGTGGTAGAGCTCGGGGAGCGCGCGCATCTCCAGCAGCGGGGAGAACGAGTGGCCGTAGTCGACCGAGCGCTCGAGTTTCTTTTCCCATAAATTTGGCTGAAGTTCTTCGACCATTCCTTGGATCGCGCGACCGATGACCTCGTCGGCCACGTTCGAGCCGACCCGAGCCGGAGGACCACCGCCCGCCGCGGTACCACCCGGCGGGGCGGCGTCCTGGAATCGGCCCTCGATCAACGCGGCGCCATACCGTTCCAGCAGCCCGAACAACCGGACGTCCTTGATCAGCGCCATCTTGAAGATCTCGCCCATTCCGTTGCGGAGCTGACGCCGCGGCAGGGTGGCCAGAAAACTGCGGTCGATCAACGTCCGGAGCGGCGGCGAGTATGAGCCGAGCCGGTTCCGGAAGCCCTCAAAATTAACCCCGGTCTTCGCGGCGACGCTCACGTCGACCAGGCCCAGCAGCGTCGTGGGCACCCGGATGTACGGGATTCCGCGACGGTACAGGCTGGCCGCGAGGCCGACGATGTCGAGCATGACCCCGCCGCCGATCGCGATCGGCGGGTTCCGCACCCGGAACGCCTTCACCTCGTTCATCGCGCTGGCCACCGCGAGGACCAGGTCGATTGTCTTCTGTTCCTCGGCGCTCGGGAGCGGCATCAGGTGGTACCGCACGCGGTGGTACTCCAGGTACGCCCGGAGCCGGTCGCCGTACAGCCGGTCGATCGTGGTGTCGACCAGGACCAATTGAGTCGCGCCTGTTCCCGCACGGTCCACGGAACCGAGCAGGGTGGGATTGTCCACCGACAACAGGTCGAGGGTTTCCTCGATCTCGTAATGGATCGGAAGTTCGGCTCGCACTTCCCATTTCGCCGAAGAACTCGTCACCTCACGGCCTTTCTGGTCAGGCCCCTACTGGCGAGTAGACCGTATTCATGTGACAGCGAGCGGTCAATATCCGAATTTCTGTATCGGTGCACCCGGATGCCGTAACGGCGATATGCAAAATCGTCAAGCAGATTGTGAAATCCCACAGTTATGAATCTGCAGTTGTCAGAAGGCGCTAATTCCGGTGCGGACAGTTTGTCTCCTTACCACTGTCGGATGGCAGGGTCGGTTCTTGTCCCGCCGTCCATCCGATTCGTACTGTCGGTTCCGGCGCCGGCCGATGAGGGCGAGGTGGAAACGTGCCGCTGGTCGCACGCCCCGACGACGCCGGCTGCCTGGTCTTCGACTGGGACGGGACGCTCGTCGACAGCACCTCGGCGAACTACCAGGCCCTGGCGCGCACGCTCGCCGGCTACGGCATCCCGCTCGACGAGGACTGGTACCGCGCCCGGACCGGGATGTCGTCGGACGAGATGATCGAGGTCCTGTCGGCGGGGGCGCTGGACGCCGTCGCGGTGAGCGCCGAGCGGGACGCGCTGTTCCTGCAGTCCCCGGACGCCGTCCGCGAGCTGTCCGCGGTGGCCGGCATCGCCCGCGCGTTCCACGGCCGGGTGCCGCTCGTCGTCGCGTCCGGCGGATCCGGGCCGGTGATCCGGGCGACGATGCGGACGCTCGGCCTCGACGGGCTGTTCGACGCGATCGTGACCAGGGAGGACGTCCGCGCGGGCAAACCGGAGCCGGACATCTTCCTGCTCGCTGCGGAGCGGGTCGGTGTCCCGCCGGAGCGATGCCTGGTCTACGAGGACAGCGACGAAGGACTGCTCGCGGCGGCCCGCGCCGGCATGCCCGCGATCGACGTCCGTCCGTGGCGATATGGCCGCCTGCCACCGGCGTCGATCGACGTCCGTGCAGCGCCCCCTGGGCGACACGACCCCCTGCCGCGACACCCCGCCCCGAACCGGAAGGACCGTGCCTCATGAGCCGCCTGTACGACGTCACGCCGCCCGCCCGCGACCCGCGGTTGCTCGAGCAGTCGATCGGGGCCGAGCGGTACGCCGCGTTCGCCGCGGCCGGCCGGGACGCCGCCGAGCGGTTCGCCGGACGGAAGATCGTCAACATCAACTCCACGCCCGCCGGCGGCGGTGTCGCCGAGATGCTGGAGAGCCTGGTCTCCTACGCCCGCGGCCTGGACATCGACGCCCAGTGGCACGTGATCGAGGGCGACGAGCGGTTCTTCGAGATCACCAAGCGGATCCACAACCACATCTACGGCTTACCGGGGGACGACGGCCCGCTCGGCGAGGCGGAGCACGCCGACTACTTCGCCGTTCATCAGGGAGTGCAGGCCCGGCTCGCGGAGATCGTCGGCCCGGACGACATCGTCGTGGTGCACGACCCGCAACCCGCGGGGCTGGTGCCGCTGGCCAAGCAGCTGGGCGTCCCGGTGCTGTGGCGGTGCCACATCGGCGTCGACGTGAGCACGCCGCACGACGTCGAGGGCTGGGAGTTCATCCGGCGGTACGTCGAACCCGCCGACACGTACCTGCTGACCCGGGTGGAGTACGCGCCGGACTGGATGGAACGCGGCCGGCTGCGGACGCTCCGGTCGTCGATCGACCCGATGGCGCCGAAGAACCGCCCGCTGGAGCCGCAGTTCGTCCGCGACGTGCTGGCCCACTACGGGCTGATCGCGGGTTCCGCGCCCGCGGGGCTCACGTTCACCCGCAAGGACGGCTCGACGAGCCCGATCGCCCGCCGTGCCGACATCCTCCAGGCCGGGCCGCCCGCGCCCGCCGACGCGCCGCTCGTCGTCCAGATCTCACGCTGGGACCGGATGAAGGACATGCCGGGCGTCGCCCGCGCGTTCGCCGACCACCTGCTCGACACCGACGCGCACCTGGCGCTGGTGGGGCCCGCGATCAGCGGTTACGCGGACGACCCGGAGGGCGCCGAGCAGATGCTGGAGGCGATGAGCGCCTGGCGCGCGCTGCCCGGCGCGGCCCGGGAACGGATCCACCTGGCGTGCATCCCGATGACCGACCTGGAGGAGAACGCGCTGGTGATCAACGCGCTGCAGCGGCACGCGGCGGTGATCACCCAGAAGAGCATCTCCGAGGGGTTCGGGCTCACGGTCGTCGAGGCGATGCTCAAGGGGACGCCGGTCGTGGGCAGCACGGTCGGCGGGCTGCTGGAGCAGATCGTCGACGCGGAGTCCGGGCTGCTCGTCGAGGCGTCCGACCTGGCCGGGTTCGCCGACGCCCTGCGGCGCCTGCTCACCGACGCCGACTACGCCGCGAAGATCGGCGACGCGGGCCGCGAACGCGCGCTCGACCTCTTCACCGCCGACCGCCACCTGGCCCGCTACGGAAAGCTCATCGGGGAGACGCTCGCCCGGCGTTGATTCACGCGTGATCGGCCTCTAAGCGCTCCTTAGAGGCCGATCACGGGTGAATCCGCGGAGTGCTTGCGCTCGATTCGCGACTGGGCTTAACCTCGCGTCCGTCGATACGCATCGACGGAGCGGCGCGAGGAGGTGGCCGGTGGTCGCGTTCACGAGCAAAGACGTGGCCCGGCTCGCCGGGGTCTCCCAGAGCACGGTCTCCTACGTGATGAGCGGCAAGCGCCCGATCTCCGAGGAGACCCGCCGCCGGGTGCTGGACGCGATCGACCGCCTCACCTACGAACCCAACGCCGGGGCGCGTGCGCTGGCCAGCCAGCGGACGAACGTCGTCGGGCTGGTCGTCCCGTTCGGACGCGGGGTCGACACCACCGGACTGCTCCCGTTCATCGAGACGATCGCCGGCGCGGCCCGGGCCAGGGACCACGACGTCCTGCTCGTCACCACCGACGAGGGTTCCGCGGGCATCCGGCGGCTCGCCGGACGGTCGCTGTGCGACGCGATCATCCTGATGGACCTGCACGCCACCGACGACGAGCGGCTGCCGGTCGCCGCGAGCGTCCGCACGCCGGTGATCCTGATCGGCGTCCCCGAGGATCCGCACGGCCTGCACTGCGTCGACCTCGACTTCGGACAGGCCGCCCGGCTCGCGGTGGACGAGCTGGCCGCGACCGGCCACGACCGCCTGGTGCTGGTCGGCCATCCGGGGGAGATCATCGAACGCGACCTCAACTACGTCCGGCGCTTCTACGACGCTGCCCGGGTCGCCGCCGCCGGCCACGGCCTGCCGCTGGAGGTCGTGGCGCCGGTGGAGTGGGGCCGGGCCGCCGCGGGCGAGACCGCCGACCGGCTCGCCACCCGGGTGGCCGGCCGGCTCGGCGTGATCATCCCGGCGTCGAACACCGTCCAGCCGGTCGTCCACGCGCTCACCGCGCGCGGCGTGGTCCCCGGCCGGGACCTCTCGGTGATCGGTCTGCTCACCGACGCCGCGGCGGCCGAAGCCGAGCCGCCGATCACCAACGTCTCCCTCGAACCCCGGGACGTCTCCCGGCGCGCGATGGAGACCCTGTTCCGCCTGCTCGAACAGCCCGCGGAGGCACCTCGTCCCCCGCGGGTCGACCTGGTCGCCCCCCAACTCACCCGTCGGCAGACGGTGATGCCCGCGCCGTAGCACGCGGGGAGGTCACCGTCCTTACGCACGCCGCTCATCGATACGCATCGACGATCCCCCGGGAAAGGACCGCACATGGATCAGCGTCGATCGATGTTCCGCACCGCAGCCGCTCTGGCGCTGGTGCTTCCGCTCGCTCTCGCCGGCTGCGGCGGTGGCGGCGGCTCGTCCGGAGACTCCACGTCCTTACGAGTCCTCGACTACTACAACAACGACCCCGACAAGCCCGTCTACGACAGGGTGCTGAAGGCCTGCGCCGACGAGAACGGCCTGACGATCGAGCGGGAGGCGGTGCCCGGCGACACGTTGATCGCCAAGGTGCTGCAGCAGAGCTCGTCCCGGACGCTGCCGGACGTCCTCATGCTCGACAACCCCGACCTGCAGCAGATCGCGGCGACCGGTGCGCTCTCCCCGCTGTCCGACTACAACCTGAACGCCGACGGGTACGTGCCCGGCGTCGTCGCCGCGTCGACCTACGAGGACAAGCTCTACGGTCTGCAGCCGGTCACGAACACGATCGGACTGTTCTACAACAAGGACATCCTGGCGAAAGCCGGCGTGAAGCCGCCGACGACCTGGGCCGAGCTCCGCACCGCCGCGAAGAAGCTGACCAAGGGCAAGCAATACGGCGTCGCGTTCTCCGCGCCGGCCAACTACGAGGGCACCTGGCAGTTCCTGCCGTTCATGTGGTCGAACGGCGGCGACGAGAAGAACATCGCGACACCGGAGACCGCCGCGGCGCTCCAGCTCTGGGTCGACCTGGTGAACGACGGCTCAGCGTCGAAGTCGGTGGTCAGCTGGACGCAGGCGGACGTCGCCGACCAGTTCCGGGCGGGCAATGCCGCGCTGATGGTGAACGGACCGTGGCAGTTCCCGCTGCTCAACGAGAACAAGGACCTGAACTACGACGTCGTCCCGATCCCGGCGCCGAAGGCGGGTGGCACCGCGGTCGCCCCGCTCGGTGGCGAGACCTGGACCGTCCCGAACACCGGCAACAAAGACAAGCAGAAGAACGCGGCGAAGATCGTCGCCTGCCTGAACTCGGACGAGAACCAGTTGCTGCTCGCCAAGGAGCGGCAGACCGTGCCGACGAAGTCGGCGCTGCAGGCGAAGTTCGTCGCCGATCAGCCGACGATGGCCGCGTTCAGCAAGCTCGTCGAGGACGCCAGGGCCCGCACCGGTGAGCTCGGTGAGGACTGGCCGAAGGCAGCCACCAAGATCTACACGGCCGTCCAGTCAGCGCTGACCGGCGGGGCGCCCCCGCTGAAGGCGCTGCAGGACGCCCAGAATGGCTGATCTACGCCGCCGGCACCGGGCACTGGAAATCCTGTTCCTGGTGCCGGCGGTGGCCTACCTCGTGCTGTTCTTCGGCTACCCGGTGGTCAAGAACGTCGTGATGGGCTTCCAGAAGTACACGACGTCGACGTTCTACACCGGCGAGGCGCCCTGGGTGGGGCTCGCGAACTACAGCGCGGTGATCGGCTCCGCGGTGTTCGACAAGGCGGTGCTCAACACCGCGCTGTTCACCGCGGGGTCGATCGCCGGGCAGTTCGTGCTCGGCCTGGCGATCGCGGTGTACTTCCGGCGCCGGTTCCCGCTGTCGGGCCTGCTGCGCTCGTTGCTGTTGCTGCCCTGGCTGATCCCGCTGATCGTGGCCAGCGCGGTGTGGCGCTGGATCCTCGACCAGGACAACGGGGTCCTGAACCGGGTTCTCCCCACCGATCCGGGCTGGCTGACCAGCACGTCGCTGGCGCTGATCGCCTGCATCATCGTCAACATCTGGATCGGCATCCCGTTCAACGCGACGATCCTCTACGGCGGGCTGCAGGACATCCCCACCGATCTCTACGAGGCCGCCGCGCTGGACGGCGCCACGGGCTGGCGGGCGTTCCGCTACGTCACCTGGCCGCTGCTGCGGCCCGTGGTCAACGTCGTCCTGGTGCTCGGGCTGGTCTACACGATCAAGGTGCTCGACCTGATCCTGGGCCTGACCCGGGGCGGCCCGGCCAACGCGACCCAGACGCTCGCGACGCAGTCGTACCACCTGTCGTTCGTGGAGTTCGACTTCGGACAGGGCGCCGCACTCGGCAACATCCTGATCGCGGTGTCGCTGGTGTTCGCCTTTCTCTACCTGCGCGCCGCCCGGAGGGAAGCATGAAGTCCTGGGGATGGACCGCCGGCGGCATCCTGATCCTCGCCGTCGTCCTGTTCCCGATCTACTGGATGGTCAACGTCTCGCTGCAGCCGTCCAGCGGCGCGGTCGAGACGCCGTGGGTCCCGGTCGACCTCGACTTCAGCGGGTACGCGAAAGCGATCCGCGACCAGGGCGGCCACCTGATGACCAGCCTGATCATCTCGCTCGGCAGCGTGGTGTTCAGCCTGCTGATCGCCGCGCCCGCCGCGTACGCGCTGGCACACCTGCGGATCCGCTGGGCCGGCGCAGTGCTGCTCGGCGTCCTGCTCAGCCAGATGGTGCCCGGCATCGTCGTCGCCAACGCGCTCTACAGCGCGTACAACGACCTCGGCCTGCTCAACTCGATCGGCGGCCTGATCCTCGCCGATTCCAGCACCGGCATCCCGTTCGCGATGCTGATCCTGCGCGCGTTCATGGGCGCGCTGCCCCGCGAAGTGATCGAGGCGGCGTGGGTCGACGGCGCCGGCCCGCTGCGCACGTTCCGCTCGATCGTGCTGCCGATGAGCCGGAACGCGCTGGTCACCGCCGCGCTCTTCACGTTCCTGTTCACCTGGGGCGACTTCCTGTTCGCGCTGACGCTCACCACGACCGAGGACGTCCGGCCGGTGACGCTCGGCCTCTACACGTACATCGGAACGTTCGTCGAGGACTGGAGTTCGGTGATGGCCACCGCGGTCCTGGCGTCGATCCCCGCGGTCGTGCTGCTCGCAGTGGCGCAGCGGTACGTCGCGGCAGGCACCACCGCAGGCTCTCTCAAGTAGGAGGAACCGTTGAACGCACTGGAAGTGCGCTTCCAGCACGAGGTGCTCAGGATCGAACCGTGGGGCGCGGACAGCGTCCGGGTCCGTTCCGCGCGGGAGGCGATTCCGTCGTCAGACGTGGGGGCGCTGACCGACCCGCCGCCGTCCGGTCCCGTCACGATCGACGGCGGGAAGCTGGTCAACGGCGAGCTGACCGTTCTCGTGGACATCCCGGAAGGCGACGGGTTCCCCTTTCCGGTGGTGCGATTCGTACGGACGTCGACCGGCGAGGAGTTGCTGGCCGAGGAGCGTGAGCACTTCTGGTGGCCGGGTGCGCGGGTCTTCTACGGCAACCGGTCCGGCGCCGGTGAGGTGCACCAGCAGTTCAAGGCGTACCCGGGCGAGCGGCTCTACGGGATGGGCCAGCGCACCCACGGCCGCCTCGACCACAAGGGACTCGCGCTCGACCTGGTGCAGCGCAACGCCGAGGTGTCGATCCCGTTCGTGCTGAGCAACCGCGGCTACGGCTTCCTGTGGAACAACCCGGCGGTCGGGCGGGTGGAGTTCGCCGACAACGTCACCCGCTGGACGGCGTCCCAGGCGCGCGGGATCGACTACTGGATGACGGCCGGGTCGCCGGCCGCGATCTTGGCCCGATACGCGGACGCCACCGGGCACGCGCCGCGGCTGCCGTCGTGGGCGTCCGGGTTCTGGCAGTGCAAGCTGCGCTACCGGAACCAGGAGGAGCTGCTGTCCGTGGCGCGGGAGCACAAGCGCCGGGGCCTCCCGCTGGAGGTGATCGTCACCGACTTCTTCCACTGGACCGCGATGGGCGACTACAAGTTCGACCCCGCCGAGTACCCGGACCCGGCGGCGATGATGGCCGAGCTCTCCGACCTGGGCGTCCGGCTGATGGTCTCGATCTGGCCGACGATCTCGCCGCTCTCGGAGAACTACGAGACGCTGCGCGACGGCGGGATGCTGGTCGGCACCGACCAGGGGGCCGAGTTCCACGCCACGATCCGCGACAAGGGCATGGCCGTGCCGATGCCGATCGCGTTCCACGACCCGACGAACCCACGGACCCGGGAGTTCCTCTGGTCGGTCGCCAAGAAGAACTACTTCGACCTGGGCGTCCGGGTCTGGTGGCTGGACGCCTGCGAGCCGGAGCTGAACCCGGGCCACCCGGCGAACCTGGCGTTTCACGCCGGGCCGGGCGCGGAGGTCGCGAACATCTACCCGCGGGAGACCGCGCGGATGTTCGCCGAGGGGATGGCTGCCGCCGGTGACCCGGAAACCGTGCTGCTGTGCCGCTCCGCCTGGGCGGGTTCGCAGAAGTACTCGGCGGCGGTCTGGTCGGGTGACATCCCGGCCACCTGGGAATCGCTGCGCCGCCAGGTGCGGGCCGGGCTGTCGATCGCGATCGCCGGCATTCCGTGGTGGACCACCGACATCGGTGGCTTCCACGGCGGCGACGCGTCCGACGAGGACTTCCGCGAGCTGATCGTCCGGTGGTTCCAGTACGGGGCGTTCTGTCCGCTGTTCCGGCTGCACGGCAACCGCGAGCCACGGATGTCGACCGGCTGGGACATGACCGGCGGCCCGAACGAGGTGTGGGCGTTCGGGGACACCGCGTACCCGATCATCAAATCGGTGATGGAGATGCGGGAACGGCTGCGGCCGTACCTGCATCAACAGCTTGATCGAGCGGCGTCCGAGGGGCTTCCGGCCATGCGGCCGCTCTTCGTCGATTTTCCGGACGACGAACAGGCCTGGGACGTCGACGACCAGCTGATGTTCGGGCCCGACGTGCTGGTCGCACCCGTCCTGGAAGCCGGCGCCCGTGCGCGGAGCGTGTACCTGCCGCGCGGATCGCGGTGGACGCACGTCTGGAGCGGGCAGGTTCTCGAGGGCGGCACCACGATCGAGGCCGACGCTCCCCTGCACGAGATCCCGGTCTACCTCCGCGACGGAGCGGTTGTCCCCGTGGCCGGCTGAGGTTTTTGCGGGGCTGTGGATAACCGAGGTCGCGGCCCCGCGGGATTCGAGGATGGCGGCACCCGATCGCCGAGAGGTGGGTGCCGCCCCGATGAGCAAGCCGCGCCGCGCACGGAGCCTGGCCGCGTACGAGAGGCACGCCGAGCGTCACGCCGCGCTCGTCGCCCGACGAACCGGGGACCCCCGATTCGCCCAGCGGACGATCCTCGCCGACGGCTCCGAGTGCGTGACGCTGCCTCCGCACGTCGGCGGACTCTTCTCCGACCAGCGTGAACGCTTCCGGGCGAAGTTCGGACGTGACATCGAGCCCGGGGATCCCGTGTTCTTCGATCCGGAGGCCGACACCCCCGTTCCCTATCCTCCGGAAAAGCTCAACGCGGCGCTGCTCGCCGCAGCTGAGAAGTCCGGCGACGAACTGACGATCGCTCTGGTGCGGGCGGCGGTCGAGGTCGGCTACTTCATCACCGACGAGAACGAGCACCTGTACTCCGTGCAGGAGATCGATGCTTACGAGGCCGCGGTCTCCCGGTACTTGGACGCCGGGCCCGAGGCGGAGTACTACGCGGAAGCCATC